>CAZVTK010000015.1:0-51972 GCA_964629765.1 uncultured Mesorhizobium sp.
GGACCATGTGTTCGAGCTGTTTCCGGTGCTGCGGACCATGCTGTCGCGGCGCGGCGGCGACCTCTCCGGCGGCCAGCAGCAGCAGCTCGCCATCGGCCGCGCGCTGACCATGCGGCCGAAGCTCCTGGTGCTGGACGAGCCGACGGAGGGCATCCAGCCGTCGATCATCAAGGATATCGGCCGCGCCATCCGCTTCCTGCGGGACACGGCCGGCATCGGCGTCCTGCTGGTCGAGCAATATCTCGACTTCTGCCGCGAACTGGCCGACCACGTCTACGTCATGGACCGCGGGCTGGTGGTCCACAGCGGTCCGGCGGAGGATCTCGACCGGGCCGAGGTGCGCCGCCACTTGACCGTGTGATCGGGACGGTGTGGCGGGAGAGAATGGCGCACACCTCCCGCCGCGGCAGCAAAGCTGCTAAGGAAGCGCCATGCGCGCGGTTCTTTTCGGCATGTTGGGTTTCGTGGTCGGCCTCGTGGCGACGACGCTCGCCGTGTTCTTCGCCTACGTCGCCTTCACGGTGATCACCGGCTACCACGACTTCGAGGGCGCGACGGCCATGGGAATGGCGACCATCGCGCCGGCGATCGGGCTGATCGGCGGGGTGATCGGCGCCGCCCTGTTCGTGCAATGGTTCGGCAGGAAAAGACCGGCATGAGCGAGCACAGGCCGATCATACTCGGCCCCGAGCAGGGCCGCGTCTATGCGTGCGGGCCGATGACGGCGGTCTTCAAGGCGGACGGCGCCGAGACGGGCAATCGCTATTCGATCTCCGAATGGTGGCTGGAGCCGAATTCGGACGGTCCCGGCGCGCACAGCCATGCCGACAATGACGAGATATTCCTCGTGCTGGAAGGCCGCCCGAGCGTGCTCGTGGGCGACGTCTGGCACGAGGCGCCGCGAGGCACGCTGCTGCGCATCCCGGCGGGCGTGACGCACGATTTCGCCAACCGGACCGATGCGCGGGCGGGGTTGTTCAACGTGTTCCTGCCGGGCGGGTTCGAGGAGAACATGCCGGCGATCGTCGCATGGTTCCGCTCGCGGGCGTGAACCATCCGGTTCCCGGCGGTTTGCACGACCTGACCTGAAAACTGGCCGCTGCGGTCCGCCCGCTTCCTACCACTCGCCGGTGTTCTTCATCGACGCCCAGGGCTCCCGCGGCGGCAGCGCGTCGCCCTCTTGCAGGATCTCGATGGAGATGTTGTCGGGCGAGCGCACGAAGGCCATGGCACCGTCGCGCGGCGGCCGGTTGATGGTGACGCCGGCATCCATCAGGCGCCGGCAGGTCTCGTAGATATTGTCGACCTTATAGGCGAGGTGGCCGAAATTGCGCCCGCCCGTATAGGCCTCGGGGTCCCAGTTGTAGGTGAGCTCCAGCTCCGGCGCGCGGCGGGCCCGGGAGGTTTCCCGGTCGGCGGGGGCTGCGAGGAAGATCAGCGTGAACCGGCCCTTCTCGTTGTCCACCCGGCGAACTTCCTCGAGGCCGAGCTTGCGGCAGTAGAAGTCCAGCGACGTTTCCACGTCGGTGACGCGGACCATGGTGTGCAGATAGCGCATCGAAGCCTGCCTTCTTGCGTTCGTTTTCGCGGGATGCGCGCCATGTTGCAGCGCAGCGTCCCCGTCATTTGCTAGGGCTTGCGGCCGCCGCGCGCAAGAAGCGGTGGCAGAATGGTGAAAAACACCGGGCGGGTCTTGCTAACCCCTGAATTGGCGGTGTTATCCTGCATGTAAGAATCAAGTGATTTGTTCTTGCGTTGTTCTGGCGAAAGGGTGCGTTCGGATGGGGGACAAATCCTCTACGGAGGGTCGGGCGGCAGGCTGGGGCGTGACCCCGGACCTGGACGACCGCTCCGACGCCGAAGCGCTGGTTGAACTGGCCGGCGCGATCAAGTGGTTCGATGTGGCCAAGGGCTACGGCTTCATCCTGCCCGACGACCTGCGCTACGGCGACGTGCTGCTGCATGTCACCTGCCTGCGCAAGGACGGTTTCCAGACCGCGCTCGAGGGCGCGCGCGTCGTGGCGCTGGCGCGCCGGGGCGACCGCGGCATGCAGGCGTTCAAGATCGTGTCGATGGACACGAGCACGGCGGTGCATCCTTCGGAGCTGCCGAACCAGCGCACCCATGTGGTCGTCACCGCAGAAAGCGGGCTGGAGCGGGCGCTGGTCAAGTGGTTCAACCGGACCAAGGGTTTCGGTTTCCTCACCCGCGGCGAGGGCACCGAGGACATTTTCGTCCACATGGAGACGCTGCGCCGCTACGGCGTGACCGAGCTTCGGCCCGGCCAGGTGGTGCTGGTGCGTTTCGGCACGGGCGACAAGGGCCTTATGGCTGCCGAAATCTACCCCGATGTGGGAACCCTGCCGGCGTCGCATTGAGCGCCGGCGCAGGGAGCGCCATGAAACATTTCCGCCGCAGATCCGCAGCCCTTCTGGTCGCGGCGTCGCTTGCCGCTCCGTTGGCGTCCGTGCCGGCGGCGATGCCGGCGATGGCCCAGATGGGGGGCCAGACGGGGCAGCCCATGCTGCTGCCGGTCGACCCCGCGCCGCTGGTCGCCGAGGCGGGTGGCAAGGACATACGCTTCACCGTCGAGATCGCCGACGACGATGCCGAGCGCTCCGCCGGGCTGATGTTCCGCCGGGTGATGCCGGACGACCGCGGCATGCTGTTCGTGTTCGAGGAGACGCGGCGCGTCGCCTTCTGGATGAAGAACACGCCGATGCCGCTCGACCTGATCTTCGCCGACGAGGAGGGCGTGGTCGTCGACATCAGGCAGGGCGTGCCGTTCTCGGAAGCCGCGATCGCGCCGCAGGCCCCGGTGCGTTTCGTGCTTGAAGTGAAGGCCGGAACCGCGCAAAAGGCGGGCATCGCCGCGGGCGACCGGCTGCGCCATCCGGTCATCGACCGCATCGCGGCGGCCGATTGAGGCCGCTCCCTCTTCCCCCCGGGGCGCAATGGAATTTCTGACGCGCCCATGCCGACCTTCAAACATGACGGCTTCGATCTGGCCTATGTCGACCGGGGCGAGGGCGACCCGGTGCTGCTGGTGCACGGCTTCGCCTCCAGCGTGCTGGTCAACTGGATCAACCCCGGCTGGGTGAAGACGCTGGAGGAGGCCGGCTACCGCGTGCTCGCCTTCGACCATCGCGGCCACGGCCAGTCGACCAGGAGCTATGACGAGGCGGACTATACGCCGGGCAAGATGGCGTCGGACGCCGTCGCGCTGCTCGACCATGCCGGCCTGGAGCGCGCCCATGTGTTCGGCTACTCGATGGGCGCGCGCGTCGCCGCCTTCATGGCGCTGGACCATCCGCAGCGGGTGGCGACTTTGGTGCTCGGCGGGCTGGGCCTCGGCCTGGTCGAGGGCGTGGGCGACTGGGATCCCATCGCCGAGGCCCTGCTGGCCAAGGACAGGGAGACGATCACCCATCCGCGCGGAAAGATGTTCCGTGCCTTCGCCGACCAGACCAAGAGCGACCGGCGGGCGCTGGCGGCCTGCATCACGCGCTCGCGCGCGGAGCTGACGCCGGGCGAGTTGGCCCGCATCACGCAGCCGGTGCTGGTCGCGGTCGGCACGAAGGACGATGTCGGCGGGCCGGCCGGGCCGCTGGCGCGGATGCTGCCGGCCGGCGAAGCCTTCGCCATCGAGGGCCGCGACCACATGCTTTCGGTCGGCGACCGCACCTTCAAGGCGCGTGTGCTGGCCTTCCTGAAGGACCATCCCCTTTGATCAAGCCTTCCAGTCTTAATCTTCACGGCGTCGAGGGCGACGCGCTGGCCGCCGACCTGTTCGACGGCGGCGGCGAAACGGTGCTGTTCCTGCATGGCGGCGGCCAGACGCGCCGGGCGTGGGACAATACCGCGCGCAAGGTCGCCGCGGCGGGCAAGCGGGCGGTCAGCGTCGACCTGCGCGGCCATGGCGAGAGCGCGTGGTCGCGCAAGGGGCATTACAGCTTCGCGGATTACGGCGCCGATGTCGTCGCGCTGCTCCGGCAGCTCGGCGAACGTTTCGGCGGGCGGGCGACCGTGGTGGGCGCCTCGCTCGGCGGCCTGTCGGCGCTGGTGGCGGAGGTGCGCGAGGGACCGCTGGCGCGCGCGCTGGTGCTGGTCGACGTGGTGCCTCGCATGAGGAGCGACGGCGTGGCGCGCATCCAGGGTTTCATGGGCGCGCGCATGAAGGAGGGGTTTTCGAGCCTTGCCGAGGCGGCCGACGCCATCGCCGGCTATTTGCCCAACCGCAAGCGTCCGCGCTCGCTCGACGGGCTGCGCAAGAATTTGCGGCTCGATGCGGACGGGCGTTTCCGCTGGCACTGGGACCCGGCCTTCCTCGACGGTCCGCGCAACGTCAATTACGGTGCCGTCGAACTGCTTGAGGACGTGGAGGCGAAGCTGCACGGGCTGGGCCTGCCCGTGCTTCTGGTGCGCGGCATGGAGTCCGAGCTGATCGACGCGGAGGCGGCCCGCGATTTCGTCGCGCGTCTGCCGCGGGGACGCTTCGTCGACGTGTCCGGCGCCGGCCATATGGTGGCGGGCGACCGCAACGACGTGTTCTGCGATGCGATCCTCGCCTTCCTGTCGGACCGGCAGCAAGAGCCGGCCGGCTGATGCCGCGGCCTTTGTCCGGGGCGTGCCGATGCGCGTGACGAGCGATCTGTGGGTGTCGGCGCTGCTGCGCCGCGCCTTTTCGGCCGGCGGCTTCGCCGCCGTGCTGCGCAAGGGCGCGCCGGAGGCGGGGGCGGTCTTCGTCGTCAGCCGCGACCGTCTCGGCCAGTCCGTTCTCTACGGCCCCGCGCCGCAGGCGAGCTATGACGAGCGCAAGCCGGACGAACGCAAGTTCCAGCGTCTGCCGGATCCCAGCGAAGCGATCGACGCGCGGATCGCGCGTGAGGTCAGGTTCGACCCCGATCTGTGGCTGGTCGAGCTGGAGGCCGGCGACGATTTCGTGCGCGAGGCGCTGGGGCCTACGACGCCCTGAGTGCCGAGGCTGCCGGGCGGTCGCTGTCGTCGCGACGGCCGGGCGTGTTGGCGACCGGCGCGACGGACGATGCCGCCGGGGGCCGGGGCATGCGCCGGCGCAGGGCTTCGACCTCGCGACGCGCGCGCTCGACGTCGATCGCCGCATAGAGCTCGATGAAGGAGCGGATCGCCGCCGTGGTGACGAAGCGCGGCGGGAAGGCGAGGGCCGCGATCAGGAAGGCTTGCGCCGGCGGCAGCGTCGCCGCCTTCAGTGCCATGGCGAGCCGCCGCAGATCGGTGTCGTCGGCGATGGACGCGGCGGTGCGGAAATCGAGCTCGAAGGCATCGGCGATCGCCGTATGGAACAGCGCCGCCTTGCCGCTGAGGCCGGTGGCGACGACGCGGTTCGCCGCCGCGTGCGCCGCGTCCCAGTCGAGCGGCGCAAGGGCCGCTTCCTGCGCGGGATGGGCGCGCGAGGGCGCGCGCGGCCCGGCGGGCATCATCATCGCCCGCAGCTTCGCCCGCGCCGCTTCCTCGGCCGCGCCGGGCTCGGCGCGCACATATTCGTCGAAGGCGTCGGCGACGGGTTGGACCTCCGAGGCGGCTTGTGCCGGCGCGGTGGTTGAAGGCCGGGCCGGAGCGGCGTCGTTGGCGGGCGCCGGCTCGACATCGAGCGGGGCGGCTAGGGCTGGTTCGGGCCGTGCGGGCGCTTCTTCGGCCGGCGACGGCGCAGCGGCTTCGTTCTCCACCGGGCCGGGCACGCCGAGGGCGCGGATCAGCGCGGCGATGTTGGCGTTGAGGTTGGCGCGGCTGGCGACGGCGCCGGCATGCGACAGCCCGTGGCGGCCGATGAGGCCGATCAGGTCGATGTCGGAGAGGACCGGCGAGCCGACCAGGATCGGCGCGGAGATGGATATGTCTTCCTCGGCGAGGCGCCGCACGAGGCCCTGCGGTCCCGGAAAGCTGCGCGACAGCGCGGCGGCGGCGTAGCGGCGGCTCTCGTCGGTGACGAGCGGCAGCAGCGGCAGCGCGAGCTGGTCGAGGCGCGTGGCGTCGAGCCGCGTCGCCATGGTGAGGGAACAAAAGCCGGAAATCGCCGCCCTGAACAGACGATCCGACTTGGCGATCTGGTCCTCGGACAAGGCGAGGCCCGCAACTCCGCTACGCACGACTGACACCCACTCGATCCCCGGCGGACATCCACCCCCATGCGGAGCCCGGCCACGCAGCGACTATGCAGGCAAAGGGGTTTGCAAACTGTTAACCCTATGCTGGCTCTATCGGGCCGTGTGGCGTGTGGGTCCGGGTGAATCGCGTTCTTCAGTGGAGCGGCTCGTGCCATGGACAACATCATCGAACTGAACCAGCGTCGCCGCGAGCCGCCGATGAGGCCGCCTCGCGAAGGCTCCGCCACGATCGTCTTCTTTCCGGGCGTGCGCTACGAGCGCGAACAGCCGGCGGCGGACGGCGCGCGGCGGCCCTATCCCGGGAACGGGCTGCCCGACCGCCGCAGCAAATGAGAGACTGTTTGGAAATTGCGTGAGGGCGGCCTGCAAATGGCGTTTTGCTGCGCTCCGGTGCTCACAAACCACCA
Source organism: uncultured Mesorhizobium sp. (assembly GCA_964629765.1). GTDB lineage: Bacteria > Pseudomonadota > Alphaproteobacteria > Rhizobiales > Rhizobiaceae > RCIO01. The sequence goes on from CAZVTK010000015.1 coordinate 6,551, forward strand.
TTTTGGTCGCTGCGCGCCCATCTTCGATTCCGCCACGCCCTGACCCGTTTCCAAACGGACTCTGAGCGCTTTCGGCCCGGCTCAGAGCGAGGTGCAGGACAGGCCGCCGAGGAAGGCTTCGACGGCGGGGCGCCATGTGTGGTCGGGCACGAAGGCGCGGACCATGACGATGCCTTCGTCGATGTCGGCCTCGACGAACACGGCGTTGACGAAGCGCTCGGGCAGCTCCTTGCGCACCTCGATGGTCTGCAACGGCGTCAGCACGACGAAATCGATGTTTCCGTCCGCGGCGGTGCGGTCGTTGAAGGAAAAGATGTTCTGGCCGTTGCGGTCGTAGACGGACATCGACCAGAACGGCGAGCGCCCGTGGCCTTCGACATGGACGACGCCGTCGGCGAGGTCGAAGCGGCAGGCGACGGCGGCGAAGAGCGGGTCGACGGAGCGGACCAGCGGGGTCGTGGCCTGCGCCTGGCCGATGGGCGTCGCCACATAGGGCTCCGACAGCTCGGAGAGCTGCGACCAGGCGTCCCGGTCCGTGTGCAGCGGCAGCAGGAACAGCACCGCGATATGGACGATGCCGGCGCCGAGCACGCCCATGAGCAGCGCGTAGAGGAGCTTACCCATCGCAGCTTCCCCTCAGCACCTGCGGCAGCTCGATCTCGAAGACGCGGGCGGCGGTGGCGGCGGGCGTGTCGTAAAGGGTCAGGACGAGCTGCATCGGCCCGTCGCCGGTGATGCCGAGCCAGTTGCCCGGAACCGGATTGTTGCTGACCGTGATGCGGATCGCGCCGTCGACCGTGCGCAGCATCTCATAGGAGTGGAGCGCGGGGACGCGCCGCACGGCGGGCGGTAGCACGATGCGCTGCGCGTCGGCCGCGTAGAGGGTCCAGAAGCGTGAGGAGGGAATCGCCCCCTCGATCGTGTAGGCGCAGTCGCGGCGCAGCAGCGCCCCGCCGCTGTCGCGCCGGGCGACGAACACGATGCCCTCGGCGCGCCCGAGCGCGAGGCCGCCCTCGCGGGCGAAGCGCGCCTTGGAATAGGTGTCGGCATGCGGCGTGCCGACGTCGGGGAAGGCGGTCCAGTCGCCGATCTGCACCGCGCCGATGCCTTCGCTGGCGTTGAGCGCCATCCATACGCTGCCGGCCCCGCCGCCGATGGCGATGGCAAGGGTGAGAGCGGTCAGGAAGATCGTGCGCAGCATGTGCTCGGCGACCGGTGGATCAGCACCGGCTTTAATGCAGGCGGAGCCGACCCGGCAAGGACGCCGTGGCCATCACAGTGAGGACAATTTCTCCGGCTCGGCCGGGACTTCCATGGGCGGGGTGGCGCGGAACAGCTCGCTGATCTCCTTGAGCAGCTTCGTGGTTGCCGTGGACAGCGCCGGCGGGCGGTCCGCCTGGGCCCGCTCGGCCTCGCGGGCGGCCTTGCGCGCGGCGGCGAGAGCGGCCGGATCCGGCAGCGGGTTCTCGATGCCGGGAATGGGCTTCAGCTCGACGTTCTGGTGGGCGTAGGTCATCAGCCGCTGCCAGATCATGGCCGGCAGCGAGCCGCCGGTCATGTTGCGGGTCGGCGTGAAGTCGTCGTTGCCCATCCACACGGCTGCCGTGTAGTTGCCGGTGAAGCCCACATACCATGCGTCGCGATAGGCTTGGCCGGTGCCGGTCTTGCCCGCCGAGCGCAGGCCCGCGAGCGCGGCGCGGCGCCCCGTTCCAACCTCGGGAATGCGCACCAGCATGGAATTCATGTCGGCGACGGTGGTGTCCTTGAGCACCTTCTTCGGGGCCGGCGCATCGCGCTCGAAATCGTAGATGACGTTGCCGCCATAGGTGGAGATCTGCGAGATGATGTGACGGCTGCCGGCATAGCCGCCATTGGCGAGCGTGTTGTAGCCGGTGGCCTGGTCCATCACCGTCATGCCGGAGGTTCCGAGCACCATCGTCTTGTGCAGGATGATCTCGGATTCGACGCCCATCGCATGGGCGATGTCGGCGATGGGCTGGGTGGTGAGGAAGTCCTTGGCGAGGCGCACGGGCACGGTGTTGATCGAGCGCGCCAGCGCGTCGGCGAGCGTGACGCGGCCGGAATAGGAGCGCCCGTAATTCTTGGGCGCCCAGCCGCCCCAGTTGATCGGGCCGTCGGACACGACCGAGTTGGGTTTCAGCCCGGCCTCCATCGCCGCGGTGAAGACATAGGTCTTGAACGAGGAGCCCGTCTGCCGCAGCGCCCTGGTGGCGCGGTTGAACTGGCTGGTGCCGTAGTCGCGGCCGCCGACGATGGCGCGCACGGCGCCGTTGTTCTCCATCACCACGATTGCGCCCTCGGTGACGCCGTAGCTGGCGCCGTGCTGGCGCAGGTGGAACTCCAGCGACTCCTCCGACGCTTTCTGGATGCCCATGTCGATGGTCGTGCGGGCGACGAAGCTGTGCACGCCGAGCTTCTGGCCGAGGCGCTTGGCCTCCTCGAAGGCGTAGTCGAGGGAATAGTCGGGGCTGTCGATCGAGGCGCGGTCCTGCACGCCGGCGGGGCGGATACGCGCGGCGAGCACCTGGCCCTCGGTCATGTAGCCGGCCTCGACCATGGCGCTGAGCACGGTGTTGGCGCGCTCGCGCGCCGCCGGAAGGTTGATGTGCGGGGCATAGCGCGCCGGCGCCTTGAACAGCCCGGCGAGCATGGCCGCTTCAGCGACCGATACGTCCTTGATGTCCTTGCCGAAATAGAAATCCGCGGCGGCCGCGATGCCGAACGTGCCGCCGCCCATATAGGCGCGGTCGAGATAGAGCTGGAGAATTTCCTTCTTGGTCAGGTTCATCTCCAGCCACAGCGACAGGAATGCCTCCTTGATCTTGCGCTCGACCGTGCGCTCGTTGGACAGGAAGATGTTCTTGGCGAGCTGCTGGGTCAGCGTGGAGCCGCCCTGGACGACGCCGCCGGCGCGCGCGTTCTCCGTCAGCGCGCGCGCGAGGCCGATGAAGTCGATGCCGATATGCTCGAAGAAGCGCCGGTCCTCGGTGGCGAGAACCGCGTTGACGACATGCTCGGGCAACTCGTCGACGGGGACGGAATCGCGCTGGAGGATGCCGCGCTGGCCGATCTCGTTGCCGTAGCGGTCGAGGAAGGTGACGGCGAACTCGCCCTGGCTGCGCCAGTCGCCCTTCGTCTCCTCGAAGGCCGGAAGCGCGAGCGCGAACAGCAGGATGACGCCGGCCGTGCCCATGGTGAAGCCTTCGCTCGCCAGCTCGAAGAAGATGCGGCGCCAGCCCGTCACATGGAAGCGGCGGAAGAAGACGGTGATGCGCTCCCACGTCTCGGAGAGCTTGAAGCCGGCCTCGTACAGGGTCGAATCGATCCAGGCGTCGAGCTCGAGGAGCTTCGACGCGCGCGGTCCTTTCGATTTCCGCTGCCCGAACGGATTTTCCATCAATGCGTCGCCCGCTGCCTGACCGCCGATCGTTCGCTACCGTTGCCGGCGTTTTTGAGGCAGCCTGCACCGCGCCGCCCGAACGGATTTTTTACCTTTTTGCCCGGCGCGACAAGGGTGCAACGCGCCGACCGGCCGGAATGGTGAATTTTGCGGCGCCGGAATAGGAAAATATTCTTGACAGCGTGACGGTGAACTGGTAGGTTTTCGTCATCGTCGGAGAATTGCGCCGGCGGGGGTTGCCGCTTCGGCGGGTCTGGATGATCAACCACATGGCCGAGATTTCTCACCGGAGCATCCGCGTCTGGGCGGCGCTGCGCACCCTGCACGAAGCGCATGGCGCGCCCCTGGCGTTGCTGGCCGATGCGGGCCGGCTGACGCCGCGCGGGGTGGAGATGCGCGCGCGCCGCGACGGCTGGGCGGCGCGCGAGGGGGCGGCCGGCGCAGGTGCCCTGCCATTGTCGGAGCGGATCGGCGCGCTTGCCGGGCGTCTCGTGGGAGAGATCGAGGCGATCGAGCGGGAGGCGGTCGCGGGCGGCTACGACAAGGCGCGCATCGACGCGGTGACGGCGCTGACGCGGGCTTTGGAGAAGGCCGGCGAAATAGGGGAAGCGACGCAGGAACGGCACAGAGAACAGAAAAAGACGGATGCCGAACTCGCAGAATTCTACCGGCGCATCGACGCCCGGATCGACGAACTCGCACGGGGCTATGCCGCAGAGCTGGTCGGGCAGGGTGATCCCCACCCGGCTGGTTGAGCTGTTCGGCTGGCTGGCGGAGGCGCTGCCCGGCCAGTTTCCCTACCCGGCGGCACCCTCCAACTGGCTGGTGCTGGGCGGGCGCGGGGCCGGCAAGACGCGGCTGGGCGCGGAGTGGGCCAACGCCCATGTGCGCGGCCTGCCGCCCTATGCGGCTGCCCCCTACGGGCGGCTGGCGCTGGTCGGCGAGACGCTGGGCGACGTGCGCGAGGTGATGATCGACGGGCCGTCGGGCATCGTGGCGACGGCGCGCGGCAACCGGGCGCGCTACGAGGCCGGCCGCAAGCGGCTGCTGTGGGACAATGGCGCGGTGGCCTTCGCCTTCTCGGCGGAGGATCCCGACAGCCTGCGCGGCGCCCAGTTCGACGCGGCCTGGTGCGACGAGATCGCCAAGTGGCGCCATGCGCGCGAGACGTTCGACATGTTGCAGTTCGGGTTGCGGCTGGGCGATGCGCCGCACCAGATCGTGACCACGACGCCGCGGCCGACCGCCTTCATGCGCGAGTTGGTCGCCGATGCCGGGTTCGGCAGGACGCATCTGCGCACCGCCGCGAACGCGGCGAACCTTGCGCCGGGATTTCTCGCGGCGGTGGCGGCCCGCTACGGCGGAACGCGGCTCGGCCGGCAGGAGCTCGACGGCGAACTGATCGAGGACCGCGCCGCCGCGCTGTGGCGCCGCGCCGCGCTGGAGGCGACCGTGGCGGTCGAGCGCGGCGCGCTGGCGCGCATCGTGGTGGCGGTGGACCCGCCGGCGACGGGCAACGCCCGCTCGGCCGCCTGCGGCATCGTGGTCGCCGGCCGGACCGAGGACGGGCTGGGCGTGGTGCTGGAGGACGGCACGGTGGAGACAGCGGCGCCGGCCGTATGGGCGGCGCGCGCGGTGGGGCTCTACCATCGCTGGGAGGCCGACCGTATCGTCGCCGAGGTGAACCAGGGCGGCGACATGGTGGCCGAGGTGCTGCGCTCGGTCGAGGCGAGCGTGCCGGTGACGCCGGTGCGGGCGACGCGCGGGAAATGGCTGCGCGCCGAGCCTGTTGCCGCGCTGTACGAGCAGGGCAAGGTGCGCCATGCCGCGCGCATGCCGGCGCTGGAGGACGAGATGTGCGAATTTAGCCGGACGGCTGAAAGATAAGCATAAACAAGAGCTTGCGCTTTACAGTGTGGGCGCGGGAAACCATGAACAGAACCGGAACATACCGGGTTACTGTAAAACGCCAATCGTCCAGCCGCCTGATGCCGGAAAGCAAACCGCCGTCCCGGCTGGTCCCCGGAACGGCGGCAATAAGCTAGAGAAGCACAGCAGCGCTTTCCGGGAAACTCCCTACCACGGCGGCGCACCCGCTGCAATGTGCGACGGCGCAGCTCCCCTGCAAATCAGCGCGGCCTTGCTCAACTCGCGGCTGGTAAAAGGCTGTTCGGCGAACGCCGAGCTGATTGCCGGCTATGCGTCCGGGGAGATCGTGACACTCGCCGCCCGGGCGCCGGCCGGCCGCGCGCGCTCCCGCTTTCAGGGCCGGTTCGCGAAGCCGCGTCCGCAGCGATCTCCCGACCGGGAAAAATCCATCCATCGCCGACGCATGCTCGCCTCGACCTGGCCTATGCCGCCGATCATGGCCGGCATGCTCACCACCAGCCAAGTCGCCTATGCTCGCATCGTCGCCGATGAGGTTTATCGCACCGGGCGGTGCGAACTGACGCTTGACGAAATAGCCGATCGCGGCGGCTTTCGGCGCAAGACAGCTCAGCGGGCACAACAGCGCCTTTCCGAGTTGGGATGGATAACCGTCGAGCACAGAAAGCGTGCGCGGGGTTTCAAGCACCTTCCGAACGTAGTGCGCATCGTCTCTCGCGAATGGAAGACGTGGATAGAGCGCGGGCCGAAGCCGCGTGCCAAGACAGGACATTGGTGTCCGACCGTAGAAAACCAGTCTCCTAGTCCTGTGATGCGCGCGCGGTTTGAGAGGCCGCAAGGGGCTTGGGAAAGGGTGGAGGCTGGGCCGCCTGTGTCAGCCTGTGGAGGGTGGCGGCCATGAGGCAGGAAGCACCGACCCTAGACGAGGCCGTGAAGGTGATAGACGCGGCGTTCCACGAGCTGGCAAGGCGAGGCGCGAGCCACGGCATGGACGTGTCGGTTGCCGACGCCGTTGAGGGCGCTTGGCAGCTATTCGAGCGTGGCAGGCTGCACATGACGGATGGGCGCGAGGCCGGCAGTATCGTCATTGTCGAGACGCGCACACCTGTCGAGCGGTTCCGTCGCCAGCGTCTGCATCGGAAGATAGTCGAGCGCTGGCGCACGATGCGAGAGGCGGCCGGCCGTGGCTGACTGGCCCTACAATACGCAGGCATGGAAGCGCTTACGGCTGGCGAAGCTGGCGGCGCACCCGCTGTGCTTTGCCTGCGAGCTGCGCGGCCGTCCCGTCGCTGCCGTTGCCGTCGACCACGTGAAGGCGATCGAAGCTGGAGGCGAACCGTTCCCGCCGCTGGAAGGGCTGATGAGCCTTTGCGTCCGCTGTCACAACGAGAAGACGAATGCTGTCGATCGGCCAGACCGTGCATCGTCGGGCCGGCGGTTCAAAGGCTTCGACGCGCACGGGAACCCGATCGATCCGGGTGACGAATGGCATGCCGGGGGCGCCTTTAAGGACTAGAACGGGTGTCATGGGGACCGGCGCCGGGCATCAACAAATACTTAGTTTACAGATACTTAGACCAACGCGGGGCAGAGCGCATGGCACTTAGAGGGGCAGGGGCGAACCCACTTTCGGCACGCGGCAAGGTGGCTGTCCGGGAGGTCGCGCCGTGGGATGAACCCGGCCTGACCCGTGACCAACGTGTCATCGAGTTTTGCGAAGACCTGCCGATCACGGCTGGCAAGCTCGCCGGGTCGAAGATGAAGCTGCGGCCGTGGCAATGCGACTTCATCCGCGCCGTCTACAACGAGGGCGACGACGGCATGCGGCCGGTGCGCACGGCCGTGCTCAGCATGGGCCGCAAGAACGGCAAGACCCAGCTCGCGGCAGCGCTGGCGCTCTGCCATCTGCTGGGGCCGGAAGCCGAGCCGCGCGGCGAGGTCTATTCCTGCGCGCTCACGCGCGACCAAGCCGCGAAGCTGTTCGCCGAGATGGTGGCTATCCTCGGCGGGCATGCCGAGCTGGCCGACCGCTGCAATGTCATCCGCTTCACGAAACAGATCGAAGTCCTGACCGGCATCGGGGAAGGGTCGATCTACTCGGCGCTGTCGGCCGACGCCGGCAGCAAGCTCGGCCTCTCTCCGTCATTCGTCGTCTATGACGAGCTGGGAAGCGCGCCGAACCGCGCGCTGTTCGACGCGATGGACACCGCGACCGGCGCGCGTGAGAACCCGCTGATGATGGTCATCTCGACGCAGGCGGCGGCCGATCACGCCGTCATGTCTGAGCTGATCGACTATGGCCTGAAGGTGCAGGCCGGGGACATTGATGACCCGACCTTTCACCTGACACTCTACGCCGCGCCGCCGGAAGCCGACCCGTGGGTTGAGGACACCTGGCTGATGGCCAATCCGGCGCTTGGCGACTTCCGGTCGCTTCCCGACGTGCGCCGGCAGGCCGCGCAAGCGCGGCTCGTGCCGTCGAAGGAAGCCGCGTTCCGCAACCTGATCCTCAACCAGCGTGTCTCGGCGGTGGCCCGCTTCATCCATAAGGCGGAATGGGATGCGAACGCGGGCGCGGTCGATATTGCCAGTCTCGACGGTCGCGAGTGCTATGCCGGCCTCGACCTTGGCGCGACACGCGATTTGACGGCGCTGGTGTTTGTCTTCCCCGGTGCTGACGGCCGTTTCGACGTGCTTTGTCGCTTCTTCATGCCGGAAGCGAACATTGACGATCGGTCGAACGAGGATCGCGTGCCCTACAACGTGTGGGCAAAGCAGGGCATCATCACGCTTATTCCCGGAGCGACGATCGACCCCGGCTTTGTCGCCGACGAACTGGCGAACGCGGCGATGCGCTATGACATGAAAGCGTGCGCCTTCGATCGCTGGCGGATCGAAGACCTTAAGCGCGAGCTGGGCCTGATGGGTGTCTCACTGCCGCTCACGCCGTTCGGGCAGGGCTTCAAGGAGTTCTCGCCGGCCGTGGACGTGCTGGAGCGATGTGTTGCGGAGAAGCTGTTGCGGCATGGCGGAAACCCGGTGCTGAACATGTGCGCGGCGAACGCCGTCGTGACGCGTGACCCTGCCGGCGGGCGCAAGCTCGACAAGTCGAAAGCGGCGGGCAGGATCGATGGGCTTGTGGCGCTGGCGATGGCGCTCAGCATCTCGAAACGGCATGAGCCGGAAGCGCTGCCGGCATGCCTCGCGGAGCTGATGACATAAGAAAAACCGGCCGCGAGAAGGGCGCGGCCGGGCTGGTGTAGTAAATTCACACTGAAAAGGTCCAAATGCTTTTAGCTTTGACCTAAATTAAGCCCATATAGTGAAGGGCAATAACAAAATATGCTGCTGAAATTACAGCATAGCAAATGGCTATTGTCACGTCATGATCACCTTCCTCTCATTTATCTATCCCTTGTTCGAGTAATACTCAGCCATCACTTTATCTCCAAATGACGAGCCGGCGCATATTAAAGATTACGCAGGAAAAGTCAAGCAATCGAGACTGATTTTCCGTTCTCGAAAGCGGGTTCGTTCAGATCTGGTAATGTTGACGTTCGGGCCGAACAAGCGCAGCTTGCGCACCGGTCGGGTGTTCCACCACCCGACCGGCACTTGCCACCGAAAGCCACGGAAGGGCTGTCGATGACCGACTCAGAACATACCATGAATTTATCTGCCGTCCTTCCGTTGCGCTACGCTTCAACGGAGGACTTTCCCCATGACTGCTACGAACCTCACGGACGGCCGCGTTTTCCATTTGCCGGCCATGCCCTTCGCGATCGACGCGGACGCGATCGTCGCGCCGGATGACGCCGAGCTGGCGGACTATGTGCCGCTGATCCCCGCAGAAAACCTGCTGCCGCTTGCGCGCCGGCTGATGAATGCGGCGCGCAAGCGCCAGCAGCAGCCTCGCTGGCGGGACGTGAACCGGGCGCGGCTCGCGCTCGCGCGCATGTGCTTGGACCGGGCACTCGCCAGCTCAGCATCGCACTGAGAACAATCATTTGCATAAAATGCAGATGATATTGACCTCGCCGGTTTATCGGTATATTACGCCGATAAACCGGCGAGGTCTTAACATGGCACTTTTGAGCGAATTGGTTGCCACCTGCGAGGCGCATCGCCTCGACACTGGCGCAACCCTCAATGTCTTTGCGCGCCGTCTTCGTGAGGCGGGGCGCATTTCGCAGGCCGGGCGCGGCCGGGGCGCGGCTCACATGACCTATCTCGACGCGGCGCGCTTCCTAATAGCTTGTGCCGCTACTGACCACCCGGAGCGGGCAGCGGACGCCGAGTTCGTTTTCAGCAATCTTGTGCGGGGCGACGCCATTAGGACGGACCCGGATTTTACGGCCCCGAAAGAGAAGGCCCCAACCCTCGACATTGCCCTTGGCGGTGCATTGGCCGGGCTCGGCAATGGCGGGATCGACGCCAAAGCGTCTGAGCGCTGGCGAAAGGAGTTTCCCGAAGGGCCGCATGTCCCGATTGTTCACGTCGAGCTAGCGGTGCGCCGCAGCTCGGCCGGAGCGAACCTCCGCATTCTAGATGGTGAATACCTCTACAATCACCCAGCCGCGCGCGCGATGTTCGATAGCGTGGGTGGCGGTGGCTACCCCGTGCAGAAGGTTGCCGGCGAGGCCTATGAGCGCGAAACCTATCGCTTCGCGACAGGAAAGAACCTGATCGCCGTTCTGAAAACGCCGTTGCTGCGAGCGGTCGCGCAACTGGTTGCCGGCAAGGCCGGCGAATGATCCACAGGAATTTTATCCTCTCCCCGAATTCGCGGCGCATCTTGTGCGCCGCGATGTCCCGCCGCGAGGCGGTATTTCCCAGCGCCGGCATGGCCGGCCCGATGGACCATGAACCCGCCGTGACGGCGGCTTTTCCCTCAGAAGGACCAAGCCATGCGTGACCTGAAATCCAACATCTCGCCAGCGGTCGCGATCGCGCCCGTAGTGCTCTCGGCAACCGACACCAGCTCGGCGATCGACCTGCGCGGCTTCGAAAGCGCCGTTCTGGTCCTCTCGACGGGAGCCGTTGCCGGTGCCGGCGATTTCACTGCGAAGTTGCAGCATTCGCCGACGACGACCGGCGGCGACTTCGTTGACGTTCCGGCGTCAGACCTCGACGGCGCGCTGCCTGCGTTGCTCGAAGCGTCCACACTCTACAGGCAGGGTTACAAGGGTGCGCGCCGATACCTGCGCACCGTGGTCACAAAGAACGGCGGCACGTCGATCGCTGCCGCCGCGATCATCGAACGCGGCCACCCCCGCAATACTCCGGTGGCCTGATTTCAACCCCGATTGAACGTCGAGAGACAGTCCAGTCCCTTAGAAGGAACATACCGTGAAACTCAATGACCTCCGCGAGAAGCGCTCGGCCAAGATCGCCGAGATGCGCGGCATCAACGACAAGGCGATGAACGACAAGCGCGACCTTGACGACGCCGAACGCAAGCAGTTCGACGCGCTCGAAAAGGAAGTGCGCGCGCTCGATGAGCAGATCGGCCGCGCCGAAAAGCTCGCGGCCTATGAGCGCATCGAGGCCGGCGGCGAGCGCGTCGGCGGCGAAGGCGAGCTGCGCCGCGAGCTGCGCAACTATAGCCTCACGTCGGCGATCAACGGCGCGATGTCCGGCCGGCTGACCGGCCGCGAGGCGGAAGTGCATCAGGAGCTTTCGCGCGGTCGCGAGCAGCGCGGCGGGCACGGCAACGCCAGCGGCATCCACCTCGCCGTTCCGACCGAAATCCTGCTCGGCGAGGTCCGTTCGCAGACGGTCGATAGCGGCCCGGCCGGCGGCTTCACGGTCGCCACGCAGGTTGCGGCGGTCGCCGACCGCTTCCGGCCGGCGCTCAAGGTCCAGTCGCTCGGCGCGACCGTCATGGCGAACCTGACGGGCTTCCTTGACCTGCCGAACCTCGCATCGTCGGGCACGGCCGCGTGGGTCGGCGAGAACGGCAACGCGACCCGCAGCGCCGTCACCTTCGAGGGCGTGAGCATGGGGCCGAAGACGGTCGCGGGCGAATATCGCCTGTCCCGCCGGCTCATGCTGCAGTCGGGCGCATCGATCGAAGACCTGTTGCGCCGCGACCTGGGCTTCCTTTTGGCGCAGGCGCTCGACCTCGCTGCGATCAACGGCGGCGGGGTGGCGGCTCCGCTCGGCATTCTCCAGACGGCCGGCGTCACCAAGGAAACCACCGAAACCGACTTCTCCGACACCACGGCGAATCTGATTGCCGGGCTGGAGATTGACGACGTGACGGGCACGGCCGCGTTCCTCACCAACCCGACCGTGATGAAGGCGGTGCGCAAGATCAAGGCGACCGACAGCGACCGCGTCATCCCGGCCGGCGAGCTGTTCCACGGGCAGCGCTATGAGGTTTCGACGCAGGTTCCGACCACGATCGGCGAGACGAACAACAAGTCAGCGCTGATCTACGGGCAGTGGGGCGAATTGATCCTCGGCTATTGGTCGGCGGTCGATATCCTACTCAACCCCTACCACCCGGACGTGGCCTCGAACGGCGGCGCGCTGCTGCACGCCTTCCTCGACGCCGACGTGGCCGTGCGCCACCCGGAAGCCTTCGGCTACGCGGAGATTTGATCCGATGGCCGACCTTGCCGCCGCCAAAGCCCATTGCCGCGTCGAGCACTCTGCCGACGACGCGGTGATAACCGCCATGCTCGCGGCGGCAAGCGACCACCTTGCGAGCGTCGGCGTCGATATGGGCGCCGACCCTGTGCCGCCGGCCGTCGAGCACGCCGTGCTGATGCTCGTGGCCCATTTCTACGAAAATCGCGAGGCCGTGAAGGACGCCGCGACGGTAGCGGTCGCGCTCGGCGTTGACCGCCTCATTCAGCCCTACCGGGAGGTTTGCCTATGACGCCGGCCCACACGTCGCCGGAGCGCCGCGCGCTCGCGGTAGAAATCCGCGCCAAGGGGCGCAAGCTTGAAGGCTATGCCGCCACCTTCAATAACACCGCCACCATTGGCGGGCGCTTTGTCGAGACGATCGCGCGCGGGGCCTTTGCCGCGACGCTGCGAAGCCAAGGCGACATCCTCGCGCTGGTCGATCACGATCCGGGGCGCGTGTTGGCCCGCACCCGTTCCGGCACTTTGCGCCTGTCCGAAGATAGCAAGGGGCTGGCCTTCACGCTCGACGTGCCCGACACGTCGCACGGCCGCGACGTGCTGGCGCTGGCGGAACGCGGCGACCTGGGCGGCATGTCGTTCGGCTTCACGGCCGTTGACGAGCACCGCGACGGCGACCGCCGCGAGCTGCGCGCCGTCGAGCTGCACGAAATCTCCGTCGTGCTGGCGTGGCCGGCTTATGACGGCACGGTCATTCAGGCGCGCTCGCTCGAAACCGATGCGCCATTTCGCGCCCATGCCGCGCGGACGCTCAAGTTGCTGGAGCTGGGCCGATGAGCTGGTTTTCCCGCATATTGGGCCGCGAAACGCGCGCGGCCGAAACCCGCATCCGCTGCGATGATCCGTTCATTGCCGAATGGTTCGGCCTGCATTGCGGCGTCGGCGCGCACGTCGATCCGCAGCGCGCCAGCGGCCTTGCCACTGCCGGTGCGTGCATCGGCGTTATTTCTCAGGCGCTAGCGGCCGTGCCGCTCAACGTCTACCGCCGCACCGGCAACGGCGGGCGGGAGAGGGCGACCGACCACCCGCTCTATGCCGTGCTGCACGACGCGCCGAACGGCCTGATGACCGCATTCGAGGCGCGCGAGATGCTGATCGCGAGCCTGATGATTTCCGGCAACGCCTATGCGGCGCTCGACTGGAATGCGCGCGGGCAGGTGACGGCGTTGCACCCGCTCGACCCCGGCCGCGTCTTGGTCGAGCGGCTGGAAAGCGGCCGGCTGCGCTACCGCGTGACTAGTAACAGGGGCAGCGTGCGCATCTACCTGCAAGACGAGATGCTGCACCTGCGCTATCGCCTCGCGCGCGATGGCGTGATGGGCATCTCGCCGATCCAGCAGGCGCGGGAGACGTTCAATCTCGCGTTGACCCAGCAGGAAACGGCTGCGGGGCTGGCGGCGAAGGGCAACCGGCCATCCGGCGCGCTCGTGTTCCCGAACATGATGGGGCAGGCCGGCAAAGACAGCGCGCTCGACAAGCTCAAGGCGAAGATCGAGGCGAACACGGCCACGTCCAACGTGCTCGTGCTCGACGGCGGCGCGGAATGGAAGTCGTTTTCCATGACGGCACGCGATGCCGAGTTCCTTGAAAGCCGGAAGCTTACCAATCTCGACATCTGCCGCATCTGGGGCGTGCCGCCGACGGCCGTCGGGATCCTCGACCACGGAACCTATTCCAACGTCGAGATGGAAAGCCGCAACCTTGTAGTGCGGTGCCTGGCGCCGATGGCGCGGCGCATCGAACAGGCGATGAACGTAGCGTTGCTGCCGCTCGGCAGCCGGCGGTCGCTGTTTGTCGAGCACGACCTTGCCGGCCTCCTACGCGGGGACATGAAGGCGCGCTACGATGCCTACCGCGTAGGGCGCGAGTGGGGTTGGCTCTCGCCGAACGAAATCCGCGGGCTGGAGAACATGCCTGCGATCGACGGCGGCGACGAATACCTCTCGCCGCTCAACATGACGCCGATCGACGACCGCAAGCCCGACGACGCCGCCCCAAAGCCGGGGGAGGCCGCATAGCATGGTCGCGATCGGCGAAATGCGGCGGCGTATTACCATCCAGCGCTTCGGCTACACGGTGGAGCCGGAAGGAACCGTAGTTGAAAACTGGACTGAAGTTGCAACCGTGTGGGCAGCTCGCGGCGATCTTTCGGACAGTGAGAAGCTTGCCGGCTACGGGCCGGTTTCGACGCTGGTGACGCGCTTCACCGTGCGCGACACGGCCGTGTCGCGCGGCTTCCTCGCCGAGGATCGGGTTCTGCACGACGGCCGTGAGTGGGAAGTAACCGGCATCAAGGAAACGAGAGACGGGCAAGGCCGCTTTCTCGAGATCACCACCAAGACGACGCTCTGAGGGATTACGATGGCAAACGATTGGAATGAGGCCGACCGGAAGGCAAAAGCTCTGTTTGATCGGCTACGCAGGGCACCCGACGTTGTAAAGGAGGCGGCTACGGCAAGCTTGATGAAACAGGCTGAGCGTGTAGCCGACGAAATGCGAAAAAGGGTTCCGGTGGATAGTGGCGATCTGCGGGACAGCATCGTTGTAACGCCGCCGGACGCCTCAACACCGCCCTATTCGACCCCCGGTGGCAAGATGATCGTCCCTGAAATGACGGTCGCGATCACGGTCGGCAACAGCGCCGTGCGCTATGCGCACCTTGTCGAGTTCGGCACTGTACAGACGCAAGCGCAACCTTTCTTTCTCTCGACTTGGCGTGACTACAAGAAAAAGACGGCGACCAATATTAAGTCGGCGATCAAGCGCGCGATCAAGAAGAACGACGGGAAGGCGTGACACTTCTATGCCAGCCGTCGATCGTCCACCCTCCTACGTGTCTTGCGCCACGCTCGCGCGCGAGCTGGACGTGTCGGAAACGACCGTGCACGAAATGGTCCGGCGCGGCGTGCTTCCCCAGCCCGTGAAGCTGTCGAGCGGTTGCGTGCGGTGGCGCTGGGCTGACATTGAGATGGCGCTGGGCTCCGTCTCCGTCAGCCGCACGCCCGAAGCCACGAGCGACCCTTTCCTTGCGGGAGCACGCCATGCCACGACCGCGTAATCGTTCCGCCGTAAGCCTGCCCAAGGGCGTGCATCGCATCGTCGCTCGCGGGCGCGAGTATTTTTATTTCCAGCAGGGCAGGGGGACCGATCACGCCGGACCACGCATCGCCCTGCCAAACGATCCCCATGCGCCTGAGTTCTGGAATGCCATACGGCAGGCTCAGGGCCTCGCCGGGGCGGTGGCGGTTGATACGTTCGGCGCGGTGCTCGACGGCTACCTTGAGTTCATCAAGACGTCTGGCACGATCACCGCCGGCACGATCGACCAATACCAGCGCGCGCTTAAGATCGGGCGCACGGCGTGGGGAAACCTGCCGGCGAAGGGCTTGCGGCCGGTGCATGTGCAGGCCGTCATGGACGGGCTGGCGGGCACACCGGGCAAGGCGAACAACTTCCTGAGTGCGATGCGGGCGCTTTCGACCTGGGCGCGGGTGCGCGATCACGTCGAGCACAGCCTTACTGAGGGCGTGAAGCCCTACGCGAAGGACGACGGGCATAAGCCTTGGACGCCAGCTCAAATCGACGCGGCCTTGTCCAAGCTCACCGGCGTGATCCGGCGCGGCGTCGTGCTCTACATGTGGACCGGCATGCGCGGCAGTGATGCCGTGCGGCTCGGTTGGACCGACATAGACGAGGGCGGGTTTTCCTACCGCGCTCAGAAAACCGGCCGCGAGGTCTATTGCCCTATCGTGCCCGAGCTGGAAGCCGAGATGGCTGGCTGGCAGAAGCGGCCGGGTCCGTTCCTGTTGCAGGAAGGTGGGCGCGCCGATGGGCAGCGCTACACCCGCAAGATGTTTTCCAAGCATTTCGCCGAAGCGCGCGACAAAGTGCCCGAGCTGGCGAGCGTCACCCTTCATGGGCTGCGCTGCACTGCCGTGATCCGGCTGCGCCGGGCCGGCCTCTCCACCGCACAGATTGGCGATATCGTCGGCATGTCGCTGCCGATGATCGAACGCTACTGCCGGTTCGCGGACAAGAAGACGAGCGGCAAGGCCGCACTGCTCACGCTCAAGAGAACGAGCGGCGAACAGAGCTGTAAAACACCGCAAAACCGTAAAGCGTAAATACAGCAATACCAATAGGTTAGGTGCATAAAGATGAAATGTGCGACTTCGGGCCGGAAGGGCTTTCCGGCGGCCGCTCGCCGGACCGGGTCGACGCGCTCGTCTGGGCGCTGACGGAACTGATGCTGAAGCGGGCGGGAAGCCCGAAGATCAGGGTTTTTCGGCAGTAGGCAGTCGGCAGTGGGCAGTCGGGATGCGACGGCCTCCGTTTCCGACTGCCGATTGCCGACTGCCGCGAAGGAACACGACATGAAATGGACCTGGCCCCGGCTCCGCCTGGGACGAACCGTTGCGGCCGAGCGCAAGGCCGCGCCCGGCTTCGTGGCGCTGCACTTGCAGGGTGAGGCGGCGTGGAGCGGGCGCGACTACGCCACGCTGGCGCGGGCGGGCTTCATGCGCAATCCGGTCGCGCACCGCTCGATCCGGCTGATCGCCGAGACGGCGGGCGCGCTGAAATGGCTGCTGCGCGAGGGCAGGGCGGAGCTGAGCGAGCATCCGCTGCTCGACCTGCTGACGCGGCCGAACCAGCGGCAGGCCGGCGGCAGCTTCATGGAGGCGCTGTACGGGCAGCTCATGATCTCCGGCAATGCCTATGTCGAGCTGGTCGAGGCGGGCGACGCGCTGCGCGAGATGCACCTGCTGCGGCCCGACCGGGTGACGGTCGCCGGCGACGCGGCGGGATGGCCGGTGGCGCTGGACTACGGCACGGGCCGCGGCCGGCGGCGCATCGCGCTGCGCGGCGAGGCCGAGGGCCGCGCCGGCGCGCTGCATATCCGCATGTTCCACCCGCTGGACGACCATTACGGCTTCGCACCGATGGAGGCGGCGCTGACGGCGCTCGACCTGCATCAGGCCGCCGCGCGCTGGAACAAGGCGCTGCTCGACAATTCGGCGCGGCCCTCCGGCGCGCTGGTCTATGCGCCCAAGGACGGCTCCAACCTCAGCGAGGAGCAGTTCGCGCGGCTGAAGGGTGAGCTGGAGGAAGGCTATACCGGCGCGACGAAGGCCGGACGGCCGCTGCTGCTGGAGGGCGGGCTCGACTGGAAGGCGATGGGGCTGACGCCCAAGGACATGGACTTCGTCGAGGCCCGCAACGCGGCGAGCCGCGACATCGCGCTCGCCTTCGGCGTGCCGCCGATGATGCTCGGCATTCCCGGCGACAACACCTACTCCAACTATCAGGAGGCCAACCGCGCCTTCTGGCGGCTGACGGTTCTGCCGCTGGCGGCGCGCGTGGCGGGCGAGATGTCGGCATGGCTGGCGCCGGTGTTCGGCGAGGGGCTGTCGCTCGACTTCGACACCGACCAGGTGGAAGGCCTCGCCGCCGAGCGCGACCAACTCTGGAAGCGGGTGGGCGAGGCCGAGTTCCTGAGCGACGACGAGAAACGCGAGGCGGTGGGGTACGGCAGTCGGCAGTAGGCAGTCGGGAGCGGTGACCTTGGACGGTGACTGGCATATGCTGACCGATCGTGCTTGCGAGGTGGGACGTGCCCGACAGGCGGAAACTTCAGATCCCGCACGCCTTCCGGCGGATGGCGGTCATGATGCATCCCGACGTCGATGAGGAGGTGACGTCCGAGGATGAACTGCTTGCCTACCTCACGAGCGGCCTGACGACCGGCGAGCGGAGGGATGCGCTGCTCTTCGTCGAGAAGCTGCTGACTTCCGGCTTTGCTGGCAATGCGCTCTCGCGGATATGGGTCGACGCCGGAGCCGAATGGCATTTTCGCAACAACAAGGCGGGCACCGCCTTCTTCACGCGGCTGCGCGACGAGCTTCTGAAGACTTCAGGCTGAGCGCCGCCCTGCGGCGCCGGAGACTGTATTCGACATGAACGATGTTCCCGATCCCGCCTGGCTGTGGCTGGCCAAGGCGACCGGCGCCGTCGCGGGTTCCGCGATCTCGCTGGCCTATGTGCTGCCGTCCGGCCGGCGCGAGGCGGCGATACGCTTCGCCGTCGGCGCGGCGTGCGGGCTGGTGTTCGGCGGCACGGCCGGGCTGAAGATCGCCACCGAGCTGGGCATCGCCAAGGCGCTGAGCGCGGGCGAACTGATGCTGATGGGATCGGCGGCGGCAAGCCTGTTCGCCTGGTGGGCGATCGGCTTCGTGCTGCGGGCGATGGCGCGCCGCGCGCGCTGAACGAAGGCCGGCGCGGCCGGCATGTCAGAGATGGAGACGCAGATGGAACGGACGCGCCGCACGGCGCCGGACGAGCGCAAGTTCGCGCGCGTCGAACTGGCCGGGGTGGAGCCGGACGGCAGCTTCGAGGGCTATGCCAGCCTGTTCGGGAAAGTGGATCTCGGCCGCGACGTGGTGGAGCCGGGGGCGTTCGCCGCCTCGCTGGCGAAGCGAGGCGCGGCTGGCGTGCGCATGCTCTACCAGCACGACCCGGCCGAGCCGATCGGCAGTTGGGCCGAGATCGTCGAGGACGCGCGCGGCCTGCGCGTCAGGGGCCGGCTGTCGCTGGCCGTGGCGCGGGCCCGCGAGGTGCACGCGCTGATGCGGCAGGGCGCGCTCGACGGCCTGTCGATCGGCTTCAGGACGGTGCGGGCGAAGACCGACGCCAAGACCGGCGTGCGGCGCATCGCCGAGGTCGACCTGTGGGAAATCTCCGTCGTGACCTTCCCGATGCTGCCCGAGGCGCGGGTGGCCGCGGTGAAGGCCGCTCCGCCCGATTTTCCAGGGGACGCGCGCGCGGCGGCCGCGCTCGTCGCCACGATCCGCCGCGCAACCAGGATGATCAACGAAAGGAACCGCATCAGATGAACGACACGGTATTGTCCGGCGCGCCGGAGGTGAAGTCGGCCGAGGAGGTGAAGGGCGCCTTCGAGGAATTCATGGGCACGTTCGCTGCCTTCCGCGACTCCAATGACGAGAAGCTGGCGCAGATCGAAGGCAGGATCGGCGGCGCCGACGCGGTGACGGTCGACAAGGTCGAGCGCATCGGCAAGGCGCTGGACGAGCAGAAGAAGGCGCTCGACCGGCTGACCCTGAAGCGGGCGCGCCCAGTGCTGGAGCGCGGCGAGCTGGCGAATGCTGCGGCAAGCGAGCACAAGGAGGCGTTCCACGCCTATGTGCGCCACGGCGACGAGCGCGGCCTGCGCGCGCTGGAAGCCAAGGACATGAGCTACGGCACGCCTGCGGACGGCGGCTATCTGGTGCCGAACGAGATCGAGCGCGAGATCGGCCGGCGGCTGGCGGCGATCTCGCCGATCCGCTCGATCGCCACCGTGCGGCAGGTGTCGAGCGCGGTGCTGAAGAAACCCTTCGCCACCACCGGTTTCGCCACGGGCTGGGTAGGCGAGACGGCGGCGCGCACCAAGACCAACACGCCGACGCTGGCGGAACTCTCCTTCCCGACGGCGGAGATCTACGCCATGCCGGCGGCCACGCCTTCGCTGCTGGAGGATGCGGTCGTCGACCTCGATACGTGGATCGCCGCCGAGATCGAGGACGCCTTCGCCGCACAGGAAGGCGCGGCGTTCGTGTCCGGCGACGGCACCAACAAGCCGCGCGGCTTCCTCAACTACACGCAGGTGGTCGAGGGGAGCTGGAGCTGGGGCAATATCGGCTTCATCAAGACCGGCGTGGACGCGGCGTTCCCCGCCTCCGACCCCTCGGACATCCTGATCGACCTGATCTATTCGCTGAAGGCGGGCTACCGCCAGAATGCCAGCTTCGTGATGAACCGCAAGACGCAGGCGGCCGTCAGGAAGCTCAAGGACGACGACGGCAACTACATCTGGATGCCGCCGGCCGCGCCGGGCGCGCGCGCCATGCTCGCGGGCTTCCCGGTGGTGGAGGCCGAGGACATGCCGGACATCGCGGCGGACGCGGCCTCCATCGCCTTCGGCGATTTCCAGCGCGGCTATCTGGTGGTCGACCGCACCGGCGTGCGCGTGCTGCGCGACCCCTACAGCGCCAAGCCTTTCGTGCTGTTCTACACGACCAAGCGCGTCGGCGGTGGGGTGCAGGATTTCGACGCGATCAAGCTTTTGCGCTTTGGCGATTAATTGCGGGGCGGGCCGCCCCGATGGTCTGCAAATGGCGTTCCGCTCCGCTCCGGTGCTAGCGGATCACCATTTTCGCCACATCGGTACGGACCCGCGCGCTGAGCCAATCGCCGAAGCGCGGCGCACGCGCCCCTCGCGCGCCGCGCAAGGGCGGCTCCAGGGCATCTTCTCCCGCCCCGGAGCCGCCCGACCTCTCTTTCCAATGCGAGGCTGCATGACGCTTTTCCGAACCATCGGGCCGGAGGCCGAGCCGGTGACGCTCGCCGAGGCCAAGGCCAATCTCAGGATCGACCATGACAGCGAGGACGAGCTGATCGCCGCGCTGATCCGGGCTGCCCGCGAGGAGGTGGAAACCTCGACCGCGACGGCCATGATCGACCAGACCTGGCGGCTGGCCGTCGACGATCTTCCCGCCACCGACACGCTGCGGCTGCGGCGCGGGCCGGTGAAGGAGGTGCTGTCGGTGACGGTCTACGGCGCCGACGGCGAGGCGTCGCTGCTCGACCCGGCCGGCTACCAGCTCGACGCGCTGTCCAACCCGGCGCGCCTGCATTTTTCGGAAAGGCCGCCGGCCCTGCGTGCCATGAACGGCATCGAGGTCGATTTCGTCGCCGGCTACGGCGAGGCGGGGACCGACGTGCCCGACCTTTTCAAGCGAGCGGTGCTGACGCTGGTGGCGCACTGGTACGAGTTCCGCGCCAGCTTCGGTGCGGCCGATCAGCCGGTGTCGGTGCCGGACGGCTACCGCCGGCTGGTTTCCCGGCTTGCGCCGCGGAGGCTGGCATGAAGGCCGAGTTCGTCGATCCGGGCGCGTTCCGCACCGAGCTTTCGCTCCAGGAGGTCAGCCTGACCGCCGACGGAATGGGCGGGCATACCGAGAGCTGGAACGAGGTGGCGACGGTGTTCACCCGCGTCGAGCCGGTTTCGGCGGCGATGCGCTTCGGCGCGGGACAGACGCTGGAGGAGGCGACGCACCGCGTGACGCTGCGCTTTCGCGCCGACGTTGCCAGCGGCATGCGCTTCCTGCGCGGCGGGCGGGCCTGGACCATCCTGACCGCTCACGATCCCGACGAAACCGGGCGCTACCTCGTGTGCCGCGTGGTGGAGGTCGGGCGATGAATTTGGCGATGACACTGACCATGGACGGCCTGTTGCGCGCGCTGCGCTGGCGCGCGCACACTGGCGTCGAGGAGATCGCAGCGATTCGGCGGCGCCGGGACGAGCCGGCGGAGCCGGATCGCCCCGCCGACCGGCGCAGGCGCATCCCGAGGGAGGAGCCCGATGGCCAGCCCCGTCGCTGAACTCCAGAAGGCGATCCACGCGGCGCTCGCCGGCGACGCGACGCTGACCGCGCTGCTCGGCGGCGTCAGGGTCTACGACCAGACGCCCGCCAACGTGCCGTTTCCCTACATCACCTTCGGCCGCACCAGCGTCTACGACTGGGGCACCGGGACCGAGAAGGGCACCGAGCAACTGCTGACCTTGCATGTCTGGTCCAAGGGCCGGGGCAAGAAGGAGACGCACGCGCTGATGGATGCGGTGGCGGAGCGCCTGCACGATGCCGGGCTGGCGCTGGACGGGCACGCGCTCGTCAATCTCAGGCTCGAATATGCCGACGTGGTCTTCGACGAGGATCTGGCGGTGCATCACGGGCTGCTGCGGTTTCGCGCGGTGACCGAGCCGGCGTAGGCGCGCCGGCGCGCTTTTTTCTTTCTTTTCAGGACATGGAGACCGCGATGGTCGCGCAGAAGGGCAAGGACCTGCTGCTCAAGCTCGATTCCAACGGGCTGGGCAGTTTTACAACCGTGGCCGGGCTGAGGACGAGCAAGCTCGCCTTCAACAGCGAGACGGTGGACATCACCGACGCGGATTCGGCCGGGCGCTGGCGCGAGCTGCTGGCGGGAAGCGGCGTGCGGCGCGCCGCCGTCTCCGGCACCGGCATCTTCAAGGACGCGTCCTCGGACGCGCTGATCCGCACGCGTTTCTTCGACGGCGCCATCGTCGACTGGCAGGTGTCGATCCCCGATTTCGGCATCGTCGAGGGACCGTTCCAGATCACCGCGCTCGAATATTCCGGCAGCCATGACGGCGAGGTCGCCTTCGACCTGGCGCTCGAATCGGCGGGCCAGGTCAGCTTCGCGGGGGCCTGATGCACGCGAACCGAAGACGCGGCGAGGTGGTCGCGACGCTCGACGGGATCCAGCACCGGCTGTGCCTGACGCTGGGCGCGCTGGCCGAGCTGGAGACGGCGTTCGCCGCCGAGGACCTGAACGCGCTGGTGCAGCGTTTCGGCAGCGGCCGCCTGTCCGCGACCGACATGGCGCGGGTGATCGGCGCCGGCCTGCGCGGCGCGGGCGCCGACATCTCCGACGAGGCGGTGATGGCGATGCGGCACGAGGGCGGCATCGCCGGGCTGGCGGCGCTGACGGCCGAATTGCTGACGGTGACTTTCGGCGGTGCGGGCGGCGGCGCGGGCGCGGCGGAAACGGCCCCGTGACAGCGGCGCGCGAGGCGCAGCCGGCGGGGTTTCCCTGGGAGGCGGCGATGGCGTTCGGCCTCGGGCGGCTGGCGCTGCCGCCGCAGGTGTTCTGGTCGATGACGCCGCGCGAGCTGGCGGCGGCGTGGCGGGCCTTCGCGCCGCAGCGCGCGGGCGCGCCCGACCGCGCGGCGCTCGACGCGCTGATGATGCTGTTTCCCGACTGACGAGAGGAGAGACGAATGGCCGAGCAGGTGGCCGTCGAGTTCACGGTGGACTCGACCGCGATGACGCAGGCGATGAAGAACCTCGAGGAGATGGCGGGCCGGTTCGGCACGCAGCTCACCGGGGCGCTGCGCAGCGCGACGGTGGGCGGCAAGGCGCTGGACGACGTGCTGCGCCAACTGGCGCTGAACCTTGCGGGGATGGCGCTGAACCAGGGGCTGCGGCCGCTGGGCGGGCTGCTCAACGGCATGTTCTCGGGCCTGTTCCAGTCGATCATGCCGTTCGCCAAGGGCGGGGT
The DNA here is from genome assembly GCA_964629765.1 of uncultured Mesorhizobium sp. Lineage (GTDB taxonomy): Bacteria > Pseudomonadota > Alphaproteobacteria > Rhizobiales > Rhizobiaceae > RCIO01. The sequence continues at coordinate 29,649 of CAZVTK010000015.1, forward strand.
CGTGCCCTTCGCGCAGGGCGGCGTGGTCGCCGCGCCGACCTATTTTCCGACCGGCGGGGGCATGGGACTGGCGGGCGAGGCGGGGCCGGAGGCGATCCTGCCGTTGCGCCGCACGGCCGACGGACGGCTCGGCGTCGCGGCGCCGGGCGGCGGCGCGCCGCTCAACGTCGTCTTCAACGTGGCGACGCCGGGCGCGGCCTCCTTCCACAAGTCGGAGGCGCAGATCGCCGGCATGCTGGCGCGCGCGGTGCGCCGCGGCGCGCGGACCTTGTGAGGGATCGATGCCAGCGAGCTTCCATGACGTGCGCTTCCCGGTCGACGTCGCCTTCGGCGCTACCGGCGGGCCGGAGCGGCGCAACGAGATCGTGCTCATGACCTCGGGCCGGGAGAAGCGCAACCAGCGCTTCGCCGGGTCGCGCCGGTGCTTCGACGCTGGGACGGGCGTGCGCTCCATCGAGGATCTGTACGACATCGTCGCCTTCTTCGAGGCGCGGCGCGGCAGCCTGTGCGGCTTCCGCTTCCGCGACCCGTTCGACATGAACTCGCGCAGGCCCGGCGAGACCGTCACTGCCTTCGACCAGGCGATCGGCACGGGCGACGGCGCCGGGGCGGCGTTCCAGCTCGTCAAGACCTACGGGACGGGCGGGGACGCCTATGTGCGGCCGATCCGCAAGCCGGTGTCGGGCACGGTGCTGGTGGCGGTGGGCGGCGTCGCCGCGTCTCCGTCGCATTACGCGGTGGACCATGCCACCGGCGTTGTGACGTTCCTGCCCGGGCACGTTCCGGGATCGGGCGCGCTCGTCGAGGCGGGGTTCCAGTTCGACGTGCCGGTGCGCTTCGACATCGACCGCATCGAGGTCAATCTCGCGGCCTTCCGCGCCGGGCAGATCCCGACGCTGCCGCTGGTGGAGATCGAGCCATGATCGACCCGGCCTTCCAGGCGCATCTCGACGGCACGGCGACGACGCTGTGCCATTGCTGGCGGCTGACGCGCACCGACGCGGTGGTACTCGGCTTCACCGACCACGACCGGACGCTGACGGTCGACGGCACGGCCTTCATGCCGAGCAGCGGGCTCTCGGCGAGCGAGGCGCGCAGCACGGAGGGGCTCGGCGTCTCGGGCATGGAGGTCGCCGGCGCGCTGTCGGCCGACGACGTGACGGAGGACGACATCCTCGAAGGCCGCTACGACGGCGCCACGGTGGAGACGCTGCTGGTCAACTGGGCCGCGCCGGCGCAGTTCGCGCGGATCGCCACGGCGACGATCGCAAGGGTGATGCGCGGCGACGGGTATTTCGTCGCCGAGCTGGAGGGGCGCGGGCGCGGCCTCGACGTCGTCCATGGCCGGCACGTCGCAAGGCATTGCGATGCGCGGGTCGGGGATGCGCGCTGCGGGGTGAACCTCGCCGACCCGGCCTATGCCGGAAGTGGCACGGTGACCGGCGTCGAAGGCGCCGTTGCAATCACCGCAGCCGGGCTGACCGGCTTTGCCGACGGCTGGTTCGACGGCGGTACGATCAACTGGACGAGCGGCGCCAAGGCGGGCCGCAGTGAACGGATCACCACGTCGCGCAACAAAAGCGGGCAGACGACGATCGGCTATTGGGCGACGGGCGCGGCGCTGCCGCAGGCGGGCGACACCTTCACCGTCAGGGCAGGCTGCGACAAGAGCTTTGCGACATGCCGGATGAAATTCGGCAACGGCCTGAATTTTCGCGGCTTTCCGTATCTTCCGGGCAATGACGCCGCCTATGCCTATGTGAGCCAGGACGGCGAGTTCGACGGCGCGCCGGTGGTGCCGTGATGCGGGCGCTGCCGCCGTCGGTCGTGGTCGCGGAGGCGGCGGGCTGGATCGGCACGCCGTACCGGCATCAGGGGTCGCGCAAGGGCGTCGGCTGCGACTGCCTCGGGCTGATCCGGGGCGTATGGCGCGCGCTGGTCGGGCGCGAGCCGGAAGCCGCCGGTCCCTACGCGCCCGACTGGAGCGACCCGGAGGGCGAGCGCATGCTGGTGGCGGCGCGCAGATACATGATCGACCGCGGCGACGCGCCGCCCGGCGCGGGCGACATGATCCTGTTTCGCTGGCGCGCGCACCAGGGGCCGCGCCATGCCGGGATCGCGGTCGATGCGGAGCGTTTCATCCATGCCTATGAGGGGCACGCCGTGACCATATCGGCGCTGCTGCCGCAGACGCGCCGGCGCATCGCCGGCGTGTTCGCCTTCCCCGATCCTTCCCGAACAGCGGAGTGACGAATGGCCACGATCGTGCTTCAGACCGCCGGGCTGATGGCCGGCGGCCTGCTCGGCCCCGTGGGCGCGGCGATCGGCTCGGCGGCGGGCGCGCTGGTCGGCTATGCGATCGACCGCGCGCTGATCGACAGCACGCGCCATGAGGTCGAGCCGCGGCTGTCCGGCCCGCGCCCGTTCACTGCGGAGGAGGGCGCGCCGATCCCGCGCCTCTACGGCACCGCGCGGCTGAGCGGGCTGCTGATCTGGGCGACGCGTTTCGAGGAAGAGGCGCGCACCGAGCGGCAGGGCGGCAAGGGCGGCCCGCGCGTGACCTCGTTCAGCTATTTCGCCAATGCCGCCTTTGCGCTGTGCGAGGGCCCGATCGCCGGCGTGCGCAGGGTGTGGGCCGACGGGCGCGAGCTGGACCTCGGCCAGGTTCAGATGCGCGTCCATACCGGGCACGAGCACCAGCCGGCCGATCCGCTGATTGCCGCGCGGCAGGGCTGGGACGGCGCACCCGCCTATCGCGGCACGGCCTATGTGGTGTTCGAGCGCTTTCCGATCGGCGACTACGGCAACCGCGTGCCGCAGTTCCATTTCGAGGTCATGCGGCCGGTGGGCACCCTGAACAAGCGCCTCCACGCCGTCGCGCTGCTGCCCGGCTCGACCGAATACAGCCTGTCGCCAACGCTGGTGACGCGGACGCCGACGCCTGGCGAGGCGTGGCCCGAGAACCGGCACGTGCTCCATGCCGGTACGGACATCGAAGCCTCGCTCGACGAGTTGCAGGCGCTGTGCCCCAACATGCAGCGGATCGCGCTGGTGGTGACGTGGTTCGGCGACGATCTGCGGGCCGGCGCGTGCACGGTCGCGCCGAAGGTGACCACGCCCAATGGCGGGGGGCTTTCCCAGGACTGGACGGTGTCGGGGATCGGGCGCGGCGCCGCCGGCCTCGTCTCGTTCAACATGTTCCGCGCCGCCTACGGCGGCACGCCGAGCGACCGCAGCGTGATGGACGCCATCGCCGCGATCAGGGCTCGGGGGATGACGGTGACGCTCTATCCCTTCGTGATGATGGACATACCCGTCCTCAACGTGCTGCCCGATCCGCATACGGGCGCGACCGGCCAGCCGCCCTATCCGTGGAGGGGCAGGATCACCTGCTGGCCCGGCCCGGCCCTGCCCGGCACCGCCGACAGGACGTCCGCCGCGCGGGCCCAGGTGCAGGCGTTTTGCGGCAGCGCGCAGGCCGGCCATTTCTCGGCGGGGGACGGGACGGTCGTCTACGGCGGCCCGGCCGAATGGAGCTACCGGCGCATGGTGCTGCACTATGCGAGGCTGGCGGTGATGGCCGGCGGCGTCGACGCCTTCCTGCTCGGCTCGGAGCTGCGCGGGCTGACCGCGCTCCGGGACGGTGCGGGCGCGTTCCCGTTCGTGGAGCAGCTCTGCGACCTCGCCGACCAGGTGCGCTCCATCGTCGGGGGCGGCTGCAAGCTGACCTACGGCGCCGATTGGACCGAATATTTCGGCCACCAGCCAGCCGACGGCAGCGGCGACGTGTTCTTCCATCTCGATCCGCTGTGGGCGCATCCGCAGATCGATGCGGTGGGCATCGACAACTACATGCCGCTGTCGGACTGGCGCGACGGCGACGTGCTCGCCGGCAATCCCGACGGGATGCACGGCCCCCACGACATCGCCGCGATGCGCGCTGCCATCGCGCGCGGCGAGGGCTACGACTGGTTTTATGCCAGCGGCGCCGACCGCGATGCGCGGGTCCGCACGCCGATAACCGACGGCGCGCATGGCAAGCCGTGGGTGTTCCGCTACAAGGATCTCGTGAGCTGGTGGTCGAACCACCATTTCAATAGGCCGGGCGGGGTGGAAGCGGGCGCGCCCACCGCCTGGGCGCCGGCATCGAAGCCGATCTGGCTCACCGAGCTGGGTGGCCCAGCCGTCGACAAGGGTCCGAACCAGCCCAACGTGTTCCCGGACCCGAAATCGTCGGAATCGGCACTGCCCTATCACTCGAGCGGCGGGCGCGACGATGCCGCGCAACTGGCGCTCGCACGCGCGCATCTGGACAGATGGGACGGGCAGGCGCCCGATTTTTCGGGCGCCGACAACCCGGTGTCCGGCGTCTATGGCGGGCGCATGGTCGATGCGTCGCGTCTCTATTTCTGGGCCTGGGACGCGCGGCCGTTTCCCGCTTTCCCCAGCCGCCTCGACGTGTGGGGCGACGGCACCAACTGGCTGGCGGGGCACTGGCTCAACGGGCGCCTGGAAGGGGCGACCGTGGCCGATGCGCTCGCCGCGATCCTTGCCGACCACGGCCAGCCCGCGGCCGCGGTCGATCGCGTGTCGGGGACGCTGACGGGCTATGTGCTGGGCGGCCCCACGACGGCCCGCGCGGCGCTGGAGCCGCTGGCCGACCTCTACGGGCTCGCCGTGGGGGAGGAGGGCGGCGGCCTTGTTGTCGCGCGCGAGGAGACGGCGCTCGCCTCGCCCGTGCCGATCGACGAGATCGTCGTGCCGGACGGGAACGGCGCCGCCATCGTCCGCACCCGCCATGCCGAGCTCGACCTGCCCGCCGAGGCGCTGCTGAGCTTCCATGACCCGTTGCGCGACTACCAGCAGGCGACGGCGCGCTGCGAGGCCGGCGGCAGCGCGGGCGGCATCCACAAGATCCATTTTCCGGGCGTGCTGGATGCGGGGCTGGGGCAGGCCCTGCTCGACGGATGGTGCCGCCGCCGCGCGGCCGCGCGCGAGCAGATCCGCTTCGCGACGGATCATGCGCGCATCGACGTCGCGCCCGGCCGCACGGTGCGGCTGTCGGAGCCGCTGGCATCCGGCATCTATCTCGTCAACGAGGTGGAGACGGGCGAGCGCCGGACGGTGGGCGCCCGGCGCATGGCGACCGCGCCCGGGACGGGATGGTCGGGCACGCTGGCCGAGCTGAAGCCGATCAGGTCGGTCCGGTCGGGGCCGCCTCTGGCGCTATTCCTCGACCTGCCGATGATCGGCGGCGCGACGCGGCCGGAGACGCAGTTGCGCCTCGCTTTGCGGGCAAGGCCGTGGCTGGCGCATGCCGCGCATGCCTCGCCCGACACGTCCGGCTTCACGCAGCGCGCCGTGCTGCGCCATGAGGCGACGGTCGGACACCTCGCCGCGCCGCTGGGCGTCGGCTTCGAGGGCCGTTTCGACAAGGCCGGCGCAATGACCGTCGATCTGTGGAGCGGGGCGCTGTCGAGCACGCCGGACCTGCAACTCTTTTCGGGCGTCAACCGCGCGGCGGTGATGGCTGAGAACGGCGACTGGGAAGTGCTCCAGTTCGGCGAGGCGGACGAGATCGAGCCCGGGCGCTGGCTGCTGTCGCGCCTGCTGCGCGGGCAGTGCGGGACGTGCACCGCCATGCGGGCAGGCGCGGCGGAGGGCGCCTATTTCGTGCTGCTCGACGCCGCGGTGCTGCCGGCGGGGCTGGCGGCGGAGGAGATAGGGCTTGCGCTCAACTGGCGGGTGGGGCCGGCGGGATACGATTTCGACGGTCCCGCTTTCGCCGCGGCAAGTCTTGCCGGCGGCGTGCGGGCGCGCCGGCCGCTGCCGCCCGCGCATCTGGCCGCGACGCGAATGCCGGACGGGGACCATGCGATCCGCTGGACCAGGCGCGGCCGCATCGACGCCGACCGGGGGCTGGGCGGCGACGTGCCGCTGGGCGAGGAAGCCGAGCTCTATCACCTGACGGTCCGCGCCGGCGGCTCGATCCTGCGCGAGCTGACGCTTTCCGCGCCCCGATGGACCTATGCCGCGCCGCTGCTGGCCGCCGATTTCCCGGCGCCGGGAACGGCGACCGTGACGGTGCGCCAGATCAGCGTCGCCGCCGGAGCCGGCGACCCGGCGACGATCAATTTCACCGCAAGCTGAAACGAGAGGAATTCGAGATGGACGGTATGAAGCCCTGGTATCTGTCGCGCACGATCTGGGCATCGCTGGTGACGGTCGTGCTTGCCATCGGCGGCATGGCCGGGCTCTCGGTCGCCGAGATCGACGGCGGCGCGCTGACGGAGGCGATCGTGCAGGGTGTCACCGCCCTTGCGGGGATCGTCGCCATTCTCGGGCGGCTGAAGGCGACGAGCCGGCTCGGCTGACCAGCGGAGAGAAGGGGCGCGGCAATTGTTCATTTCGCGTTCAGCGCGCCTGCGCTAGAAAAGCACCATGAACAGGATTGCAACCTTTGCGGCCGCGGCCGCACTGACGGGAGCCGTCACCGCCGCCCATGCGGCGGGACTGGCGGGCATTGCCAGACCGCCGGTCGCGCCGCCGGGCCCGATCGTCGCAGTCGCCGGCGACTGCCGCGCCATCGGCCAGCAGATCGCCGCCCAGCACGGCGGCACGCTGGCCGACGCGCATGTGGAGAATCGCGGCGGCCAGCAGGTCTGCGTCGGCGTCGTCGTCGTGCCGGCGCGCGGCGGCGAGCGCGGCCGGCAGATACCGTTCGCCGTTCCGATGTAGGATCGCCGCAGGCGATTCGCTTCCCCTGCTCGAGGCCCCATGCGCATACTCGTGGTCGAGGACGACAAGGACCTGAACCGGCAGGTGGCGGAAGCGCTGACCGATGCCGGCTATGTCGTGGACCGCGCCTATGACGGCGAGGAAGGGCATTTCCTCGGCGACACCGAGCCCTACGACGCCGTGGTGCTCGACATCGGCCTGCCGCAGATGGACGGCATCAGCGTGGTCGAGCGCTGGCGCCGCGACGGCCGCAAGATGCCGGTGCTGATGCTGACGGCGCGCGACCGCTGGAGCGACAAGGTGGCCGGCATCGATGCCGGCGCCGACGACTATGTCGCCAAGCCGTTCCACATCGAGGAGGTGCTGGCGCGCCTGCGCGCCCTGATCCGCCGCGCGGCCGGCCACGCCTCGTCGGAAATCGCCTGCGGACCGCTGCGGCTCGACACCAAGGCGTCGAAGGCCGACATAGACGGGCGCACGCTCAAGCTGACCTCGCACGAGTTCCGGCTGCTCGCTTATCTGATGCACCACATGGGCGAGGTGGTGTCGCGCACCGAGCTGGTCGAGCATCTCTACGATCAGGATTTCGACCGCGATTCCAATACGATCGAGGTGTTCGTCGGGCGCCTGCGCAAGAAGATGGGCGTCGACATGATCGAGACCGTGCGCGGCATGGGCTACCGCATGCGCGAGCCGCAGGGCTGAGTCCCAGATGGCGGCGGCAAGCCCCGGGCCGCGCTTGCGGCTGTGGCCGCGCTCGCTGGCCTTCCGCGTCATCGCCTTCTCGTCGCTCTGGGCGATCCTTGCGCTGGTGGTGATCGCGACCGTGATCTCCGGCCTGTTCCGGCAGGTGAGCGAGCGCGGCTTCGACGGCCTCTTATCGGCGCATCTGTTCAACCTGATCAGCTCGGTGCAGGTGGACGAGGACGGTCGCCTGACCGGCTCGGCCAATCTTGGCGATTTGCGCTTCCTGCTGCCCAATTCCGGCTGGTACTGGGCCGTCGAGCCGGCGTCGGACAAGGTGACGGGCGAGCTGACGTCGCTGTCGCTGTCCGGGCCCGTGGCCGCGCCGGGCACGGACGAGATCCCCTTCGACGAGACGTTCCAGCGCCACTATCGCGCGACCGGGCCCGCGGGCGAGACGCTGGACGTCATCGAGACCGAGATCGAGCTCGGCAGCAGCGAGCGCATCGCCCGCTTCCGCATGATGGGCAACCGCTCCGAGCTGGAGCGCGACATCGCAGCCTTCGCCGGCCGGCTCTATGCCTATCTCGGCGCGTTCGGGGCCGGCATGATCGCCATCAACGCCGCCGCGATCCTGCTCGGTTTGCAGCCCTTGCGGCGGGTCAGCAGGGCGCTCGCCGACATAAGGCGCGGCGCGGCGGCCAGGCTGGACGGCGAGTTCCCCAGCGAGATCGCGCCGCTGGCGGGCGAGACCAATGCGCTGATCGAGAGCAACCGGCGCATCGTCGAGCGCTCGCGCACGCAGGTCGGCAACCTCGCCCATTCGCTGAAGACGCCGTTGGCGATCATGCTGAACGAGGGCCGCACGCTGGACGGGGCGAAGGGACGCATCTTCGTCGAGCAGGCCGGCGCCATGCAGCAGCAGCTCGAGCATTATCTCCAGCGCGCGCGCATCGCCGCCCAGCGCGAGAGCGTCGTCTTCCGCACGCCGGTGGGACCGCTGCTGGAACGGCTGGTGCGGGTGATGCGCAAGCTCGCCGCCGACAAGACCGTCGAGCTGGTATTGCCGGAGGCCGCGCCCGTCTTTTCGGGCGAGCGCGAGGATCTGGAGGAGATCGCCGGCAATCTGCTCGAAAACGCGGTCAAATGGGCGCGCTCGCGCGTCAGGGTGTCCGTCACACGGCAGCAGGCGGCCGACGGGCCGCCGGTCTTCGTGATGGCGGTCGAGGATGACGGGCCGGGGATACCCGAGGACAAAGCGCGCGAGGCGCTGAAGCGCGGCCGCCGCCTCGACGAATCGAAGCCGGGGACCGGCCTCGGCCTCGCCATCGTCTCCGAGCTGGTCTCCGAATATGGCGGGCGGCTGGAGCTCGGCCGCTCGCCGCTCGGGGGGCTGAAGGTGGAGATCGTGCTGCGGGAGGCTCCCGAGTGAGCGCCGCGCACGCGATTTTGAGCACGCCGAGGCCCAATTTCGGCCAAAGATGGGCTATAGCCGGGATCATGCGAGAGAGGGTCTGTTCCATGCCGATGCCACGGGCGCGAAAGCTTCTGTGCGCCGCGTTGCTGCCGGCGGCGCTGGCCGGCTGCGCGTCGGGTCCGTCGGGCACCATGCTGGACGGGTTCGCCGCGACCGATGCGGGCGGCAGCCGCGCGGCGCGGTCGATCTCGGCGGCGATGGGCAACGGGCTGATCGGCGGCGCGATGGGCGACAGGCTCGACCCCTCCGATCGCCGCCGGGCGCTGGAGGCCGAATATCGCGCGCTGGAATATTCTCCCGCCGGGCAGGCCGTGCCCTGGCAGGGCGGGGACGGCACGGTCGCCGGCCAGGTCGTCGCCTATCAGCCCTACCGCGTCGGCTCGCAGGACTGCCGGCAATATGCCCATACCGTGCAGATCGGCGGCCAGTCGCGCAGCCTGCAAGGCGCCGCGTGCCGCAACGAGGACGGTAGCTGGACCCCGCTCGTCTGACGCCGATTTGATCGGGCGCAATGCGCCGGCCGCCTTGCGTGCGCTATCTCACGGCCCGGCGACGCCAATTCGCCGCAACCGCGTGCGATTGGCAGACCGGTTGGTGGTCGATATCTGGTGAGACATGGCATTCTGGCTCTCTGCCGCGCTGTTGACGTTCTGCGCCTGCGCGGCGCTGCTCTGGCCGTTTCGCCGCGGCACGGTCGCGGCGCCGGCGGCGGGGCATGACGTCGAGGTCTACCGCGACCAGTTGCGCGAGCTCGACCGCGACGCCGCGCGCGGCGCGCTGGGCGCGGCCGAGGCGCAGGAGGCGCGCGCCGAGATCGGCCGCCGGCTGCTGAAGGCGGCATCGGGCGGCAGCGATGGCGCGGCAGGCTCGGGCCGCGCCGCGCGGATCGCCGCCAGCGCTGCCGTGCTGGCCGTGCCGCTGGTGGCCTGGGGCGGCTATGCGCTGACCGGTTCGCCCGCCATGGAGGACCAGCGTCTCGCCGAGCGGCTGAGCCGCAACCCGGCGCAGAACAGCATCGAGGAGCTTATCGCGCGGGCCGAGGGACATCTGGCCGCCAACCCGTCCGACGCGCGCGGCTGGGAAGTGCTGGCGCCGATCTACATGCGCACCGGCCGGGCCGCCGACGCGGTGACAGCGTGGCGCAACACGATCAGGCTCGACGGCGCCACCGCCGCGCGCGAGGCGAGCCTCGGCGAGGCGCTGACGGCGCTGGCGTCGGGCGTTGTCACGGCCGAGTCCGAGGAAGCCTTCGGGCGGGCGCTGGCGCTCGACGCGGCCGAGCCGCGCGCGCGGTTCTTCATCGCCGTGGCGCTGGCGCAGGAAGGCAAGGCAGACGAGGCGAAGGCGCTCTGGCGCGATCTGGCGCAGTCCATGCCGGCCGATTCGCCCTGGCGCACGGTTGTCGCCCGCATGCTGGACGAGGAGCCGGCTCCTGCTCCGGGGCCGAGTGCGGAAGACATGGCGGCGGCGATGGCGATGCCGGCGGAGGACCGGCGCGGCATGATCGAGGGCATGGTGGCGAGCCTCGACGCGCGCCTGCGCGACAATCCCGCCGACCCGGAGGGCTGGCAGCGGCTCGTGCGCTCGCATGTCGTGCTCGGCAATGCCGAGGCGGCCGCCGACGCGCTGTCGCGCGGCGTGGTCGCGCTCGGCGCCGACAGCGAGGCGGGGAGGGCGCTCGTCGCGCTGGCCGGCGAGCTCGGCGTGAGGACGACGCAATGACGCGCAAGCAGAAAAGGCTCTCGGTGATCGGCGGCGCGCTGGTCTTCCTCGCCGCGGCGACGGGCCTGACCTTCTATGCGCTCGGCCAGCGCACGTCGTATTTCTACATGCCGGCGGACCTTGCCGCCGCAACCATCGCGCCGGGCGAGCGGATCAGGCTCGGCGGCCTCGTGGAGAAGGGGTCGATCGTGCGCGGGCAGGGCACCGAGGTGACTTTCGCGGTCACTGATGCCGCCGCCTCCGTGAAGGTCGCCTATACGGGCATCCTGCCAGACCTGTTCCGTGAGGAGCAGGGCGTGGTGACGGAAGGCAGCTTCGCGCCGGACGGCAGTTTCCGTGCCGACAGCGTGCTCGCCAAGCACGACGAGACCTATATGCCCAAGGAAGTGGCCGATTCGCTGAAGGAGCAGGGGCTTTGGCAGCACAACCAGTGACGGCCGCGCCGTGACCGTCGAGATCGGCCATTTCGCGCTGGTGCTGGCGCTGGCCCTGGCGCTGGTCCAGTCGCTGGCGCCGCTGATGGGCGCGCGCCTCGGCGACGCGCGGCTGATGGCCATGGGCGAGCCGAGCGCGATCGCCGGTTTCGCCGCCGTGGCGCTCTCCTTCGCCGCGCTGGTCGCCGCCTATGCCGGCTCCGACTTCTCGGTCGCCAATGTCTGGGAGAACTCGCATTCGCTCAAGCCGATGCTCTACAAGCTGACCGGCACCTGGGGCAACCACGAGGGCTCGATGCTGCTGTGGGTGCTCATCCTCGCCTTCTTCGGGGCGCTGGTGGCGCTGGCCGGCCGCAATTTGCCGCCGTCGCTGCGCGCCAATGTGCTGGCCGTGCAAGGCATGGTCGCCGTCGCCTTCCTCCTGTTCATCCTCCTGACGTCGAACCCGTTCGTCCGGCTCGACCCGGTGCCGGTGGAAGGGCGCGATCTCAATCCGATCCTTCAGGACGTCGGCCTCGCGATCCATCCGCCGCTTCTCTATCTCGGCTATGTCGGCTTTTCGGTGAGCTTCGCCTTCGCCGTGGCGGCGCTGATCGAGGGGCGCATCGACGCGGCCTGGGCGCGCTGGGTGCGGCCGTGGACGCTGGTGGCGTGGATGTTCCTCACCGGCGGCATCGCCATGGGCTCCTACTGGGCCTATTACGAGCTCGGCTGGGGCGGGTTCTGGTTCTGGGACCCGGTGGAGAACGCGTCCTTCCTGCCCTGGCTGGCGGGCACGGCACTGCTGCATTCGGCCATCGTGATGGAGCGCCGCTCGGCGCTGAAGATCTGGACCGTGCTGCTGGCGATCCTGACCTTCTCGCTGTCGCTGCTCGGCACCTTCCTCGTGCGCTCGGGCGTGCTGACTTCGGTGCACGCCTTCGCCACCGACCCGGCGCGCGGCGTCTTCATCCTCGCCATCCTGATGCTGTTCATCGGCGGGTCGCTGTCGCTGTTTGCCCTTCGCGCCGGCAGCCTGACCTCGGGCGGGCTGTTCCATCCGGTGTCGCGCGAGGGGGCGCTGGTCCTCAACAACCTGTTCCTGTCGACGGCGACGGCCACCGTGCTGATCGGCACGCTCTACCCGCTGCTGGTGGAGGCGGTGACCGGCGACAAGATCTCGGTCGGCGCGCCCTTCTTCAACATGACCTTCGGGCCGCTGATGATCCCGCTGCTGCTGGTCGTGCCCTTCGGCCCGCTGCTGGCGTGGAAGCGCGGCGATGTCTGGGCGGTGTCGCAGCGCCTGTTCGCCGCTTTCGCCGCGGCGCTGGCGGTGACCCTCTTCACGTTCCTGTTCGTCGACCGTGCCGGTGTGTTCGCCGCGCTCGGCGCCGGGCTTTCGGCGTGGCTGGTGCTCGGCGCGCTGACGGATCTCGTCCTCAGGTCGGGCCTGCCGGGCGTGCCGGTGCCGGTGGCGCTGCGGCGGCTCGCCGGCCTGCCGCGCTCGGTGTTCGGCACGGCGCTGGCCCATGCCGGGCTGGGGCTGACCTTGCTGGGCATCGTGTCGGTGACGGCGCTGGAGGTCGAGCATTTCCAAGTCATGCGGCCGGGCGAGCGGGCGACGCTCGCCGGCTTCACGCTCACCTTCGAGGCTCTGGAGCCGTTCCGTGGGCCGAATTTCGTCGAGGACCGCGCCCGCTTCACCGTCTTCCGCGGCGGCCGCGCGGCGGGCGAGATCGTCTCGGCCAAACGGGTCTACACGGCGCGGCAGATGCCGACGACCGAGGCCGGCATCCGCACCTTCGGCTTCAGCCAGCTCTATGTTTCGCTCGGAGACGCGACGGCAGACGGCGGCATCGTCGTGCGCGCCTGGTGGAAGCCTCTGGTCACGCTCATCTGGCTCGGCCCGCTCGCGATGATGGCGGGCGGCCTCCTGTCCCTGTTCGACCGCCGGCTGCGCGTCGGCGCGCCCGCGCCGCGAAAGGCGCGGAAGCCGGCCGAGGCGTCGGCATGAGGGCGCTGCGGGCGGCGGTTCTTGCGGCGGGGCTGGCGCTGGCCGGCGCGGGCGCCGCCTTTGCCGTGCAGCCGGACGAGGTGCTGGCCGATCCGGCGCTGGAGGCGCGGGCGCGCGCCATCTCGGCCAATCTGCGCTGCATGGTGTGCCAGAACCAGTCCATCGACGATTCCGACGCCGAGCTGGCGCGCGACTTGAGGGTGCTGGTGCGCGAGCGCCTGCTGGCCGGCGACACCGACGAGGAGGTCTATGCGTTCGTCGTCGCGCGCTATGGCGAGTTCGTGCTGCTGAAGCCGGCCTTCAGCGCCCGCAACGCGCTTCTGTGGGCCGCGCCGGTGGTCATCCTTCTGGCGGGCGGCGGGTTTCTGCTGATGCGCCGGCGGGCCGTCCGCAGCCCCGCAACGCCGCTGACGCGGGCGGAGGAGGAGCGCCTGGAGGCGCTGCTGTCCTCGCTCGACGGGGAGCAGGGCGGCGGGGACCGGCGTTAGCCGCTCCCAACATTACCAACTTTTCATGCGCCGGAAATGGCGGCGTAATGTTGCCCCTCCTATCTCTGTTTCCCGACCCGGCGCACGAGAAGCGCCGTGCAAAGAGGAATCACAGAGATGCAAGAGAACAAGCCCGCCGTCCGCCGCCGCACGCGCCTGCTCGCTGCCGCGGCATCCATCGCGATCGCCGGCGCCATCGGCCTCGGGGCCGTGACGAGCGGCACCGCCCCCGTCTATGCCGAGGCCGTGCGCGTCGAGGCGCCGCAGCAGGCGGTCGGTTTCGGCGATGTCGTCGAGAAGGTTTCCCCGGCCGTGGTGAGCGTGCGCGTCAGCGCCAAGGTCGCTCCCGCGTCGGACCGTGGCGGCGGCTTCTCCTTCGGCCTGCCGGGTCTTGAGGACCTGCCGCGCGACCACCCGCTGAACCGCTTCTTCCGCGATTTCGGCGGCCGCGGCGATGGCGACCAGCGCCAGTTCGGCAACCGCAACCGCGGTGACAATCGCGGTGGCCGGGCCGAGCGCGCCCGCCCCGTCTCGCAGGGCTCGGGCTTCTTCATCTCCGAGGACGGCTATCTCGTCACCAACAACCACGTGGTGCAGGGCGGCGCCGAGTTCACGGTCGTCACCGACGACGGCACCGAGCTGACCGCCGCGCTGGTCGGCACCGACGAGCGCACCGACCTCGCCGTGCTGAAGGTCGATTCCGACCGCAAGTTCACCTATGTCGCCTTCGCCGACGACAGCAAGGTGCGCGTGGGCGACTGGGTCGTGGCCGTCGGCAATCCGTTCGGCCTCGGCGGCACGGTCACGGCCGGCATCGTCTCGGCGCGCGGCCGCGACATCGGCGCGGGCCCCTATGACGACTTCATCCAGATCGACGCAGCGGTGAACCGCGGCAATTCCGGCGGCCCGGCCTTCAATCTCAACGGCGAGGTGGTCGGCGTCAACACGGCGATCTTCTCGCCTTCGGGCGGCAATGTCGGCATCGCGTTCGCCATTCCCGCGTCGACGGCGCGCGACGTGGTGAACCGGCTGATGGCGGACGGCGTCATCGAGCGCGGCTGGCTCGGCGTGCAGATCCAGCCGGTCACCCCGGACATCGCCGAATCGCTCGGGCTGGAGAAGGCGCGCGGCGCGCTCGTTTCCGAGGCGCAGGCCGACGGCCCGGCGCTCGCTGCGGGCATCCGCGCCGGCGATGTGGTGACCAAGGTCGGCGACACGGAAATCGCCTCGCCGCGCGAGCTCGCCCGCCTGATCGGCGGCATGAACCCGGGCACCAAGACCGGCGTGACCATCTGGCGCAACGGCGCGAGCGAGGTCGTCAACGTCACCCTCGGCGAGTTGCCGGGCGCCAAGCAGGCGGCCGCTGCCGAGCCGGCCAAGCCGTCCATGCCGAACGCGCTGGCCGGCTTCGGCCTGACCGTGGTGCCGGCCGACGACGGCGTCGGGCTGGTCGTCACGGCGGTCGACCCCGACAGCGCGGCGGCCGAGCGCGGCGTGCAGGCCGGCGACGTCATCCTCGCGGTCAACTCGCAGGAGGTGAAGTCCACCGCCGACCTGGAGAAGGCCGTCGGCGCGGCGACCGCGAGCGGCCGCAAGTCGGTGCTGTTCCAGGTGAGCCGCGACGACGCCAGCCGCTTCGTCGCCCTGCCGGTGCAGCAGGGCTGAGGCCCGCCCGCATCCGACGTAGGCCCGGCCGGCGGTCAGAACGACCCCCGAACTGCCGCCGGGGCCATGTCGGATCCGGGTCGGAGCCGGGCGACCGTAGCTTCGTTCCGTCCGGTTCCGGCGGCAGCGGGATCCCATCGCCCGCTGCCGCGAAGCTTTTTTTCCCGCCGCGCGTCGCTGTATGATGGCCGCCATGAAGATACTCGTCATCGAGGACGACCGCGAGGCGGCCGACTACATCCAGAAGGCGTTCGGCGAGGCCGGCCACAATGCCCATGTCGCGGGCGACGGCGAGGCGGGCTTTGCCGCAGCCGAGCATGGCGACTACGACGTGCTGGTGGTCGACCGCATGCTGCCGAAGCGCGACGGCCTGTCGGTGATCTCTGACCTGCGCCGCAAGGGCGTGCGCACGCCGGTGCTGATCCTCTCCGCGCTCGGCGAGGTGGACGACCGGGTGACGGGCTTGCGCGCCGGGGGCGACGACTACCTGACGAAACCCTATGCGTTTTCCGAGCTGCTGGCGCGCGTCGAGGCGCTGGAACGGCGCGGCAGCGCCAAGGACGTCGAGACGACCTACAGGGTCGGCGACCTCGAGCTCGACCGGCTGTCCCACACGGTGAAGCGCGCCGGGCGCGAGATCGCGCTCCAGCCGCGCGAGTTCCGCCTGCTCGAATATCTGATGCGCCATGCCGGGCAGGTGGTGACCCGCACCATGCTTTTGGAGAACGTCTGGGACTATCATTTCGACCCGCAGACGAATGTCATCGACGTTCACGTCTCGCGGCTGCGCGCCAAGATCGAGAAGGAATTCGACGGCCCGGTGCTGCACACCGTGCGCGGCGCCGGATACATGCTGAAGGCCGGGTAGGGGCGTTGGCCAAGCTGCGCGCCATCCTCAACACCACGGCCGCGCGGCTCTCCGCGCTCTATCTCATCCTGTTCGCCATCTGTGCCGTCGTGCTGGTCTTCTACATGACCGCGCTGTCGCAGCGCCTGCTGTTGCAGCAGACGCAGGAGACGATCAACGAGGAGGTGGCGGGACTGGTCCGCGCCTACCAGCGCGGCGGTCTGCCGGTGCTGGTGCGCGTCATCGAGCAGCGCTCGCGCCAGCCCAGCGCCAATCTCTACCTCATCGCCGATCCCAACGGGCGCATCCTCGCCGGCAATGTCGAGAGCCTCGAAGCCGGGGTGCTCGACGCCGACGGCTGGACCACGCGCCCCTTCGCCTATCTGCGCTACGGCGACGCGCCGCGAGCCCTGCTGGCGCCGGCGCAGATGTCGGAGGAGCCGGCCCGTCCCGTCAGCCATCAGGCGGTCGCGCTCGTCTTCAGCCTGCCCAATCAGATGATCGTGCTGGTCGGCCGCGACCTCGGCGAGCCCGAGCGCTTCGGCAACGTGGTGCGCCGCTCCACCTTCGCCGCCTTCGCCATGATGGGTCTCGGCGCGCTGCTGATCTGGTTCTTCGTCGGCCGCCGCGCGCTGAAGCGCATCGACGGCCTGTCCGAGGCGTCGGCCCGCATCATGGGCGGCGACCTGTCCGGCCGCCTGCCGGTGACCGGCGCCGGCGACGAGTTCGACCGGCTGTCGGACAATCTGAACGCCATGCTGGCCCGCATCGGCACGCTGAGCGACGGGCTGAAGCAGGTGTCGGACAACATCGCCCACGACCTGAAGACGCCGCTGACGCGCCTGCGCAATCGCGCCGAGGCCGCGCTCGCCGGCAAGCGCTCGACGCGCGAGTACCGCGAGGCGCTGGAGCAGACCATCGCCGAATCCGACCAGCTCATCCGCACCTTCAACGCCATCCTGATGATCTCCCGGCTGGAGGCGGGCAATTCGGCCGAGGCCACCGCGCCCGTCGACCTTGCGGCGGCGGTGCAGGACGTGGTCGAGCTCTACGAGCCGGTGTCGGAGGAGAGCGGCGTGGCGCTGTCGGCCTCCGTGCAGGGGCCGACCGTGATCGCCGGCAACCGCGAGCTGATCGCGCAGGCGCTCGCCAACATCGTCGACAACGCCGTCAAATATTCGGCCGGCGCCGGCCCCGCGCCGCGGGTTTCGCTCTCGCTGGAGCGGCGCGGCGCCGAGACCGTCCTGTCCGTGCGCGACAACGGGCCGGGCATTCCCGAGGCCGACCGCGAGCGCGCCACCGAGCGCTTCGTGCGGCTTGAGCAGAGCCGGTCCATGCCCGGCTCCGGGCTCGGCCTCAGCCTCGCGAAAGCGGTGATGTCCTATCATGGCGGCCGGCTGGAGCTGGAGGACGGCGCGCCCGGTCTGCTGGTGCGCATGGTGTTTCCGGCGGAAGGCAAGCGCGGTTGACGGCATTGACCGGCATCGATTCGGGGGAGGGGGAAATGGCCGGAACATGGTTCGGCGCGGCGCCGGCGCAACTGATGCCGCTCGATGCGGCGGACGCCGCGCGCCACCTTGCCGAGCTCGCCGAAGCCGCGTCGGAAGCCGGCGCCGCACGCCTTGCCGCCCTCTGCGGCGGGCCGGACGGGCCGCTGAAACGTTTCCTCGGCGCGGTGCTCGACCTGTCGCCCTTCCTGCGCGAGGGGCTGAAGCTGGACCCGGCGGTGCTCGAGCGCCTGTTCGATGCGCCCGTCGCGGCGCGGCTGCCGGCGCTGAACGGCGAGATCGCCGCGCTGGCGGCCGAGCCGGGGCTCACCGAGGCCGAGCTGATGCGCCGGCTGCGTCTCCTGAAGCGTGAGGCGCATCTGCTGATCGCGCTGGCGGACCTCGCGCGCGAGGCCGACGCGGAGCGCACCGTGCACCGCCTCAGCGCGCTCGCCGGCGCCACTGTCGCGGCCGCCATCGACTGGCTGACCTTGCAGGCCCATGCCGACGGCAAGCTCAGGCTTCCGAACCCGGAGAACCCCGGCGAGGGCTCCGGCTGGGTCGTGCTCGGCATGGGCAAGCTCGGCGCCGACGAGCTGAACTTTTCCTCCGACATCGACCTGATCGTGTTCTTCGGTCCCGAGGCCCCGGCCATAGTCGACCCCTACGATGCCGGCGAATTGTTCGCCCGCATGACGCGGCGGCTGGTGCGCATCCTTCAGGACCGCACCGAGCACGGCTACGTCTTCCGCACGGATTTGCGTCTGCGCCCCGATCCCGGCTCGACGCCGCTGGCGATTCCCGTCGAGGCGGCGCTCAACTACTATGAGGCGCGCGGCCAGAACTGGGAGCGCGCGGCCATGATCAAGGCGCGGCCCGTGGCCGGCGACATTGCGGCGGGCGCGGCGTTCCTGCGCGAGCTCCAGCCCTATGTCTGGCGCAAATATCTCGACTACGCGGCCATCGCCGACATCCATTCGATCAAGCGCCAGATCCACGCCCACAAGGGCCATGGCGAAATCGCCGTGCTGGGCCACAACGTGAAGCTCGGCCGCGGCGGCATCCGCGAGATCGAGTTCTTCGTGCAGACGCAGCAGCTCATCGCCGGCGGCCGCTTTCCCGAGCTGCGCGGGCGCGAGACGCTGGCGATGCTCGGCAAGCTCGCCGAGCGCGGCTGGATCACGCCGGCCGCGCGCGACGCCATGGCCGCGCAGTACCGCTTCCTGCGCGATGTCGAGCATGCGCTCCAGATGGTCGCCGACGAGCAGACGCATGTGCTGCCGGGCGACGACGGCGAGCTGCTGCGCATCGCCCGCATGCGCGGCTTCGCCGACGCCGACGCCTTCTCCGCGGCGATGCGCGGCGCGCTGCGGCAGGTGGAGAAGCACTATGCGGCCCTGTTCGAGGCCGCGCCCGAGCTGTCGGCCGGGGCCGGCAACCTCGTCTTCACCGGCGACGTGGACGACCCCGACACCATCGCCACGCTCACCGCGCTCGGCTTCACGCGCCCGTCCGACATCAGCCGCATCATCCGCACCTGGCATTACGGCCGCTACCGCGCCACGCGCTCGGCCGAGGCGCGCGAGCGGCTGACCGAGTTGACGCCGGCGCTGCTCGAAGCCTTCGGGCGTACGCGCCGCGCCGACGAGGCGCTGGTGCGCTTCGACGAGTTCCTTGCCGGCCTGCCCGCCGGCATCCAGCTTTTCTCGCTGCTCCAGTCCAATCCCGGCCTTTTGCGGCTCATCGCCACCATCATGGGCGCGGCGCCGCGCCTCGCCGGCATCATCACCCGCCGCCCGCACGTCTTCGACGGCCTGCTCGACCCGCTGCTGATGGCCGAGCTGCCGAGCAAGACATATCTTGCCCAGCGGCTCGCGGCCTTCGCGGAAGGCGCCGGCGGCCACGAGGAACTGCTCGACCGGCTGCGCATCTTCGCGGCCGAACAGAAATTCCTGATCGGCATCCGCCTCTTGTCCGGCGCCATCGACGCCGCGCGCGCCGGAAAAGCCTTCTCCGACCTCGCGGACTTGACCATCGGCGCCGCGCTCGACGCGGTGGTCGGCGAGTTCGCCCTGCGGCATGGCCGCGTGCCGGGCGCGCGCATCGTCATCCTCGGCATGGGCAAGCTCGGCAGCCGCGAGCTGACCGCCGGCTCCGATGTCGACCTGATCCTGCTCTACGACCACGACCCCAAGGCGGAATGGTCGGACGGCGACAAGCCGCTCGCCCCGGCGCATTATTTCGCGCGGCTGACGCAGCGGCTGATCGCCGCCGTCTCCGCGCCGACCGCCGAAGGCGTGCTCTACGAACTCGATTTGCGGCTGCGCCCCTCCGGCAACAAGGGGCCGGTGGCGACGCATCTGGAAGCCTTCGGCCGCTACCAGCGCGAACAGGCATGGACATGGGAGCACATGGCGCTGACGCGCGCGCGCATCGTCGCGGGCGACGAAGGGCTGGCGGCGGCGGTGGAGGCGGAGATCGCGGCCATCGTCGATGCCCCCCGCGACGGTGCGAAGACGCGCCGCGAGGCGGCCGAGATGCGCGACCTGATCGCCGAGCAGAAGCCGCCGGAGAACAAATGGGACCTGAAGCTGATCCCCGGCGGCCTGATCGACCTCGAATTCATCGCGCAGGTGGCGACGCTGACCGGCAAGCTTGCCGGCGGCGGCCGCTCGCCCTCGACGGCGGCGACGCTCGCCGCGCTCTCGCCCGATTTCGCGCTACCTTCGCTGAAGGACGAGCTGGTGGCCGCGCATGCGCTCTACCAGACGCTGACGCAGATCGTCCGGCTGTGCCTTACCGGCCCGCTGGACGCCGACGACATCCCGCCGGGCCTCGTGGACCTGATGCTCGGCGCAACGGATCTGCCCGACATGGCCGTGCTGTCGGCCCATGTCGCCGAGACGGCGCGGAAGACGAGGCGCAGCTTCGATCTTCTGCTTCGTGGGAAGAAGGGTTGAGCGGTGGGACGCCCATACCCATCTTCCAAAAACGCCCCGTCTTTCCCGAAGGCAATGGGGGTTTCGATGCAAGGAGCATGACATGAAGATCAAGACCAGCCTCGCCGCCGCCTTCCTCGCCTTCGCGGGCGCGGCAACCGCCGCAGGCGGCGCCGTAGCCCAGCAGGGTCCCGGCGCATCCAGTCCCGCCCCGCGCGCGCCCGGCCAGCGCTTCGAGCGCATGGACACCGACGACGACGGCACGATCTCCTTCGAGGAGTTCGCGGCCGCGATGAACGGACGCACCGGCGTCGCCACGGCCGATACCGATGGCGACGGCACGCTGACGGTGGAGGAGATCGCGGCCGAGCTTCAGCGCCAGCATTTCCGCCGCCAGGCCGAGCGCATGGTCCGCCGCCTCGACGCGGACGGCGACGGCAAGGTCACGCTGGCCGAGATCGAAAGCCGCCAGCGCAAGATGTACGCGCTGATGGACCGCGACGACAGCGGCGCCATCGAGCCCGACGAGATGCGCCGCGACGGACGCGGCGAGGGCCGGCACGGACGGCGCAGCCGCTGACCCCTTGAATCGGGAAACCTGTCCGGCTTCGGTCGGCCAGGTCTTTTCCGCCTATTCCGCGGCCTCTGCCTGTTCGGCCTCTTTTGCGACCGGGCGCTTGACCGTCAGCTCCAGGCCGAGCGCGTTCGTCACCGAGACGATCGTGGACAGTGTCGGACTGGCGTCGGGACTCAATGCCTTGGCAAGCTCCTGGCGCGTCATTCCGAGTACCTTGGCGACTTTGGTAATGCCCTTGGCTCGCGCAGCGATACCAAGGGCGTGAGCGATATGGCCGATATCGTTGTCCTCGAATGCGGCTTCGAGGAAATATCCGATCGCCTCGTCGTTTTTGAGGAGTCTTACCGGGTCAAACTTTGTGAATTTTTCAGCCATTTGACTGGTCCCATTCTGCCGCAATCCGGCGCGCCGCCGTGATGTCCCTTGTCTGGCTGCTCTTGTCACCCCCGCACAATAGCAGGATCAGTGTCTGCCCTCGCTGCTGGAAGTAAATGCGATAGCTGGGGCCGATGTGAACGCGCAACTCATGAATTCCACCACCGATGGGCGCAACGTCGCCGAACTGTCCGTTGGCGAGCCGCACGAGCGGGTCGCTGATGACGGCCTGTGCGCGCAGGTCTCGCAGCCGCTCGAGCCATCTCTCGAATATAGGCGACTGTCGGATCTCGAGCATCGCCTGCAAGCCTAAATTGCAGGGCGCCTTCGCGCAATCCCTACGCCGCCTTGGCCAGCCTTGCCTTGCGCGCCTTGCGCACGGGGATGCGCACCGAGACGATGGTGCCGACCCCTTCGGTCGAGCGGATCTTCAGCGCCCCGCCGTGCAGTTCCGCCAGCGAGCGCGAGATGGCGAGCCCGAGGCCGGAGCCCGTATGGCTCTTGGAGAACTGGTTCTGCACCTGCTCGAACGGCTTGCCGAGCTTGGAGAGCGCATCCTTCGGGATGCCGCAGCCATTGTCCTCGATGCTGATGGTCACCGCCCCGGCCACCTTGCGCGCGCGTAGCTGGATGCGGCCGCCCTCGCCGGTGAACTTCACCGCGTTGGACAACAGGTTGATGACGATCTGCTTGACCGCCCTGCGGTCGGCGTCGAGGGCCAGATCGCCGGCGACCTGCGTCTCGACCCGGATGTTCTTGCCCTCGGCCTGGAGCGCGACCACGCGCACCGTCTCGCGGATCAGCGGGCACAGGTCGATCGCCTCGCGGTCGATGGAGAACTGGCCGGCCTCGATCTTCGACATGTCGAGGATGTCGTTGATGACGTCGAGCAGGTACT
>CAZVTK010000016.1:0-51872 GCA_964629765.1 uncultured Mesorhizobium sp.
CGACAGCCAATCTCCCCCCTTGAGGGGGAGATGTCCGGCAGGACAGAGGGGGGTGCGAAGGGGCGCGACTGTGCCTTCCCCGTAGGCGTCGGCGCATGACCACCCCGGCAGCATGGTTCCGCCTGCTGCGCGCCGGCTGGGTGCTGGCGCGCGAGGGCGTCGTCGCGGCGCTGCCCGGCGACCAGTTCGAGGGCCCGCCGCGCGCGGCGTGGCGCGTGGCCAAGATGCTGGCGCGGCCCCGCGCCCACGGGCGCGACCGCACGCAGAGCATCGCGGCGGCGGTGGAGAGGCTCGGCCCTTCCTATGTCAAGCTCGGCCAGTTCCTCGCGACGCGGCCCGACGTTGTGGGCGCCGAGCTGGCGCGCGACCTTGCCGCCTTGCAGGACCGCATGGCGACCTTCCCGACGGCCGAAGCCGCCGTCGCGATCGAGGGCTCGCTCGGGCGGCCGCTCGGCGCGCTCTACCTCGAATTCGGCGAGCCGGTGGCGGCGGCGTCGATCGCGCAGGTCCACCCCGCCCGCATCGAGCGCGAGGGCGCCGAGGCGCGCGTGGCGGTGAAGGTGATCCGGCCCGGCGTGCGGACGCGCTTCGCGCAGGATCTGGAAGCCTATTTCCTCGCCGCCCGGCTTCAGGAGCGCTTCGTCCCTTCCTCGCGCCGGCTCAAGCCCGTCGAGGTGGCCCAACTGCTGGCACAGACCACCAAGATCGAGATGGATCTGCGGCTCGAGGCCGCCGCCATCTCCGAGATCGGCGAGAACGTCGCGGACGATCCAGGCTTCCGCGTGCCGTGGATCGACTGGGAGCGCACGGGGCGCGACGTCGTCACCATGGAGTGGATCGACGGCGTCAAGCTGTCGGACATGGCGGCGGTGAAGGCGGCGGGCCACGACACGATGGCGCTGGCGGCGACGCTGATGCAGTCCTTCCTGCGCCACGCCCTGCGCGACGGCTTCTTCCACGCCGACATGCATCCCGGGAACCTGTTCGTCGAGGCCGACGGGACGCTGGCGGCGGTCGATTTCGGCATCGTCGGGCGGCTCGGGCGCAAGGAGCGCCGCTTCCTCGCCGAGATTCTCTACGGCTTCATCCGCCGCGACTATGTGCGCGTCGCCGAAGTGCATTTCGAGGCCGGCTACGTGCCGCGCACGCATGACGTGCGGGCCTTCGCGCAGGCGATCCGCGCCATCGGCGAGCCGATCCACGGCCAGTCGGCCGACACGATCTCCATGGCCAAGCTGCTCGGCCTGCTGTTCGAGGTGACCGAGATCTTCGACATGGCGGCGCGCACCGAGCTCTTGATGCTGCAAAAGACCATGGTGGTGGTGGAGGGCGTGTGCCGCACGCTCGACCCCCGCTTCAACATGTGGAAGGCGGCCGAGCCGGTGGTCGGCGGCTGGATCAGGGACAATCTCGGCCCGCGCGGCGTGCTGGAGGATGCGCGGCAGGGCGTCTCGGCGGCGCTGTCGCTCGCCCGCCAGGCGCCCGAGCTCGCCGCCCGCACCGAGCGCCTGTCGCGCGAGATCGACGCCATGGCCGAGCACGGCCTGCGCTTCGACGCGCAGACGGCCGAGGCCATCGGCCGCGCCGAGGCGCGGCATTCGCGCTGGGGCCGCGCGGCGCTGTGGGTGATCGCGCTCGCCCTCGTCGCCATCGCATGGGACTGAGCAGATTTTGACAGCATTGCTGTCAATGCCTACATTGCTGGCGATCTACGGGATCCGGCTATGGCGACGCTGACGATACGCAATTTGCCTGAGGACGTAAAACGCTCCTTGCGCGTGCGCGCGGCGGAGGATGGCCGGTCGCTGGAAGAAGCAGTGCGCCTCATCCTGATCGATCAGGTGGGCGAAGCCGATCAAGCCGCCTCTCGTATCGGCGCAGACGAAATCCTGCGCCGTGCAGCCAATCTCGCATCCGACCCGCCCGCCGACCGGCGCTACGAGTATTTCTCGCAGAAAGAGATCAGCGACTACATTTGCGGCGAATTTGACGAGCTCTGATGGTTGTCGATTCCTCTGCAATCATTGCCATCGCGCGCCGCGAAGACGACGCAGCCGCCTTTGCCAGAATGCTCGAGGTCGTGCCTCGCAAGCTCATCGCTGCGCCGACCTATCTGGAGTGCGCCTTTGTGATGGCCAAGCTGGCGCCCAGCACCGGCACTGCATTCCTGCGTGATCTGGTGGCCGATACGCTGATCTCGATAGTCCCGTTTGGCCCGGACGAACTCGCCGTTGCGCTCGACACGCGCCAGAAATTCGGCCGCGGAACCGGAAGCGCCGCGAAACTCAATTTCGGCGATTGCTTCGCTTACGCCCTCGCCAAGACGCGCGGTCTGCCGCTGCTTTTCAAGGGCGACGATTTTGTCCATACCGACATCGTCCCGGCGCTGAAGCCGGCCTGAGGGGCGAGCATGACACTGGCGGGCGACACACTGGCCGGCAAGCGCATCCTGCTGATCGTCGGCGGCGGCATCGCCGCCTACAAGTCGCTCGACCTGATCCGCCGGCTGCGCGAGCGCGGCGCGAAGGTCCGCGTGGTCATGACGGAGGCCGCGCAGCAGTTCGTCACGCCGCTGGCCGCCGGCGCGCTGTCGGCCGACCATGTGTTCACCGATCTCTTCGACCGGCAGGACGAGCAGGATGTCGGCCATATCAGGTTGGCGCGCGAGGCCGATTTGATCGTCGTCGCACCCGCCACCGCCGACCTGATGGCGAAGATGGCGCACGGGCTGGCCGGCGACCTCGCCACGGCCGTGCTGCTCGCCACCGACCGGCCGGTGCTCGCCGCGCCCGCCATGAACCCGAAGATGTGGTCGCATGCGGCCACGCGGCGCAACCGCGCGACGCTGGAAAAGGACGGCGTCCGCTTCGTCGGCCCCGGCAGGGGCGAGATGGCCGAGACCGGCGAGGCCGGCGAGGGACGCATGGCCGAGCCGCTGGAGATCGCGGCGGCGGCCGAGGCGATCCTCGCGCCGCAGGCGCGGCCGCTCGCCGGCCGGCGGATCGTCGTCACCTCCGGGCCGACGCACGAGCCTATCGACCCGGTGCGCTACATCGCAAACCGCTCGTCCGGCAAGCAGGGCCATGCCATCGCCGCCGCGCTGGCGACGCTGGGCGCCGAGGTGCGGCTGGTGTCCGGCCCGGTGAACCTGCCCGACCCGGCCGGCGTCGCGGTCATCCGCGTCGAGACGGCGCGGCAGATGCTGGCGGCGGTGGAGGCCGCGCTGCCCGCCGACGCCGGCATCTTCGTCGCGGCGGTGGCCGACTGGCGCACCGAAGGCGCCGCGGACCAGAAGATCAAGAAGGTGGCGGGCGAAGGCCCGCCGGCGCTGAGGATGGTCGAGAATCCCGACATCCTCGCCACGGTCGGGCACCACACCAAGCGTCCGAAGCTCGTGGTCGGCTTCGCCGCGGAGACCGAGAATCTCGTCGCCAATGCGCGCAGGAAGCTGGAGAGGAAGGGCGCGGACCTGATCGTCGCCAACGACGTCTCGCACGACAGCGGCGTCAATGCGGGCGGCGTGATGGGCGGCGAGCGCAACCGCGTGCGCATCGTCTCGGCCGCCGGCGTCGAGGACTGGCCGGAAATGGGCAAGGACGAGGTGGCCGCGCGGCTGGCGGCGCTGGTGGCCGAGCGGCTGGCGTGAGCGCCGTTCCCGTTCTGGAAACGCCGCGGCTGCGGCTGCGCGGCCACCGGCCCGACGATCTCGACGCCTATGCCGCCATGTGGGCCGACGCAAGCGTGGTGCGCCACATCGGCGGCGTGCCGCTGACGCGCGAGCAGAGCTGGGTGCGCATCCTCCAGTATCGCGGCCTGTGGGCGACGCTGGGTTTTGGCTTCTGGGTGGTGGAGGACCGCGAGAGCGGGCTGCTGCTGGGCGAAGCGGGTATGCAGGACATGCGCCGCGAGATGGATCCGGGCCTCGGCGGGGCGCTCGAATGCGGCTGGGGCCTCGTGCCGGCCGCACAGGGACGCGGCCTCGCCGAAGAGGCGATGCGCGCCGTGCTCGGCTGGGCCGGGCGCGAGCGGAAGGGAGAGCCGCTCGCCTGCATCATCGCACCCGCCAATGCGCCGTCGCAAAGACTGGCGGCCAAGCTGGGCTTTGCCCTGTCGGCGCGCGCCACCTATCGCGGCGCCGAGGTCGATATCTGGCGAAAGAGC
This sequence comes from uncultured Mesorhizobium sp., assembly GCA_964629765.1. Taxonomy (GTDB): domain Bacteria; phylum Pseudomonadota; class Alphaproteobacteria; order Rhizobiales; family Rhizobiaceae; genus RCIO01. The sequence continues at coordinate 4,162 of CAZVTK010000016.1, forward strand.
CACTGACGGCATCTTCCCGAACGAAAAAGGCCGGCTCGCGCCGGCCCTTTCGGTGGAATGCTTGCGGGCCGTCAGGCCGCCGGCTGCTTGGTGGTGCGCAGATAGGGCAGCACGCGCTCGAAGGCGCCGAATTTCTGCGTCGCCTCGTCGTCCGACACGGCGGCGGTGATGATGACGTCCTCGCCCTGCTTCCAGTCGGCGGGCGTCGCCACCTTGTGCTTGGCCGTGAGCTGGATGGAATCGATCGCCCGCAGGATCTCGGCGAAGTTGCGCCCCGTGGTCATGGGGTAGGTGAGCGCCAGCTTGATCTTCTTGTCCGGCCCGATGACGTAGACCGAGCGCACGGTCGCGTTGTCGGCAGGGGTGCGCCCCTCCGACGTGTCGCCGGCCGAAGCGGGGAGCATATCGTAGAGCTTAGCCACCTTCAGGTCGCGGTCGCCGATCAGCGGGTAGGTCACGTCCTGGCCGGTCGCGGTCTTGATGTCGGCCTTCCATTTCTCGTGGCTTTCCACGGGATCGACCGAGATGCCGATGACCTTGACGCCGCGCTTCGCGAAGTCGGGCGCGTATTTCGCCGCGCTGCCGAGCTCGGTGGTGCAGACCGGGGTGAAATTCTTCGGGTGCGAGAACAGCACCGCCCAGCCGTCGCCGATCCAGTCGTGGAAGCTAATCGTGCCGTGCGTGGTCTCGGCCGTGAAGTCGGGCGCGGTGTCGTTGATGCGAAGTCCCATGATATCCATCCCTGAGAGGTTTTTGCCAATATAGGGCCTGAACGGCCGGAGCCCACGCAAAACGGACATCAAGAGATGGCCTTGCGAGGAATTTTATTCTGCAATTTTTCAATTGCAGGAGAAAAATTCCCAAACGGCGCACGTGGTGGAACCCATGCCCCGCGCAGATCGCGTCGCCGTCAGCGTGAAGTCCGCCGGCCCGTCTTCTTCCGCGCCTTCCGCTCCGCGGCGACGGCGGCGTTCTGGGCCAGGCGCGCGCGCACCATGGCGACGACGATATCGTCGGGAATCGGGCGTTCCGGCGAGAACTGGATCGTCCCGGCCGATGTCCTGTAATCCTTCAGCGCCCCGGCGAATTCGCCGATCAGCGTCGAGCTCATCGGAAAGAAGGACAGGTGCCGCTGGAAGGCGGCATAGGCGACGAGGTGGCCGTCCTGCCGGAAGGTCGGCTGGCCGTAGCTGATGATTTCGTCGGCCTCGGGCGCCGCGGCGCGGATCAGCGCGCGCAGCGCCTCCAGCGCGCGGCGGAACTCCAGCGGCTCGACCCGCTCCAGATAGGCCTCGACCTCCGGCGCCACCATAGCTGCCATCACGCCGCCTCGCGCACCTGATAGTCCTTGATGGCGTCGAAGCGGATGTCCTTCCAGCGGTCGGCCTCGTAGCGCAGGCCGAATTCGTGCGGGGCGAGGAACACCGGATCGCCGTCGAGGTCGCGGGCGATGTCGCCGCGATGGGCGGCCATGAAGCGCTCCAGCTCGTCCTTGCGGTCGGCTGAGATCCACCGGCAGACGGAGAAACGCGCCACGTCGAAATCCACCGGCAGCGCATATTCGACGTTGAGCCGCTCCTTCAGCACGTCGAGCTGGAGGGCGCCGACCACGCCGACGATGGCGGGCGAGCCGTCTTCCGGCTGGAAGAGCTGCACCACGCCTTCCTCGGCCATCTGCTGGAGAGCTTCCTTCAGCTTCTTGGCCTTCATGGCGTCGCCGAGGCGCACGCGGCGCAGGATTTCCGGCGCGAAATTGGGCACGCCGCGGAACAGGAGGTCCTCGCCCTCGGTCAGCGTGTCGCCGATCCTCAGCGTGCCGTGGTTGGGGATGCCGACCACGTCGCCGGCATAGGCCTCGTCGGCGGTGATGCGCGAGCGGGCGAAGAAGAATTGCGGCGCCGACAGGCTCATCGGCTTGCCGGTGCGAACCAGCTTGGCCTTCATGCCCCGCTCCAGCCTGCCCGAGCAGACGCGCACGAAGGCGATGCGGTCCCGGTGGTTGGGGTCCATGTTGGCCTGGATCTTGAAGACGAAGCTGGTCATCCTCGGCTCGGTCGGGACCACCTCGCGGCGGTCGGCCTCCTGCGCGCGCGGCTTCGGACCCCATGCATCCAGCGCCTCGATGAGATCGCGCACGCCAAAATTGCGCAGCGCCGAGCCGAAGAAGACCGGCGTCAGGTGCCCCTCGCGGAAGGCGGCGAGGTCGAACGGCCGGCACGCCTCGCGCGCCAGCTCCAGCGCCTCGACGAAGGCGTCGCGCTCGTGCGCGGGAAGCAGGCCGGCGACCCGCTCGGAGGCCGGGCCGTTGACCCTGGTGCGCTCGACCTCGGTGTCGCTGCCGCGCACGGCGTTCTCGGCGAGGTGATAGGTGCCGGCAAAGCTCTTGCCGCTGCCGATCGGCCAGGTGATGGGCGCGGTGTCGAGCGCCAGCTTCTGCTCGATCTCGTCGAGGATCTCGAAGATGTCGCGCGCCTCGCGGTCCATCTTGTTGACGAAGGTGACGATGGGGATGTCGCGCAGCCGGCACACCTCGAACAGTTTCAGCGTGCGCGGCTCGATGCCCTTGGCCGCGTCGATCACCATGACGGCGAAGTCGACCGCCGAAAGCGTGCGGTAGGTGTCGTCGGCGAAATCCTCGTGGCCCGGCGTGTCGAGCAGGTTGAAGACCGTGTCGTCGTACTCGAAGGTCATGACCGAGGTGACGACGGAAATGCCGCGCTCGCGCTCGATCTTCATCCAGTCGGAGCGCGTGTTCATGCGGTCCTTCTTGGCCTTCACCTCGCCGGCGAGTTGGATCGCGCCGCCGAACAGCAGCAGCTTTTCCGTCAGCGTGGTCTTGCCGGCGTCGGGGTGCGCGATGATCGCGAAGGTGCGGCGGCGCGCCACCGCCTGTTCGATTGTCTCGGCCATGAAGGGATTCCTGTCGTTGCGGGGCATATAGCGGCTCCCCGGCGGTCGCGAAACCCCGGTCGCCACCCGGTCGCCGGCCTATCGAGACCAACCCTGGACGGTCACGCGCACCCGTAGCCATTCCTCGAGAGCCGGCTTGCGGAAAGTGCCGGCCTCGAGATGGCGGTAGATGAAGGCGATCACCTCCGCCGGGTCGGCTTCCAGCCGCGCGCCGTTGAGGCCGAGGAAGATGTCCAGACAGGCGAAAGCGACGCGCTTGTTGCCGTCGACGAAGCCGTGGTTCATCGCGAGGCTTTCCCACAGCGCCGCCGCCTGCTCGACCAGATCGGCATAGTAGCCGGTCCGGGGGCGCAACAGCGCAGACTCGATCAGGCCGTGATCACGGACGCCGGTCGTGCCGCCGAACAGCCGAAGCTGCTCGGCATGAATGTGGAGCGCATCGTCGAGCGTGAGGTATTCCACCTGCTTGGCCAGCTACTTGGCCAGCGCCGCGTAGACGCTCGCCCAGCGTTTCGCACTCTCCGCATGAAGCCGCTCGACCGCCGGGTTCACCTTGCCTCGCGCCGCCTCCGCCATGCGGCGGAACTCCTCCGGCGACATGACGATGGCGACGTCGCGCCCCTGCCGCTGCACGCGCACGGGCTCGGCCTGCGCCATGTCGATCAACTGGCCGAAACGGTTCTTGGCGTCGGATGCGGAAAAGGACTTCATGGCTCACAAATAGCCGAACTGGCTAATTTGGGCAACGTGCATCGGCAGGACCGGGCCACCCTTTCAGGCGGCCCGGCCTGTCGTCACGTCTTCGGCTCGTCGCGCAGGCGCACGAGGTCGTTGAGCAGCCCGCCCGTGCCGTTGTGCACCGTCAGCCGCTCGACCTTGCCGGCGATGGCCTCCAGCGCCTCCAGCTCCTTCAGGCGCAGCATCACCGGGTTCTCGGCCATCACCTTCGCCGTGTTCAGCAGCGAGCGCGTGGCGTTGGTCTCCTCGCGGCGGCGGATGACGTTGGCCTCGGCCTGCTTCTCGGCGGCCACCACCTGATTGAGAATCTCGCGCATCTCGCCCGGCAGGATCACGTCCTTGAGCGCGATATCTGAGACATCCAGCCCGATGGCGGCCATGTCGGCCTTCACCTTGGCGGCCGCCTCCTCGTCCACCGTTACCTTCTTCTCCAGGATCTGGTCGAGCGAGAGCGCGCCCAGCGTCTTGCGGAAGGCGAACTGGAGCGCGCGGTAGAGCGCGTCGGCAAAGTCCTTCACCGACTGCACCGCCTTCAGCGGGTCCACCACGCGGTACTCGGCCGAGATGTTGACGCGGATCGTCACGCGGTCGCGCGTCAGCACCTCCTGCCCTGCCACGTCGAGCGACTGGCGCTTCAGGTCGACCAGCCTCACCGTCGCGTTGCGCCCCGCCCGCCAGAAGCCGTGGATGCCCGGCCCCAGCGTCTCGACATAGGCGCCGTCGGAAAAGACCAGGCACGCCTGCCCGTCCTGCACCGTGGTGACGGTGAAGAGGCCGTTCTTGCCGGCTAGTGTCAAGCGGCGCAGCAGCTCCGGCTCGACGCGCAGGGACGCCGACACGTCGACGGTCGTCGCCTTCCACGGCCCGGCATCGTTCCACACGACGAGCTTCTGGTCCGGCCCCAGCGTCTCGAAGACGCGGCCGTCGCGCTCGATCACCGCGACCTCGCTGCGGCCGGTGCGGAACACCGTCAGGTGCTTCGCCGCGACCTCCGGCTTCGTCTCGAACAGCGCCTTCTCCAGCCTGGAGCGGAACACCGGGTCGGCGACGATGTCGAAGAACTCGACGATCAGGCTGTTGCGGTGATTGGACAGCGCGTGCTCGCCCGGCCCGAGGATGCCGACGACCTTGCCGCGCAGCTCGGCGACCGCGCGCTGGTTCTGCGTCACCATGAACCGGCGGCGCACCAGGAAAGCATCGAGTATCGTCATCGTCTTCACTCCGTATTCGCTCTCTCGTTCCCGCAGTCGAATGAGCCGGGGACCGGTGGCACGCAGGCGCCGCGGGCCCCGGGGAGAGGGCGAGAGAGGCGGCGGGGCGGGCGCCGGGCAAAAAAGCCCGGACGCCGGCACAAGCCGCGTCCTCGCCGTCACCCTTGGCCGGGCGGCGCACGCATGGCCGGCGGTCCCTCGCGGACCCCGCCCGAGGGCGGGACCGTCCGAGACCCCGGCATTCCGGTCCCCGGCCCGGAAGTCTGGAACAGCTTGGAGGGCTGTGGCCGGTTTTTAAGGCCGGCGTGGAGAAGGATTCGAACCTTCTACAGTCAGATTATCAGTCTGATGCTCTACCCAATGAGCTATCCATGGAGAAGCCTGAGGGAATCGAACCCCCGACCTCCGGGCGGGTGCCCGGCGCTCTGCCACTGAGCTACGGCCTCGACCGATCTTCCGCCATGGCGCCGTACGCAGAAAGGCAAAGCCACCTGCGCGGGCGGAGTTTTGAGAGCTCCAGCCGTTGCGCTCACGCCGGATTCTTCGACCGGGGAGCGCGGCGTATAGAAGCCGGGCGCCGCTGACGCAAGGTCATTATCGCGGCGACATCGGGGTTTTTCCGCGACGCGCGGTCAGGCGAGGATGTCGAATCCGCTCTCGGCGAGCGCCCGCCCGTTGACCAGCAGCTCGACCTTGTGATGGCCGGGCCGGTGCGTGCGGGTGGTGAAGTCGCGGATGGTCTGCGAGATCGACAGTCGCGCGGCCTCGCCGGGTGCGAGGGCAAGCTCCTTCAGCTTGAAGACTTTTCGCGAGGTCTTCCCCCGCTTCTTCACGTAGTGGACGGCGTAGTCCACCACGAGCCGCTGCTCCTTTCCGCCGGTCGAGACGATCTCGCCCTCGATGGCGATGCGCTCGCCGAGGCGGACCCGCACCGGCGTGACCGCGAAGCGGGCGACCCGCACCTTCGCCTCGCCGCCGGCCCCGACGATGGCGAGCGCGCTGGCGTCGCCCTTCTTGACCAGCGTGCGCAGCGCATGACGCACGATCCACAGGGTGCGCGGGTCGGAGCGGTCCCAGCCCGACACGGTGCCGATCAGCACGTCCGGATTGTCCTTGCCGATGTCATTGAGGTGGTTGGCCACCGACTTGCGCACATAGCGCGCGTCGTCGGCCTTCAGCCTTTCGAGGATGGGCAGGGTCGGCGACGGATCGGCGATCAGGTTCCTGAGCCGGAACGACCATGGCAGGCGCGGCCGCGAGCCCTCGCTGGCAAGGCGGCGCACATGTTCGTTCTCGTCGCCGGCCCAGCCGCGCATGACGGCCAGCGTCCGCTCGAAATCGGCGAGAAGGAAATGGCGGATGGCGAACTCGGCCGAGCCGTAGGTGGTGAACAGCTTCAGCGCCTGCATCGAGCGGTCGAAATGGTCCTGCCCGCGGAGCGCGACGAACTCGCAGAAGGTCAGCGACGCGAAGCCGCGCCCGATCCGCGGCGCAAGGGCGGCGAGGATGTCGACCGCCCGGCCGAAATCCTCCGGCAGCGTCGCGCCGAACGCTTCGGCGGCCAGCCGCATGCGCTGCATGATGCCGAGATCGTCCAGCCCCGCGGTCGCCAGCGCGAGAAAACGCCCGTCGTCGAAGGCGGGCCAGACGGCCTTCGTGCCGTCTGCGAAGCGCCGCATCTGTGCGCGGTCGAAGATTTCCTTCAGCGCCGGCGCGGCCTGTGTCCGTGTCGTCATGCAGGAACCTCCGGCCAAGACCCTCGGGCGGCCTGTCTACACGAAGCGGCCGCCGGAATCTGTCAGGATGCTTCGATGCGACAGGTCCGCCGCATCACGCCTTCAACCTTGCCAGCAGCTCGTCCAGCCGGTCCATGCTTTCGCCGGCGCCCCACTCCATGTCGGAGGCGGCCATGCCGTCGCGCGCCTCGAGCGAGGGGAAGACGGAGATGGTGACGTAGCGGGTGCGGCCGTCGCCGGCATCCTCGAGGATGTAGGTTTCCTCAGCCTCGACGCCCTCCATCATGTTCTCCATGCCGAAGGTCCAGCCGAGCCGCTCGGGCGGGGCAAGCTCGGTGAACACGCCGCGGAAGACGTATTCGTCGCCCTTGGGATCGCGCTGGATCACGCGCCATCTGCCGCCGACGGTCACGTCGAAATCGGTGACCTCGTTGGTCAGGATGCGCGGGCCCCACCATCGCGAGAAATGCTTCGGGTCGGTCATGCATCGCCACACCAATTCGCGCGGGCCGGCGAGCATGCGGGTGGAGAGGATGACCGGCGCGCCGGCGGGGAAGGCGAAAGCGAGCTTCTTGCCGGCGGGCAGCGTGGCGGCGACGACTTCCAGCTCCAGCTTCTGAAGCTGCTCGCCAAAACCCTGCTCCATGCCGGCCAGGCTTTCGGCGGCCTCCGGCGCGGCGAATGTCACTTTGGCGTCGATCTCCAGCCGCGTCTTCCCGCTCTCGGCGTGGAAGGTCACGGTGAAGAGATTGACGACCAGCAGCTTGCCGTTCTCGCGGTATTCGGTGGTGAAGACCAGCCGGTCGGTCGGCACGACCTCCCTGACCTCGCCGTAATTGGCGAAGACGTGGCCGGACGGGCTGCGGAAATCGATGCGCAGCGGCGCGCCGGGCCGGGCCTCGAACTCGGCATGCGGCACGGTGAAGTGGTGCGGCGCCCACCAGCGGCGCATGTGCTCCGGTTTCGTCCAGATGTCCCACATCAACGCTTTCGGCGCGTCGAAGACGCGGGTGAAATGCAGTTCGGGAAGCCTGTCAGTCCCGCTTGCCGCCGTGCTCATGGCGCGCTCCTTCGGTCTCGTCGCGTTGCAATTGCTTCAGATAGTCGTCCAGCCGGTCGAGGCTCTCCTCCCAGAACCGTCGATAGCCCTCCAGCCAGCCCGAAAGCTCGCGCAGCGGCTCGGGGCGCAGCGTGCGCGGGCGGAACTGTTTTTCGCGGCCCCGCTCCACCAGCCCCGCCCGCTCCAGCACCTTCAGGTGCTTGGAGACCGCCGGCACGCTCATGGCGAAGGGCCCGGCAAGCTCGTTCACCGTCGCCTCGCCCTGCGCGAGGCGCTGGACGATCGCGCGGCGGGTCGGGTCGGCGAGCGCGAACAGCGTCTGCGAGAGCGGGTCGAGAGCCAATCAGATAACCTATAAGTTAAATAACTTATCGGTTAAATAAAGGAGGCCACCATGCAAGTCAAGCGCGGCGGCGGGCCTTGCGCCCTGCCGCGCGGATCATCGATTTTCGGGAGAAAAGATCAGCCGGCGAGCGCCAGCGGCGCGGGCTGCGGCGCGAAGGGGGACACGGACACGGCGCTGCGCGTCACGGCGACGAAGCTGCCGGGCGCGACCGGCTGCCAGTTCGGCGCCTCGCGGTCGAACGGCTCGGAGACGACGCAGCGGCCGGCGCCGCGAAAAGCGCCGAGATAGAGCGAGGGCGCATTGCCAGCGCTCGCCCAGCGCACGGCGTAGAGCGTCTCACCGTCTGCGAAGGCGGCGGTCAGCTTGAAGGCGGGATCGGCGCCGGCGAGCCGGGCGGCATCGACAACGCGGGCCACGGCGCGCGCGGCGGCGCCCTGCGGGTCGCGGTCGAGCCCTTCCTCCAGCATCAGCAGGAAGAACAGCTCCGAATCCGTCGTGCCCTGGCGGCTCGCGTAGAGCGCGTCCGAGAGGCCGCCCTCCAGCCGCCGCCGGATGGCGTCGAAACAGCCGATCTGGCCGTTGTGCATGAACGACCAGCGGCCGGCGGCGAAGGGGTGGCAGTTGGCCCGGCTGGTGGCGCCGCCGGTCGAGGCGCGCACATGGGCGAGGAACAAAGGCGAGCGGATCTGCCGCGCGAGGCTGCGCAGGTTCGGGTCCGACCAGGCCGGCAGGATGTCGCGGTAGAGGCCGGGCTCGGGCCGCTCGCCGTACCAGGCGACGCCGAACCCGTCGCCATTGGTCGCGGTCTTGCCCTCGCGCGCATGGTGGCTCTGCGCCACCAGCGAGTGGCAGGGCGCCGACACGATGTCCTCGAGGAACAGCGGCTCGCCGAGATAGGCCGCCCAGCGGCACATGAGGAACCCCGATCCCGGGCCGGTCGGTGCACTTTCTGCCGCGCTCCCTCGCCCGCCATCGGAGCGGCGGCGCCGCGCTTGCCGTGCGCTCGCGCACGATGCGGCTGGCCACAGTCTCCAACGGAAACGGCAAGAAAGCGTGAACGCGCGCCACGTCCGCCGGCGTCAGGGGACGCACTTGCTTTTGCGCCCTCCCGGCACGATCTTGCTCAGATGGACCTGATCGAGCGTATCACCATCACACCGGGCCGCCGCTCGGGAAAGCCGTGCATTCGCGATACGCGCATCACCGTCTCGGATTTGCTGGAGTATCTTGCATCGGGGATGAGCGAGGCCGAGATTCTCGCGGAATTTCCCGAGCTTGTCGGCGAGGACGTTCGCGCGAGCCTGGCCTTCGACGCCTCCTCAATGTTGGTGATATCGCCCGCCGCCGATTGACCCCGCCGGCCGCTCGCCTCAAATCCCGGTTCATGTCGCCGACAATCGCCTTCGTCCGCCTCCCCCATGCCGGGGACCTGCCCCTGCCGGCCTACGAGACGGCGGGAGCGGCGGGCATGGATCTGCGCGCGGCGGTGCCCGAAGACAGGCCGCTGCTGCTGCTGCCGGGCCGGCGCGCGCTGGTGCCGACGGGGCTGCTGATCGAGATCCCGCAAGGGTTCGAGGGCCAGGTGCGGCCGCGCTCGGGCCTCGCGCTGAAGAACGGCATCACCTGCCTCAACAGCCCCGGCACGATCGACAGCGACTATCGCGGCGAGCTGGGCGTGATCCTCGCAAACCTGTCGGTCGAGGAATTCGCGGTGACGCGCGGCCAACGCATCGCGCAACTGGTGATCGCGCCGGTGGCGCGCATGGCGATCATCGAGCACGCGGCGCTGGGAGACACCGGGCGCGGCTCCGGCGGCTTCGGCTCGACGGGGACGGGATGATGACGCCATGAAGCCGCTGCGGGTCGTCGACATGCATACGGGCGGCGAGCCGGTGCGCATCGTCGAAAGCGGCTATCCGCCGATTGCGGGCGGCACGATCCTGCAGAAGCGCGCCTTCGTGCGCGACAATCTCGACCATCTGCGCAGGCTGCTGATCTTCGAGCCGCGCGGCCATTACGACATGTACGGCGCGCTGCCGGTCGAGCCGGACCTGCCCGGCGCCGACCTCGCCGTGCTGTTCATGCACAATGAGGGCTATTCGACCATGTGCGGCCACGCCGTCATCGCGCTCGGCCGCTACGCGGTGGATCGCGGGCTGGTGCCGGCGGTCGAGCCGCTGACGACGGTCAACATCGAATGCCCGTGCGGCCTGGTGGTCGCCTCGGTGGAGGTGAAGGACGGCAAGGCCGGCGCGGTGTCGTTCGAGAGCGTGCCCGCCTTCCTCGCCGCGACCGACGTCGCGACGGTTCCCGGCACCGGGGACATCCGCTTCGATCTCGCCTATGGCGGCGCCTTCTACGCCATCGCCGACTGCCGTCAGTTCGGCCTGTCCTTCAGCGATCCGGACCGCAGCCCGCTGCGCGATTTCGTCGATGCCGCGACGGCGCTGACCAACGCGGTCCGGCACCATCCCGGTCTGGCGCTGGGCATGGCCGACGACCTGCAATTCCTCTACGGCTCGATCCTGACGGACGGGCATGACGGGTCGGGCGGCGTCGCCACGCGCAATGTCTGCGTGTTCGCCGACGCCGAGGTCGACCGCTCGCCCACCGGCTCGGGCGTGACCGCGCGGCTGGCGGCGATGGCGGCCAAAGGCGAGGTCGCGCCGGGCGAGACGCGGCTGTTCGAAAGCATCGTCGGCTCGCGCTTCACCGGCAGCGTCGCACGCGCCGCCGCGCCCGGCGACGGGCGCGCCGGCATCGTGGCGCGCGTCGGCGGCCGCGCCTTCTACAGCGGACGGGCGGAATTCACGCTGGAGGACGGCGACGAACTCGGCCGGGGTTTTGTCCTGCGCTGAGCGCGGTCAGCGCGTGCACAGGCGGCGCGGGCCGTCGAAGGGCTGGAAGGTGCAGTCGCTGGCCCGGAACGAGCGGTAGGCGGTCGCGCAGGCCGATACCGAGCATTGCGGCGAAGGTGTTTCCGTACCCGCGCCGACCGACGCAGTCTCGGTCATGTCGATCTCGGTCACGGATGTATCGCCGTCGGTCTGCTCCAGCGTATAGGCGCGGGCGACGCCGTTGCCCTCAGGGGACGGCTCCGCCACACCAAGGGCCGCGAAGGCGGCGACGGTGGCGAGCGCGACCAGCGCCAGCCCGGCGATCACCGCGCCGTCGGCGCGGGGGTGCGTTGAGGGCTGCGTTTCGGGAAAGGAGCGCCGGTGCATGCGGCGCAAATGCGCGGCAGGGAAATTCGTTCCGCCGCCGCTCTCAATTCCCCAGCAGCACGTCGAGAATGGAATCGACCCGCCGCGGCGTCGGCGGAGACGGCGGCGCGGCCTCGGCAGCGCCGATCGACGCCGTCCGGTCGTCGACGGCCACCGGAAAGCCGTCGCGCAGCGGCGGGATCGGGGCGACAAACGGGGCTGCCGGGAGCGGACGAACGTCGAGACCCTCATGCGCGGCCACCATGAAATCGTGCCAGGCGATGGCCGGCAGCGACCCGCCCGTCAGGTTCTTCGTCGGCTTCCCGTCGTCATTGCCGAACCAGACGCCGGTGGTGAGGTTGGCCGTGTAGCCGACGAACCAGATGTCGCGCGAACCCTGCGACGTGCCGGTCTTGCCCGCCGCCGGCCAGCCGAACGCGGCCTTGCGCGCGGTGCCTTCCCGCAGGGTGCCGGTCATCATCTCGTTCATGCCGGCGACGACGTTCTTGGCCACGACACGCGGTATGCCGCCCGAGCGCCGCTCCCACAGCACCTCGCCGCCGGCGGTGGTGACGCGCTCGATGAAATGGATGAACGGCCGGTAGCCGCCATTGGCGAAGGGCACGAAGGCGGCCGTGAGCTCCAGCGGCGTCACCTCCGACGTGCCGAGCGCGATGGAGGCGTTCTTCTGGAGCTCCGATTCGATGCCCAGCCGGTAGGCCGCGTCGATGACGCGCCTGTACCCGACCTCGTCGACGAGGCGCACTGCCACCGAGTTCAGCGACTTCGCCAGCGCCTCGGCGAGCGTGACGTCGCCGTAATATTTGTCGTTGAAATTGGCCGGCTGCCACTTGCCGATGCGCACCGGCGCGTCGCGGCGATGCGTGGCGGGCGTCAGCCCCTGCTCCAGCGCCGCCATGAAGACGAAGGGCTTGAAGGCCGAGCCCGGCTGGCGCTTCGCCTGCGTGGCGCGGTCGAACTGGCTGTTGGCGTAGTCGTAGCCGCCGACCATGGCGCGCACCGCGCCCGTATTGTCGAGCGACACCAGCACGCCCTGGCTGACGCTCGCCTTGTCGCGGTTCTCGTCGACCAGCCGGCGGATGGAGCGCTCGGCGAGCTGCTGGAGATGCATGTCGACCGTGGTCTCGACGATCAGGTCGGTGCCGATCTCGCCGACGAGGCCGGGCAATTCGTCCATCACCTTGTCGGCGACATAATGCTCCGAGCCGGTCCAGTAGGAAGCCGGCCGCGCGGTCGGGGCGTCGAGCGCGCCCGCAAGCTGCCGGCCGTCGATCAGGCCCTGCTCGCGCATGACGCCCAGCACCACGTCGGCGCGCGCGGCGGCGGCCTTGGGGTCGCGCGCCGGCGACAGCCGCGACGGCGCCTTCAGCAGGCCCGCCAGGAGCGCCGCCTCGGCCAGCGTCACCTCGCGGGCGCTCTTGCCGAAATAACGGCGCGAGGCCGCCTCGACGCCATAGGCGCCGGAGCCGAAATAGACCCGGTTGAGATAGAGCTCGAGGATCTCGTCCTTGGTGTGGTTGCGCTCCAGCCACAGCGCCAGCAGCACCTCCTGCACCTTGCGCTCCAGCGTGCGGTCGGGCCTGAGGAACAGGTTCTTGGCGAGCTGCTGGGTGAGCGTGGAGCCGCCCTGCGAGAAGCTGCCCGACGTGATGTTGCTCAGCATGGCGCGGGCGAGACCGACGGGATCGACGCCGAAATGCGAGCGGAAGCGCCGGTCCTCGATGGCGATCACCGCTTGCGGGATGAAGGGCGACATCTCGCGCAGGGCCAGCGCCTCGCCGCCGGTCATGCCGCGATTGGCGACGAGCTGGCCGTCGACCGAGACGATGCGCACGTTGGGCGGGCGGTCGGGCACCTCCCAATTGGCGATGGAGGGCATCTGCGCGCCGTACCAGACCACCATGCAGGCGGCGGCGATGCCGGCCCAGATGCCGAGGACGAGGGTCCAGTAGGCGAGGCGGCGAACGGCGGTGGCGAAGAAGCCGCGCTTGCGGCGGCGCGGGCGTGCGGCCGGCTCGCGCGCGGCCTTTGCCGGCCGCGCGGCTTTAGCATCGCGCGGTGCCTTGCCCGGGGCTTGGCGGGGGCGCCGCGCCGGCAGCACGCGGTCGTCCTCGCTCAGCGCGAGTTCGTCGCGGGCGCCGTCGCCCGCGTCGAAACGGGGCTCGATCCGCCGATCGGCCTTCCTGCGTGCCATTCCATCCCCGTTCTTCGCCGGCGGCGCGGAATGGAGGCTAGTTGCGGCCGTTTAAGGGCGGGTTAACCGGCCGAGCGGGCGAGCCGGAGGGTGCCCGCCTAAAGCGTGATCGCGTTGAGGCTTTCGGGGTCGAGCTTCAGCTCGATCATGACCGGCCCGCTGCGGCTCCTGTCGCGGATGGCGCGGACGGCAGCGGGCAGATCGTCGGCCGAGCGCACCGTCAGGCCCTGCCCGCCCATGGCGATTGCCACCGGCGCGAAGTCCGGCCAGTGCAGCATCGAGCGCGCCGGATCGAGCCCCTTGCGCCGGAACTGGATGTATTCGGCGCCGTAGCCGCCGTCGTTGCAGATCACCACGACGATATCGAGCTTCTCACGCACCGCCGTGGCGAACTCGGTCCAGCCGTTCAGCATGAAGCCGCCGTCGCCGGCGACGAACAGCACGGGCCGGCCGCCGGCCGCCACCGCCGCGCCGATCGCCTGCCCGAAGCCGTGGCCGATCGCCGCCGAATTGACCGTGTGGACGTAAGCGCGCGGGCCCGGCGCGCGCACCGCCTTCCACGCCTCGACCATGAAGCGGCCGCCATCCTGCACCACCACGCGGTCGTCCTCGACCGCGGCATCGATCGCCAGCAGCGCGCGGCGTATGTCGACCGTGCCGGCCGCGCGCTCGCGGGTCAGCTCGGGGGCGATGCGCCACGCCGCGATTTTTTCGCGTAGTGCTTCGTCGGCGAAGCCGGACGCCTCGATCTCCGCCATGTCGAGCAGCGCGACGATGCGGTCGGCCGTGAGTGCCGGATCGCCGACCAGCCCGGCGTCGATCGCCTGCACCCGCCCGACCTCGGCGCGCTCGGCGTTGACCTGCACCAGCCGCTTGCCGGCGATCAGGCTGCCATGGCCGACCGTGTATTTGTTGAGGCCGGCGCCGAAGGCGAGGATGCAATCGGCCGCCACGATCGCCTCGTTGGCCACGTCGGTCGACAGCGTGCCCATCACGCCGAGGTCGAAAGGCTCGCCGGCGAACAGGCCGCGCGCCTTCAGGGTCGTCGCCAGCGGCGCGCCGATGCGCCGGGCAAGGCGCACCAGCGCGGCGCGCGAGCGCTCGTCGCAGGCGCCGCGCCCCGCCAGCACCACCGGCCGGCGCGACGCCGCCACGATGCCGACCGCATTGTCGAGCTCGTCGCTCTCGGGCACCACCGCCCGGCTCTCGGCCAGATAGACCGGCCTGTGCCGGTGCTCCACCTCCTGCCACATGAAGTCGGCCGGGCTGTTGAGCACCACCGGCCGCCGCTCGACCATGGCCCGGCGGAACGCCGTCGCCATGTCCTCCGCCAGCGTCGCGGGCGCGCGCAACTGCTCAAAGCCCGCGCCCGTCGCCAGGACGTGCTCGCGCTGCGGCACGTTCTGGAAGTTGTCGCGGTCGGCCACGCCCGTGTCGCCGGCGAGCAGCACCATCGGCGTGGTGCCCTTCACGCCCTCCACCAGCGCCGATATCGCATTGGTGAGGCCGGGACCGTGGGTCACCGTCGCGACCCCGACACGGCCCGTCGCCTGCGCCCAGCCGAGCGCCATCAGCACCGCGCCCGCCTCGTGCGCCGACGCGACGAAGCGGCCGCCGAACTCCCCCGCGAAGCTGTCCGCCATATAGAGGTTCGCGTCGCCCATCAGGCCGAACAGGACGTCGACGCCGAGATCGCGGAGATTGCCGGCATAGGCCCTGTAGAAGAGGGTTTTTGTGGCTTGGTCGGAAGGCAAGGCTCGTGTCTCCGTGAAAGGCTTGTCGCTACGCGATACGGAACACCCGCCGCGCATTGTCCTCGAAGAACTGCTTTCTGCCGGCGGCGTCCAGCGGCAATGCGTCGAGGATGCCGACTTCGCCCGGCTCGAACTGCCACGGATAGTCCATGGCGTACATGATCCTGTCGGCGCCCATCACGTCGCGCACGAACATGATCGGATCGGGATCGGCCACGCCGCTGGTCGTATAGATGAAGTTCTCGCGCAGATAGTCCCGCGCCGGCTTCTTCAGCGGCTGCACATGCTCGTAGCGCCCGGTGCGCGAGATGTGGCTGTGCATGTAGGTGATGCGGTAGAGCCAGAAGGGCAGCGCCTCGCCGCAATGGCCGAGGATGATCTGCAATTTCGGGAAGCGGTCGAACAGGCCGGCGACCACGAGGCGCAGCGCGTGCAGCCCGGTGTCGCAGGCGAAGCCGTAGACCGCCGCATCCAGCCCGCGCTTGAGAAAGGGCTGGACCATCTCCTTGGGCAGCGTGTTGGGGTGGAGATAGATGGGCACGTCGAGCGCCTCCGCCGCCTCGAACACCTCCCAGTAGCACTCGTCGTCGGTGTAGACGCCCAGCGTGTGGCCGTTGAGGATGCCGCCGCGCAGCCCCAGCTTCCTCACGCCGCGCTCCAGTTCCTTCGCCGCGTTGGAGGGGTCGAGCGGGCTGAAGGCGGCGAGGCCGACGAAGCGGTCCGGGTTGGCCGCCACCAGCGCCGCGAGCTGGTCGTTGTATTCGCGGGCGAGCGCGCTGCCCTGCGCGGGCTCGAAGAGCTGCACGCCGGGCGCGGTCAGCGACAGGACCTGCATGTGGATGCCGGAGGCATCCATGTCGCGGATGCGCTCCTCGCCCGCGCCCTGGATGCGCCGTGCCAGATTCTGCGCGCGCTCGCTCCTGCCGGCGAAGAACGCCCACAGGCTGTGGAAGCCCGGATCGTCGATGGTCTTCGTCTTCAATTCGTCGAGAAACAGCCGGAACAGCTCCGGCGGGCACCAGGATTCCTCGGTAGCGATGCGGCGATAGGGGGGATTGGGGTCTGTCTGCGGCACGTCGCGTCCTCCTCCCGATACGGCTCCCGATGAACTCGTATCAACATATGGAACATCGTGCCGTATGACGGCACACGCTTGCTGAAATTGCCCGGCCTGACTAGCATTGTCCAGCGCCTTGAGCAGCCGGGAGGAGACGGACGCATGAAGATCACCGATGTCACGGTCACGCTGTACGAATGGGCCGACCTGCCGAACGTGTCGTACCACTTCGTCAGCAAAAAGCCCGGACAGGTCCACGACCAGGGCCTGCTGACCATCCGCACGGACGAAGGGATCGAGGGCCACGCGCTGCTCGGCAAGCAGATCAATCCGGCCTCGTCGAACGCCGACGCGCTGATCCGTTTCCTCAAGCCGGTGCTGATGGGGCAGAACCCGCTCGACCGCGAGCGGCTGTTCCGGGCGCTGTGGAAGCGTCACCGGCTCGCCGGCATCCGCGCGGTCGGGGCGGTCGACATCGCGCTGTGGGACATCGTCGGCAAGGCGGCGAACATGCCGCTCTGGCGGCTGCTGGGCGGATACCGCACGAAGATCCCGGTCTATTGCAGCTCCGACCACCTGCCGTCGACGGCGGCCTATGCGGAGGAGGCGGTGCGCATCAAGGAGATGGGCTGGCACGCCTACAAGATCCACCCGAACGGCCGGTGGGAGGAGGATATCGAGGTCTGCGCCGCGGTGCGCGAGGCGGTGGGGCCGGGCTACCGGCTGATGCTGGACTCGACCTTCCTCTACGATTTCCCGGCGGCGCTGCGGGTCGGACGGGCGATCGAGGAGCTGGACTACTACTGGTACGAGGACCCGCTGGGCGACCAGGACATCTACAATTACCAGAAGCTCAAGGAGAAGCTGGACATCCCGATCCTGGCGACGGAGCGGCCGGAGGCGGGGCTCGACTCCTATTCGAGCTGGATCGCGGCCAAGGCCACCGACTTCCTGCGCGGCGACGTGGCCATGAAAGGCGGCATCACCAACATCCTGAAGGCCGCGCATCTGGCCGAGGCGTTCGGCATGAACTACGAGATCCATGTCGGCGGAAACGCGCTGAACAACCTCGCCAACCTGCATGTCGAGCTCGCCATCCACAATTGCGAGTTCCACGAGATCCTGATGCCGCTCGAAGGGCAGGGCTCGGGCCTCGTCGACGCGCCGCAGCCCGACAAGGACGGCTATCTGCACGCTCCCACCGGCCCCGGTCTCGGGGCGACGATCGACTTCGCCATGGTCGAGAAGCACCGCATCGCCGTCCTGAGCTGAGGCGCGGGCGGGCGGGGCTCTACGCGCTCGTTCCATATGTTGGAACGTAGTATCAATACTTGTTACGCGGACGAAGCTGGCCTATGGTGCGCCCCGGATTGCGAGGCGCGGCGCAAGGCGGCGGCCGGGAGGAGCCGGCAACCACCGCCCGGCCCGGCCTCGCCACCGGTCCGCTAAAGGGAGGAAACCATGCGAATCGAGACCAAAGGCACGGGGCGGCCGCTGCTCGCCCGTGCGCGCAGCATGTCATTGGCAGTGGCGACGGCAGCGCTTCTCGCGGCCTCGGGCGCCGCGCTCGCCGGCAAGGCAGACGATTCTCTCATCATCGGCGCGCCGATCGACTTCACCGAGCCGGACCCGGCCAACGGCACGCTCGGAACGGACCTCCAGTTCCTCTACAACATGCACGACCGGCTGATCGGCTTCGATCCCGAAACGCTCGACCCGCGCCCGATGCTGGCGACGGAATGGGCGTGGTCGGACGACCGCCGCACGCTGACGCTGAAGCTGCGCCAGGGCGTGAAGTTCCACGACGGCGAGGAATTCAACGCGCAGGCGGTGAAGACCAGCCTCGAATATTTCATCAGCCTCGACCGAAACCAGGACATCGACGACGTCGAGACGATCGAGGTGATCGATTCCCACACCATCGCGCTGACCACGAAGAAGCCCAACGCCTCGCTGGTCGGCAACCTCGCCGAGCGGCCCGGCATGATCATCTCGCCGAAGTCCATCGCCGACAACGAGCCGGGCAAGATCGGCTACAACACGGCGGGCACCGGGCCGTTCAAGCTCGGCAAGCACGAGCCCGGCGCGGCCGTCCATTTCGAGCGCTTCGCCGACTATTGGGACCAGAGCCAGCCCTGGGTGGAACGGATCGAAGTCCGCGTCATCAAGAACTCGACCTCCGCGGTCTCGGCCATGCTGTCGGGCCAGATCGACTACATGGCGAGCGTCGACCCCATCAACATCCCGGCGCTGGAGCGCAACCCGAACATCCGCGTGACGACGGAGCCGATGCTGCTGTTCGGCCTGCTCAACGTGAATACCGGCCTGCCGCCCACGGACGACCCGCGCGTGCGCCACGCCTTGCTGATGTCGGTCGACCGCGACGCCCTGGGCCTCGCCGTCTACGGTCCGAGCGTCAAGACCGGCCCGGCCATGCTGCCGACCCCGCCCGGCTACTGGACGAGCACGAAGGAGCTGGAGGGCTCGTTCCCCTACGATCCGGCCAAGGCCAAGGCGCTGCTGGCGGAAGCCGGCCATGCGAACGGGCTGGAGGTGCCGCTCTGCATCAACGCCAATTTCGGCATGCCGGCGCCGGCGCTC
Source organism: uncultured Mesorhizobium sp. (assembly GCA_964629765.1). Lineage (GTDB taxonomy): Bacteria > Pseudomonadota > Alphaproteobacteria > Rhizobiales > Rhizobiaceae > RCIO01. The sequence continues at coordinate 22,993 of CAZVTK010000016.1, forward strand.
AAGATCACCGACATCCTGCGCGAGCAGATGAAGCCGGCCGGCATCACGCTGAAGGTGACGGAAGCGGCGTCGAACTCCGTATGCTCGCAGATGCTGTCGCAGGACAAGACCACCAACCTGTTCCTCGCGAGCTGGTCGGGCCGCATCGACCCCATCATCACCTACGCGCTGATGATGGGCACGAAGTCATTCTACAATTCCAACCAGGTCAAGTACGGCAATGCCGACGAGCTGATCCAGGAATTGCAGGCGACGTTCGACCGCGACGCCCAGAAGCCGATCTTCGACAAGCTCAACCAGCTCTGGGTCGAATATCTGCCGATGATCCCGCTCTACCGCTTTTCCAACGTGGTCGCCTACAACAAGGAGCTGACGGGCGAGAAGCCCAATCTCCTCGGCCGGCCCTATGTGAGGGTTCTGCACTACTGACCTGTCGGGCGCCCGGCGGCCCATCCGCCGGGCGCCCTGTCGATTTCCAGCCAGAGACGAAGGGACCGGCGGCCGGCGCGACCCGGCGGCCGGAAGGGCATCATGCGCATCACGAAGATCGAGGACCTCCACGCCGACTGCGGCTGGCGCACGCTGTCCTTCCTGAAAATCTCCACCGACGAAGGCATTGCCGGCTATGCCGAATGCGCCGAGAGCATGGGCGGGCCGGCGATGGTGCAGGTCATCCGGCGCATGGCGCAGTCCGTCGTCGGCCTCGATCCGCGCAACATCGGCGCGATCGGGTCGCGGCTCTATCTCGCGCACCAGATGACGCAGGGCGGCATGATCGCGCAGGCGATCGGCGCCATCGAGAATGCCTGCCTCGACATCAAGGGCAAGGCGGCGGGGCTGCCGGTCTACGATCTCTATGGCGGCCGCCAGCGCGACACGCTGACGACCTACTGGTCGCATTGCGGGACGTACCGGGTGCGCTCCAACGGCCTGTTCGAGGACAAGAACGGCGCGCCGCCGATCCGCAGCCTCGCCGACCTCACGGCGCTCGGCAAGGAGGTGGTGGGCAAGGGTTATCGCGCGCTGAAGACCAATTTGATCCTGTTCGACCAGGACAGGCCGCGCCAGTACCGCCCGGCCTTCTTCGGCGGCCCGGGCAGCCCGGAGCTCAACATCTCGACGGCGCTGCTGCGCGCCGCCGAGGAGCAGATGGGCGCCTTCCGCGACGGCATCGGCCCCGACGTCGACCTGATGCTGGACCTCAACACCCACTACAAGTCCGAGGGCCTGCGCCGCATGGCCAAGGTGCTGGAGCCCTTCGACCTCAACTGGCTGGAGGTCGACGTCTACAGCCCGGCGGCGCTGGCGGCGCTGCGCCAGTGGACCACGCTGCCCATCGGCTCGCTGGAGACGATCTACGGCCGCCGGCAGATCAAGCCCTTCCTCGACGCCGAGGCGGTCGACGTGTGCATCGTCGACCCGCTCTGGCAGGGCTTTCCGGAGGCGATGAAGATCGCCAGCATGGCGGAGGCCTACGAGGTGAACGTCGCGGCGCACAATTCGCACGGCTATCATGCGACCATCATGGGCGCGCATATGAGCGCGGCGATCCCCAATTTCCGCTACATGGAGTTCGACGTCGACGAGGTGCCGTGGATGGGCGACCTGTTCACCTATTCGCCGGTCGTGGAGAACGGGCAGATGAAGCTGCCCGAAGGGCCGGGCTGGGGCTGCGATCCCGTCGAGGAAGCGTTCCTTGCCCATCCGCCGAAGAACGGGGACAAGTCGCCCTGGCTGCTCGACTGGCACCGCGCGCAAGGGGTCGCCCTCTGATGGGCGCGGCCTGATGAGTGCGGTCGGGGAGGCGCTGGCCGCGCAGGAGCGCAAGTTCGCGGCGCAGGCGGCGCGCGACGCGCGGGCGCTGGATGAACTGCTCGCCGACGATGTCGTCTACACCCACGCCAGCGGCAAGGCCGACGACAAGGCGGCATTCCTGAAAAGCGTGTCCGAACGGGGCTATCTCGGCTTCCGGCGCCGGCACGCGCAGGCGCGGCAGTTCGGCGACGTGGTGGTCATCACCGGCGTGGCGGACATCCACGTCCACGAGGCGCTGCGCTTCGATGCCATGTTCACCGACGTGTGGGTGAAGCGCGACGGCGCGTGGCGCAATGCGAGCTGGCAATCGACCATCGTGAAGCCGGCGTGAAGCCCGGCTGATCGGCCGGGCGTGCCTCAGGGCCTGACGCGCACCCAGTCCGGCGTCAGTTGTCCCGGCGCCGTCACGCCGCACAGGGCCATGGCGTTGTCGATCTCGCGGCGCAGGATCTGGAGCGCGTGATAGGCGCCGTCCTCGCCGGCGACGGTCAGCCCGAACAGCGTGGCCCGCCCCACCTGCACCGCCGAGGCGCCCAGCGCCAGCCCCTTCAGCACGTCAGTGCCGGAGCGGAACCCGCTGTCGACCAGCAGCGTCATCCTGCCCTTCGCGGCGGCCGCGAATTCCGGCAGCACGGAGATCGACGCGACGGAGCCGTCGAGCTGGCGTCCGCCGTGATTGGACACGACGATGCCGTCGATGCCGATCGCCAGCGCCGGCTCCACCGCGCGCGGGTCGCTCAGCCCCTTGACCACGAGCGGCCCCTTCCACGCGTCGCGCAGCCACTTCACCGCGTCCCAGTCGAAGGCCGGATCGAAGCGATGCCGCAGCGATTCGCCGCGCGTATGGGTCCGGCGCACGGGCCCGCCGTCCTCGGGCGGGTATTTGAGCGCGGCGACCGGCACGCCGTGGCGGGCAAGCCGCAGCGCCCAGCGCGGGCGCATGGCGATCTCCATGGCCTTGCGCGGGGTCCAGCGCAACGGCATCGAAAAGCCGTTGCGCGCGTCGCGCAGGCGCGAGCCGGGCACGGCCGCGTCGGCGGTGACCTCGACGAGCTCGAACCCGGCGGCCTTGACCCGCGCCAGCCAGCCCGCAACCACGGCCCGGTCCGGCGGCATGTAGAGCTGGAACCATTTGCGCCCGTCGCAGGTCCGCGCGACCTCCTCGGGCGTCACCCCGGCGCCGCTGCTCAGGGTGAACGGCACGCCGGCGCGCGCGGCGGCGCGCGCCAGCGCCGTGTCGGCGTTCGGCCAGAAGGCGGAGGCAAGGCCCGTCGGGCCGACCGCCACCGGAAAGGCGGCCGGCGCGCCGAACAGCTCGACCGCCGTGGAGCGCTTCGACACGTCGAAGGGCGCGCGCGGCACCAGGCCGACGCGGCGCAGCGCCGCCCGGTTCTCGTCGAGCGTCTCCTCGGCGCCCGCGCCGCCGTCGAGGGCGTCGAACACCATGCCGGGCAGGATGGCGCGCGCCATGTCGCGCAGGTCGGCGATGGAATGGGCGCGCCGCAGAAGGCGGCTGCTCATGACAGCCGCTTCCTGAACTCCTCGACGCCCCATTCGGCGACCTTGAGGCATGCTCGGAGCTGCGGCGCCTTGAGCCGCTCGGCGGGCCCCGAGATCGACAGCGCCGCCACGACCTTGCCGGTCGGCCCCCAGATCGGCACGCCGATGCCGGCGACCTGCAAATGCCACTCGCCGCGCACCGTCGCCACGCCCTTCTCGCGGATGCGCGCGAGATGCTCCTTCAGCGTCGGCAGGTCGGTCACGGTGTGCTCGGTGAAGGGGACCAGGATGTCGGCCATCGAATCGACCAGCTTGGCCGGCGCATAGGCGAGCAGGACCTTGCCGGAGGCAGAGCAGTAGGACGGCAGGCGTTCGCCCGTGCGCACGACGCTGCGCACCGGGTTGGGGCTGTCGACGCGCTCGACATAGACCACCTCGCGGTCGTCGAGCACGGCCACCGCCGCGTTCTCGCCGGTGCGCCGCACGATCTCCTGAAGGATCGGCAGCGCCACGCGCTTCACCTCGAAGCGGTTGCCGATCAGCGAGCCGAGCTCGAACAGGCGCGCCGTCGGCTCGTAGGCCGGCTGGTCGGCCAGCCTGGCGAGGTATTTCAACGCGACCAGCGTCTGCAAGGTGCGGTAGGCGTTGCTCTTGGTCATGCCGAGTTCGGCGGCGACGTCGGTCGCGCCGCGCGGCGTCTTGCTGCGCGCCACGCATTCGAGCACGCGCAACCCCTTCATCAGCGTCTTGTCGACCATCGGATACCCCCGCGCCCGGCTTCATATGCCATCGGGCGCCGTCCGTCACCCGTTCCAAATAATGAAGTCGCGTATCATAACTTGTCAACCTATAGAAGGATGCCTTATACCTGTCGGCGGGCCGGGAGGATGCCCGGGATTGCTGCGACGCACCCCGGGCCGCGTGCCGGCGGCGGACCGGGCTAGGGAGAGGGCATGCTCCGTGTCGAGAACATGGCGGTGCGCGAGACGCGCGGGGAAAACCCGCTCGTGCTCACCGGCCCGATCTCCTTCGACATTGGCGACGGCGAGATATTCGGCCTCGTCGGCGAGAGCGGCAGCGGCAAGTCCATGGCGGCGCTGGCGCTGATGCAGCTTGCGCCGCGCGGCTTCAAGGTCACCGGCAGCGCCCGCTTCGACGACACCGACCTGGTGGCCGCCGGCGAGCGCCAGATGCGCCGCATGCGCGGCCGGCAGCTCGCCATGATCTTCCAGGAGCCGATGTCGGCGCTGAACCCGGTGTTCACGCTGGAGGCGCAGCTCGTCGCGGCGATCCGGGCGCACAGATCCATATCGCGGGCGGATGCGCGCGCCCGCGCGGTGGAGCTCATGCGCATGGTCGGCATTCCCGACCCGGAAACGCGCATCGGCAACTATCCGCACCAGTTCTCCGGCGGCATGTGCCAGCGCGCCATGATCGCCATGTCGCTGGCGTCCGGCGCGCGCTTCCTCATCGCCGACGAGCCGACCACGGCGCTCGACGTCACCATCCAGGAGCAGATCATCCGGCTCATCGAGCAGCTCGTCGCCGAGACCGGCCTGTCGGTGCTGTTCATCAGCCACGACCTCGGCGTCGTCGCGCGGCTGTGCGACCGCGTGGCCGTGCTCTACGCCGGCGAGGTGGTGGAGACCGGCGCCGCCGACGTGCTGCTGCGCGAGCCCCTGCATCCCTATTCGCGCGGGCTCGTGCGCTGCGCGCCCGACCTCACCCATATCGGCGTGGTGCAGCGCGGGATACCCGGCGCGCCGCCGCTCGTAGGCCAGTGGCCGACCGGCTGCCGCTTCCGCGACCGCTGCGAGTTCGCCGCGGCGAAATGCGCCGAGAGGCAGGAGCTGCGCGACTTCGGCGGCGGCCGCCAGGCCCGCTGCTGCCGCGTCGAGGAAATCGGAGCCTTGCAGCCGGCATGACCGCCTTGCTCGACGTGCGCGACCTGACCGTCGTCTACCCGACCGCCCGCGGGCCGCTGACGGCCGTGGCGGGCGTCTCCTTCACCGTGGAAGAGGCGCGCACCCTGTCGCTCATCGGCGAAAGCGGCTCGGGCAAGTCGTCCATCGCCCGCGCCGTGTGCGGCCTCTATCCGCCCAAGGGCGGCGAGATCAGGATCGGCGGACGCGACATCGCCCGCGAGGGCCGCAACCAGTCTGCGGCGGCCGGCGAGAGCGGCATCCAGATCGTGTTCCAGGACCCGGTGGGCGCGCTCGACCCGCGCTGGCCGGTCTGGCGCAGCATCGCCGAGCCGCGGCTGGCGCGCCACCCGGCCAGCGCGGCCGGGCACCGCGCCGTCGCCGAACGGCTGATGGAGCGGGTCGGCCTTTCCCCGACCTTCGCTGAGCGGCGGCCGCACCGCCTGTCGGGCGGCCAGCGCCAGCGCGTCACCATCGCGCGGGCGCTCGCGGCCGAGCCGCGGCTGATCATCCTCGACGAGGCTGTGTCGGCGCTCGACGTGTCGGTGCGCAACGAGATCCTCACCCTGCTGGAGGATCTGCGCGCCGAGCGCGGCCTGACCTACCTCTTCATCTCGCACGACATGGGCGCGGTGGCGCAGGTTTCGAAGGACGTCGCGGTGCTCTACCTCGGCAAGCTGATGGAGATCGGCAGCGCCGAGCGGCTGATCCGCCGGCCGGCGCATCCCTATACGCGCGCCCTGATCGCGGCCGTGCCGTCGCTGGCGGGTGCCGGCGGCCGCGACACGCCGACGATCGGCGACGTGGACGACCCGGCGCAGCCGCCGCCCGGCTGCCGGTTCCATCGGCGCTGCCCCCACGCGATCGAGCGCTGCCGGAGCGAGGAGCCGATCCAGCGGGAGCATGACGGCAGGCAGGTCGCGTGCCACCGCGTCGAGGAGATCGCGCTGGCCGGCGCCGGATGAGGATCGCCGCCGAAAGCGCGGCGGACACTGGGAGGAAGTAGGATGAGACTGCATTCAAGCCTGAAACGTTCGCTGCTCGGCGCCGTCGGCGCGGCAGCGCTCTGCGCCCTCGCCGCTCCGGCGCTCGCCGGTCCGGACAACAATTCGCTGATCGTCGGCGTGGGCACCGACCTGGTGGTGGCCGACCCGGCCAACAGCACGCTCGGGACCGACATCCCGATCCTCTATGCGATGTACGACCGGCTGATGGACATCACCCCGTCCGACCTGACGCCGCGGCCCATGCTGGCGACCGAATGGTCGTGGTCGGACGACAAGAAGACGCTGACGCTCAAGCTGCGCGAGGGCGTCACCTTCCACGACGGCGCGAAATTCGACGCGGCGGCGGTGAAGAAGAGCCTCGAATATTTCAAGGAGAGCGGCACCAACAAGGATCTCGACGACGTGGTCGGCATCGAGGTCACCGGCCCCTACGAGATCGCGCTCACCAGCAAGCAGGTGAATTCGTCGCTGCCCGGCCTGCTGGCCGAGCGCGCCGGCATGATCCTGTCGCCGCTCGGCATCGACACGTTCGGCAAGGAGGGCTACGCGAAGAACCCGGTCGGCACCGGGCCGTTCAAGTTCGCCCGCCACGACGCAGGCGCCGCGGTGTTCTTCGAGAAGTTCGCCGACTACTGGGACAAGGACGCGATCGCGCTCGATTCGATCGAGTTCCGGGTCATCAAGAACCCGACCTCGGCCCTTTCGGCGATCATGACCGGGCAGATCGACTATCTCGGCTCCGTCGATCCGGTGAACATGCCGGCCATGGAGCGCAATCCCAACGTGCGCGCGGCGGTCGAGCCGACCATCGGCTTCGGCATCATCAACATCAACACCGGCCTCAAGCCGCTCGACAACAAGCTGGCGCGGCAGGCGCTGGCCATGTCCATCGACCGCGACGAGATGGCCAAGGCGGTCTACGGCTCGATCCCGACCAAGGGCACGGTGCTCCCCGTGCCGCAGGACTACTGGCCGTCGACGCCGTCCATCCAGGAATCGTTCAAGTACGATCCCGCCAGGGCGAAACAGCTCCTCGCCGAAGCCGGCTTCCCGGACGGCATGAAGCTGCCCTTCTGCGTCAACGCCAATTCCGGCATGCCGCAGCCGGCGCTCAAGGTGCTCGACATCATGACCGAGCAGATGAAGCCCGCCGGCATCACGCTGGAGGTCAACCAGCAGCCGAGCAGCGCGGGCTGCATCGACCTGTTCGCCACGCAGAAGGTGATGCCGGCCTTCCTGGTGACGTGGTCCGGCCGGCCCGATCCGGCGATCACCTACAACCAGATGCTGGCCACCAACTCCTACTACAACACGTCGCGGATCGTATACGGCGACGCCGACGCGGTGCTGGCCGAGCTTCAGGCGACCTTCGACCAGGAGACGCAGGACAAGATCTACGACCGGCTCAACGCGCTCTATCTCGAATATGTGCCGATGGTGTCGCTCTACAGCTTCGTCAACGTCGTCGCCTACAAGAAGGGCCTCGTCGGGGAGGAGCCGAACCTTCTCGGCCGTCCCTATGTGCGCAATCTGAGGTGGGAGAAGTAACCGCAGGGACCGCGGCGCGGGCCTGCCCGCGCCGCGTCCTTCACCGGGAACGGTGAGCCGGGAGTAGTGAGATGGGCCGCGCAATCCTCAACAGGCTGCTGACAATCCTGCCGACCGCGATCATCGGCAGCCTCCTGATCTTCGGCATCGTGCATCTCACGCCGGGCGGTCCGGCGGCGGCGATGCTCGGCTCCGAGGTCGATCCCGAAGTGCTGAAGCGCGTGGAGATCGAGATGGGGCTGGACCGCCCGCTCTACGTCCAGTTCGGCACGTGGCTCTACAATCTCGCGCATGGCGACCTCGGCACGTCGCTGCTCAGCCGCGACCCGGTCATGTCGCTGATCCTCGACCGGCTGCCGGTCACCGCGACGCTGTCGGTCGAGGCGCTGATCCTGTCGCTGCTCATCGGCATCCCGCTCGGCATCTGGGCCGGCATCTGGCGCGACACGGCGGTCGACACGTCGATCCGCTCGGTGTCCGGCCTCGCCTACGCCTTCCCGGAATTCTGGGTCGGCATGCTGGCGATGGGCTTCTTCGCGCTGCGCCTCTACTGGTTCCCGGCAACGGGGTTCGTGCCCATCTCCGCCGGCTTCTGGGCGCATGTGAACTCCGCCGTGCTGCCGGTCTGCACGCTCGCCGTGGGGCCGACCGCCATCATCACCCGCTTCACCCGCAGCGCCATGGTCGAGGCGCTGGCCGGCTCCTATGTGCGCACGGCGCGCTCGCTCGGCCTGTCGCCGTTCCAGATCAACTGGCGCTTCGCGCTGAAGAACGCGCTGATCCCCATCGTCACGGTGATCGGCCTCGTGGCCGGCGGCCTGATCGGCGGCGCCGTCCTCGTCGAGCGCGTCTTCGCCATCGCCGGGCTGGGCGACCTCCTGGCCGAGGCCGTGCTCCAGAAGGATTTTCCGCTGATCCAGGGCACCACCGCGTTCCTGATGGCGGTGGTGATCCTCATCAACCTTCTCGTCGACCTCGCATGCGCGGCGCTCGACCCGCGAACGAGGATCGAATGACGGGGATCGAACGACCATGAGCGCGACAAGTCTCGCATCGCAAGGCACAGCCGCGGCACCAGCCCGCAGGAACCGCTGGACGTGGCTCGCGCGCCTGTGGCGGCGGCCGAGCTTCGGGCTCGCCGTCCTGTTCCTCGTGCTGCTGGTGCTGGTGGCGATCTTCGCGCCGCTGCTCGCCCCCTACGACCCGATCCGGCAGAACCTCGCCAACCCGATCGCGCCGTTCTCCGCCGAGCACTGGCTCGGCACCGACGACCTCGGCCGCGATGTGCTCAGCCGGCTTCTCTGGGGCGCGCGCCCGACCATCGTCGGCTCGATCATCGCGGTGGCAACCGCCTGCCTGCTCGGCCTGCCGTGGGGGCTGGTCTCCGGCTATGTCGGCGGCTGGACCGACATCGCCCTCATGCGCATCGCCGACGCCGTGCTGGTCTTCCCCGGCATCGTGCTGGCGCTGGCCATGGTCAGCGCGCTCGGCCCGAGCCTCGTCTCCACCATGGTCGCCGTCGGCTTCGTCTTCTCGCCGCATCTCGCCCGCGTGGTGCGCGCCGGCGTGCTGACCGTGCAATATCGCGACTATGTCAGCATCACCCGCATGTTCGGCCTGCCGGCGCATCACCGCCTGCTGCGCCACGTCCTGCCCAACGTCATGCCGGCGACGATGGTGCAGCTCACGCTGATGTCGGGCTTCACCGTGCTCGCCCAGACCGGGCTCAACTTCCTCGGCCTCGGCGTGCCCAATCCCAATCCGAGCTGGGGCAGCTCGGTCGCCGAGACGTTCCGCTACATCATCATCGACCCGTTCTCGCCGCTGGTGCCGGGCCTGTGCATCGTCTTCACGGTGCTGGCGGTCTACCGCGTCGGCGACGAGCTGCGCGACCTGCTGGACGTCGACAGATGACGCAGCGCACAGCCCTCGGGCACCTCGCCGTCGTGGATGCGAGCGAGGCGGTGCCCGGCCAGTATTGCGGGCGGCTGCTGTCGGATTTCGGCGCGGCGGTGACGCTGCTCGAACCCGAAGGCGGCACGCCGACGCGGCGCATGGGGCCGTTCAGCCTCAAGGACGGGGAGTCCTTCCTCTTCCGCAACCTGAATTTCGGCAAGGCGCTGCGAACCGGCGGCGCGGATGCGTTGGCCTCGCTCGCCGCCGTCGCCGACATCGCGCTGCTGCCCAGGGGCGCCGACCACGCCGCGCTGCGCGCCGCCAATCCGCGCCTCGTCACCTGCACCGTCAGCGATTTCGGCGAGGACGGCCCGCGCGCCGGCTGGAAGGGGACCGAGCTGGTGCACCAGGCGCTGTCGGGCGTCATGTTCCGCAACGGCGACCCGCTGCGCGAGCCGCTGTTCGGCTGCGGCTGGCGCGCCCATTACGTCGCCGGCGTCGCGGCCTACAGCGCGGTGCTCGCCGCCATATTCGCCCGCGCCGCCACCGGGCGCGGCCAGCATTGCAGCATCGACATCGCCGAATGCGCCGCCTCGATGACCTACGCCATCGCCACCCAGTACAATTACAACGGAATCGTCGAGCGCCGCACGACGCCGTCGAATCTGCCGTCCGCTGTGCTGCGCTGCGCCGACGGCTGGGTGTCGGTGTTCATCTACGCCTACCGCTGGAAGGAAGCCTGCGCCGCGCTGGAGACGCCGGAGCTTGCCGACGACCCGCGCTACGCCACGGCCGAGCGGCGGATGGAGAACTGGAAGGAGGTCGTCGCGACCTTCTCGCGCAAGGTGCGGGACATGCCCGCCGACATAGTGGTCGAGCGGCTTCAGGCGCTGGGCTGCGTGGCGGCCAAGGCGGTGCGGCCGTCGCAGCTTCGCGAGCACCCGCATCTGGCCGCGCGCGGCTACTGGGAGGCCGTGGAAACGGAGCGCGGCCGCGAGGCCATGCTCGGCGCTCCCTTCCGCATGGAGAAGACGCCGCGCGCACTCCGCGCCGCCGCGGCAGCAGGACGGAACTACACCCCATGAGCGCGCAAGGCCCCCTCGCCGGCGTTCGCGTCGTCGACCTGACGACCGCATGGGCCGGCCCGTTCGCCGGCCGGGTGCTGGCCAATCTCGGCGCCGACGTCATCCATGTCGAGGCGGCGACGCGGCTCGACCTGTGGCGCGGCGGCGGCCATGCCATCGACCCGATCCGCTTTCCCGACGGCGACCCCGGCGACAGGCCGTGGAACCGCACCGTGCTCTTCAACTCGCAGAACATCGACAAGCGCTCGCTGACGGTGGACGTGAAGAAGCCCGGCGGGCTCGACGTGCTGCTGCGGCTGGTCGCCCGCAGCGACGTGGTGCTGGCGAACTTCACGCCCGGCACGCTGGAGCGCATGGGGCTGGGTCTGGCGGCGCTGCGGGCGGCGCGCCCCGACATCATCGTCGTCGAGATGCCGGCCTTCGGCAATTCCGGCCCGATGGCCGGCCATGGCGGGCTCGGGCCGTCGATGGAGTTCGCCGCCGGCATGGGCGCGCTTGTCGGCTATGGCGACGGCGAGCCCTTCCCGACCGGCCCGGCCTATCTCGATCCCGTCGGCGGCTACAACGCGGCGGCGGCCGTGCTGACGGCGCTGGTTCACCGGCAGGCGACCGGCGAGGGCCAGCATATCGAGATATCTCAGGTCGAGGCGGCGATGCCGATGATCGGCGAGATCATCATGGCGGCGAACGAGAGCGGCATCGATCCGCTGCCTCGCGGCAACCGCGTCGACTGGGCCTCGCCGCACGACGCTTTTCCCTGCGCCGGCGCGGAATCATGGGTGGCCATCGCCGCGCGCGACGACGCCGAGTGGCGGGCTTTGTGCGCCGCCATGGGGCGCCCCGAGCTCGCCGACGATACCCGCTTCGCCGGCCTTCAGGCGCGCAAGGCCAACGAGGACGCGCTTTCCGCCGAGATCGGCGCCTGGACCGCCGCGCGCGACCGCCACGCCGCGGCGCGGCTGCTTCAGGAGGCCGGCGTGCCGGCGGCGCCGGTGCAGAACGGCCCCGACGTGGCGGCGGACGACCATCTCGCCGCGCGTGGCTTCTTCACGGTGCTCGACCACAAGGAAGCGGGCCGGCACGGCTATCAGGGCCTTCCCTTCCGCCTGTCGGAGACGCCCGCGACCCAGCGGCGCGCGGCGCCCGTGCTGGGCGAGCATACGCACGTGATCCTGCGCGAGCTGGGCTATGGCGAGCAGGAGATAGAGGCGCTTGGCAACGCCGGGACCATTTCGGCCGATCCCTTGGCCGCCACGTCGGGAGCACGAAGATGAGTATCGTCAACGCCACGGTGTCGGGCGCGGTCGCCACGCTCCAGCTCAACCGGCCGGAAAAGCTCAACGCCGTCACCAGCGAGATGCGCCTCGCGCTCTCGGCGGCGCTGGCCGACGCGGTGGCCGATCCCGCGGTGCGCGTCATCGTCCTTGCCGGCGCGGGGCGTTCCTTCTGCGCCGGGCAGGACGTGGACGAAATCCGCGCCCGCGAGGTCAGGGAGGATGCGCGCAGCCGCGAGTTCCGCGAGCTCTACGAGGCGCTGCGCGCCTGCCCGAAGCCGGTCATCGCGCGCCTGCACGGCCATGTGGCGGGCGCCGGGCTCCAGATGGCACTGCTGTGCGACCTGCGCATCGCCGGCGAAAGCGCCCGCATCGGCATGGTCGAATTCAACATCGGCCTGCCCGTGTTCATCGGCAGCCACCTCCTGCGCAGCGTGGTGGGCGAGGCCGCGATGCGCCGCATCGTGCTCTATTCCGACCTGATACCGGCCGGCGAATCGCTGCGGCTCGGCCTCGCGGCAGAGGTGCATCCCGACGCCGCGCTCGACGCGCGCATCGGCGAGATCGCGGCCGGGCTGGCCGCGCGCGTGCCGGACGCGATCACCCAAACCAAGGCGGCCTGGGCCGAGACGACCAAGGGCTGGTTCGACGAGATGATGGAGCAGGCGGGGCGCATGCGCGGCCGCATGGACCCGGTGTGGAAGCGGTGAGCGCCATGCAGACGATCGTGCTCGGACGCACGGGCCTGACCGTGTCGGTGGCCGGCCTGGGCTGCGGCGGCGCCAGCCGACTCGGCCGGACGCAGGGCAAGAGCCACGACCATTCCGTCGGCCTCGTGCGGGCCGCCCTCGACCGCGGCGTGACGCTGATCGACACCGCGATGGCCTACGGCACGGAGGAGATCGTCGGCGAGGCGATCCGCGGGCGGCGCGACGGGCTGGTGATCTCCACCAAGGTTCCCGTCTCGGCCGGCGCCCATACCGATATCGCGAACGTGATCGACGCGGACGCGCTGGAGGCCGGCGTCGACGGCTGCCTGAAGCGCCTCGGCCTCGACTGCATCGACGTCATGCATCTTCATGCGGTGGCGCCGCAGCAATACGCCCATGCGCGCGACGTGCTGCTGCCGCGGCTGGAGCGCCTTCGCGAGAAGGGGAAGATCCGCTTCACCGGGCTGACCGAGCGCTTCGTCACCGACACGACGCACGCGATGATGGGCGAAGCCGTCGGCGACGGGCTCTTCGACGTGCTCATGGTCGGCCTCAACTATGTCAACCAGACGGCGCTCAGGACCGTGCTGCCCGGCGCGGCGCGCAACGGCCAGGGCACGCTGTGCATGTTCGCCGTGCGCGGGCCGCTGGCGCGGCGCGAAACGGCCGAGGCGCTGCTGCGCAGGCTGGTGGACAAGGGCGAGGTCGACCCGGCCTCCTTCGACGCCGCCGACCCGTTCGGCTTCCTCACCGCGCCCGGCGCGGCCGCCTCGCTCACCGAGGCGGCCTACCGCTACTGCCGCCACGCGCCGGGCATGCAGGTCACCGTGACCGGAACCGGCGATGCCGCCCATCTTCAGCAGAACCTCGACGCCATCGGTCGCGGGCCGCTGCCGCCGGCGGTGCTGGAGAAGCTTGCCTCGATCTTCGGGCGCGTCACCAGCGAATCGGGCGAGCCGTGGAAGGACGCGCAATGAAGATCTGCGTCTTCGGGGCGGGCGCCATCGGCGGCCATGTTGCGGGCCGCCTGCATGAAGGCGGCGCCGAGGTCTCGGTGGTGGCGCGGGGACCCCATCTCGACGCCATCCGCCGCAACGGGCTGGTCGTGAAGATGCCCGACGGCGAGATCGTCGCCCGCGTCGCCGCGAGCGACGACGCAAGCGATCTCGGGCCGCAGGACTTCGTCATCGTCGCCGTGAAGGCGCCGGCCCTGCCCTCCTTGGCGCGCGCCATCGCGCCGCTGCTCGGCCGCGACACGGCGGTGGCCTTCTTCATGAACGGCATCCCTTGGTGGTATTTCCACGGCACCGGCGGCGCCGACGAGGGCCGGCGCATCGAGGCGGTCGATCCCGGCGGGGCGGTGTGGGACGCAATCGGGCCGCAGCGCGCGCTGGGCGGGGTGGTCTGGTCCGGCAGCCATGTGAGCGAGCCGGGCGTCGTCCATGTCAGCGGCACGCGCAACCGCTTCGACATCGGCGAGCCCGACGGCAGCCTTTCGCCGCGCGCCGAGGCGCTCGCCGACGCCCTGCGCAAGGGCGGCCTCGAGGCGCGCGTCAGCCCCGACATCCGCAACGACATCTGGAAGAAGCTGGCGGGCAACCTGATGGCCGCGCCCTTCGCCGTGCTGACGCTGTCGCGCTCGTTCCAGTATTTCGGCGACCCCGACATCGTGCCGGCCATCGTGGCGGTGGCGCGGGAGGTCGGCGCGATCGGCCGCGCCATGGGCGTGCCCTTCGAGCAGGACGTCGAGGGCGACATCGCCGGCGGCGCCACGCGCGACCATCTGTCGAGCCTGGCGCAGGACCTGCAACAGGGCCGGCCGATGGAGATCGACGCGCTGTTTTCGGTGCCGCAGGCTTTCGCGCGGCAGGCGGGCGTCGCGACGCCGATGCTCGACCTGATCGTGGCGATGGTGAAGCTGCGGGCGCGCGCCGCCGGGCTCTACGGCGCGCCGCCGGCATGACGGAATTCGGCGGTCCGCTGCGACGCGCCGTGCAACAGGGAGGACGAGATGAACCTGCGAAAGACGATCTTGCTGGCCGGAGCGACCGCGCTCGGCCTTGCCGCGCCGGCCATGGCGCAGGAGGTGACCATCGTGCTGCCGGAGGAGCCGGCGGAGATGGATCTGTGCGATTCCGGCATCTCGGCCTCCGGCCGCGTGCTGTGGGACAATATCGGCGAGGGGCTGACGCGGATCGACGCCGACGACGGCGAGGTGAAGCCGCTGCTGGCCACCGAATGGAAGCGTGTCGACGACGACACCTGGAGCTTCACGGTCCGCGACGGCGTCACCTTCCACAATGGCGAGAAGCTGGACGCGGCGACGGTGGTCCACACGGTGGAGCGCCTCAATGTCGAGAAGCTCGAATGCTTCACCGGCCAGTACGACTTCGCCAAGATCAAGCTCAGCGCCACCGCCACCGGGCCGATGACGGTCGAGCTGACGACGAGCGAGCCGGACCCGATCCTGCCGACCCGCGTCTCGTTCATGCCGATCGATCCGCCGGGCGCCAGCATGGAGACCGTGACCAAGGAGCCGGTGGGCACCGGCCCGTACCGCTTCGTCGCGTGGAAGCCGGGCGAGACCATTCGTCTCGAGCGCTACGACGGCTACTGGGGCGACAAGCCCGCGGCGGCAGCGGCCAATTTCGTCTGGCGCTCGGACGCGTCGGTGCGGGCGGCGATGGTGGCGACCGGCGAGGCGGACCTCGCCTACCAGATCTCGCCGCAGGACGCGACGACCGACATGGATGTCAGCTACCCCAACTCCGAGACCAGCTTCATGCTGTTCGACGTGGCGCTGAAGCCGCTGGACGACAAGCGCGTGCGGCAGGCGATCAACCACGCCATCGACCGCGAGAGCATGGTGGGCACCATCTTCCACAAGGACGCGGTGCCGGCCAGCCAGATGGTCGTGCCCAGCACGCTCGGCTACAACGAAAAGCTGGCCGTGCCGGCCTACGATCCCGATCTGTCGCGCAAGCTGCTGGCCGAGGCCAAGGCGGACGGCGTGGCGGTCGACACCGAGATCGTCATCCTCGGCCGCATCGGCGTCTATCCGAACTCCACCGAGTCGATGGAGGCGATCCAGGCCATGCTCCAGGACGTCGGGCTGAACGTGAAGCTCCAGATGATGGAAGTCGCCGCCTATGGCGAGTACTGGGTGAAGCCGTTCCCGGAGAACCGGCCGGCCAACATCATCCAGAGCCAGCACGACAACTCGCGCGGCGACGCGGTATTCACGGCATGGCCGAAATACGGCTCGGGCGGCTCGCAG
The DNA here is from genome assembly GCA_964629765.1 of uncultured Mesorhizobium sp. GTDB lineage: Bacteria > Pseudomonadota > Alphaproteobacteria > Rhizobiales > Rhizobiaceae > RCIO01. The sequence goes on from CAZVTK010000016.1 coordinate 39,027, forward strand.
AGCCGGCTCGCCGATCCGCGGCTCGACGACATCATCAACAAGGCCACGGCGGCCACGGGGCCGGAGCGCCGGGAGCTGTGGGAGGAGATGTTCCGCCTCGTGCACGAGGATCTGGCGGCCGAGGTCCCGCTGTTCCACATGGTCGAGACCATGCGCATCGGCAAGCGCGTGAACTATGTGCCGTCGACGGCCACGACATCGAAGATGTCGGTCGCGACGATCTCCTTCCGATAGCGGGCAGATAGCAGGACGATGAGCGGCCTCGCCATCTTCAGCCGCGCCGGCCAGAGCCTCATCGGCCTGGTCGGCGTGGTTCTGCTCGTCTTCCTGCTGGTGCGCGTCACCGGCGACCCCGCCTATCTGATGCTGCCCGAGGACGCCACCGAGGAGCAGCGCCAGGAATACCGGGTCAGGCAGGGGCTGGACCAGCCCCTGCACGTCCAGCTCGGCATCTACGTGTCGGGCATGCTGAAAGGAGATTTCGGCACGTCGACGCGCCGGCAGGAGCCGGCGATCGACGCGGTGACGCGCGCCTTTCCGGTGACGCTGAAGCTCGCCGGCGTCACGCTTGTCGTCTCGCTGGCGATCAGCCTCGTGGTCGGAAGCCTCGCCGCCTACTGGCGCAACTCGTTCGCCGACCGCGTCGCCACCTTCCTGTCGCTGTTCGCGGCATCGGCGCCGGATTTCTGGATCGCCATATCCGGCATCTTCGTGTTCTCAGTCGCTCTCGGCTGGCTTCCCACCTCTGGCATGGGGCCGAGCATCCTGTTCTGGATCCTGCCGGTCGCCACGCTCAGCCTGCGCATCACCGGCGTGCTGACGCAGGTGGTGCGCAGCGCCATGCTCTCGGCGCTCCAGTCGGCCTATATCAAGACCGCGCGCGCCAAGGGCATAGGCGAGCGGCAGGTCATCTTCGTGCACGCCCTGCGCAACGCCGCGCTGCCCATCGTCACCGTGGCGGGCGACCAGCTCGCCGGCATCATCAACGGCGCCGTCATCGTCGAGACGGTGTTCGGCTGGCCCGGCATCGGCAAGATCATCATCGATTCCATCACCGAGCGCGACTTCGCCGTGGTTCAGGCCGCGGTGATCGTCACCGGACTGGCGATCTTCGCCCTCAATCTCGCAATCGACTTCATCTACATGGCGCTCGACCCGCGCCTGCGCACGGCATGAACGCGCTTCGCTCCCTGCGGCGCGCGGACGCCACGCTGGTCTTCGCCGTCGTGGTGCTGGCGGTCGTCGTGGTCATGGCGCTCGCCGGGCCGGCCCTGTTCGCCGACGACGCGATCCGCCTCAATTTGCGCGCGCGCAACGCGCCGCCGGGCTCGCTTCAGCACGGCCCGCTGTTCATGCTCGGCGCCGATCCGCTCGGCCGCAGCCTGCTCGCCCGCATCGTCGTTGCCGCGCGCACCACCGTGCTCATCGCCGCCACCGCGACCTGCGTCGGCTTCGTCGCCGGCAGCGTGCTCGGCGTCATGGCCGGCTATTTCCGCGGCTGGTTCGAAATCGTCACCATGCGCCTCGCCGACGCGATCATGAGCTTCCCCGGCCTGCTGCTGGCGGTGGTGGTGCTCTACCTGTTCGGCTCGTCCGTGTTCCACCTCGTCCTCGTGCTGGCGCTGGTGCGCATCCCGCTCTATCTGCGCGTCACTCGCGCCGAGGTGCTGGAGATCCGGCAGCGCGCCTTCATCGACAGCGCGCGCGTCACCGGCATGCCGGCATGGCGCATCATCCTGCGCCACATCGTGCCCATCGTGCGCCCCACGGTGCTGACGCTGGCGACGCTCGACTTCGCCATGGTGATGCTGGTGGAATCGAGCCTCAGCTTCCTCGGCATCGGCATCCAGCCGCCGGATTTCAGTTGGGGGCTGATGGTGGCGCAGGGCCGCAGCTACCTCCAGTCGGCCTGGTGGGTGTCGGTGCTGCCGGGCGCGGCGATCATGCTGACGGCGATGGCGGCCAACCTTCTGGCCGGCTGGCTGCGCGGACGGCTCGATCCCGCCTTCAGGGCAAGGTAGGGCGCGGCGATGGACGCCTCCGCCATGCCGCACCGCCGGGCCGGGCCGCTGCTCTCGGTCGAGGATCTGTCGATCGCCCTGCCGGCGGGCGAGGGCATGACCGCCATCGTCGAAGGGCTGAGCTTTTCCGTCGCGCCCGGCGAGACGGTCTGCGTGATGGGCGAGAGCGGCTCGGGAAAAAGCCTGACGGCGCAGGCCATCATGGGCCTGATCCCGGCGCCGCCGGCGCGCATCGGCGGGCGCATCCTGTTCGACGGGATCGACCTCCTCAGCCTCGACGCGCGCCGCCGCCGCGACATCAACGGGCGGGAGATCGGCCTCGTCTTCCAGGATTCGCTGGCGGCGCTGAACCCCGTCTATTCGGTGGGATGGCAGATCGCCGAGACCTTCCGCCGCCATCGCGGCGCCACGCGGCAGGCGGCGTTCGCGCAAGCCGTGGCGCTGCTGCGCCGCGTCGGCATTCTCGATCCCGAGCGCCGCGTCCACCAGTATCCCCACCAGTTCTCCGGCGGCATGCGCCAGCGCGCGGCCATCGCCATGGCCATCGCGCTCGATCCGCGCCTGCTGATCGCCGACGAGCCGACCACGGCGCTCGACGTGACGACGCAGGCGCAGGTGATCGAGCTCCTGCAAGCGCTGCAACGCGACACCGGCATGGGCGTCATCTTCATCACCCACGACCTCGGCGTCGTGTCCGATCTCGCCGACCGGGTCGTGGTCATGTATGGCGGCCGCGCCGTCGAGACCGGGCCGGCCGACGACGTGCTGGACCGGCCGCGCCATCCCTACACCGGCGCGCTGCTCGCCTCCTGGCCGGCGACGGTTCCCGAAGGCGCGCGGCCGAAGGGCATCACCGGCTCGCCGCCCGATTTCGCGCGCCTGCCGCCGGGATGCGCCTTCGCCCCGCGCTGCACGCGCGCCGTCGCCGCCTGCAACGAGCAGCGCCCAGTCCTGCCGGCCGGGGTCGCGCATCCGGCCGCCTGCCTGCGTCCGCTGGGAGACGCCGCATGAGCGACGCGCCGCTGCTTTCGGTCCGGGGCCTGACCAAGCATTTCCATCTCGGCCGGCGCGGCGGCCCGTTCGGCGCGCCGGTGGTGCTGCGGGCCCTGGACGACATCAGCTTCGACGTCGCGCGCGGCGAGACGCTCGCCGTCATCGGCGAATCGGGCTCCGGCAAGTCGACGCTGGCGCGCGTCCTGCTCGGGCTGGAGGAGCGCACGGCCGGCGCGGCCAGCTTCGACGGCACCGACATCTTCGCCGCAAGGGGGGCGATGCGCGCCACGCTCAGGCGGCGCATGCAGGCGGTGTTCCAGGACCCCTACGCCTCGATCAATCCGTCGCACCGCATAGACAGCGTGGTCGGCGAGCCATGGCTCGTGCATCGCCGGGTGCGGCCGGCCGACCCGGCGGCGGCGGTGCTGCGGCTGCTGGCGTCGGTCGGGCTGAGCGCGGACATCGCCTCGCGCTATCCGGACCAGCTCTCGGGCGGCCAGCGGCAACGCGTCGGCATCGCCCGGGCGCTGGCCACCGAGCCCGATCTGGTCATCTGCGACGAGCCGCTGTCGGCGCTGGACGTCTCGGTCCAGTCGCAGGTGCTCAACGTGCTGATGGATTTGCAGGAATCGCGCGGCCTGTCCTACCTGTTCATCGGGCACGACCTCGGCGTGGTGCGCCTGCTGGCGGCGCGTGTCGCGGTGGTCTATCTCGGCCGCATCGTCGAGATCGCGCCGACGCGCGCGCTCTTCGCAGCGCCGCGCCACCCCTACAGCAAGGCTTTGCTGTCGGCCGTCGCCCGGCCGCGCGGCGCGCCCGGCCGGCAGGAGCGCATCGTGCTGGCGGGCGACCCGCCGAGCCCTGCCAACCCGCCGTCGGGCTGCGCGTTCCGCACCCGCTGCTGGAAGGCGCGCCCGCTCTGCGCCGAGGCCGCGCCGAAGCTGGCGGGAGGCAGCCACGCCGCCGCCTGCCATTTCCCGGAAGGCTGATCGACCTCAGCCGCCCCGCCCGGCCTCCCAGCCGAGCATGGCGCGCTTGCGCGTCAGCCCCCAGTGATAGCCGGTCAGGGCGCCGGACTTGCCGATGGCGCGGTGGCAGGGGACGACGAAGGAGATCGGGTTGGCGCCGATCGCCGCGCCCACCGCGCGCGGCGCGTCCGGCCGGCCGATCTCGGCGGCGATGGACGAGTAGGTGCGGGCGCGGCCCATCGGGATGCGCAGCAGCGCCTCCCATACCCGCACCTGGAAATCGCTGCCGATCAGCATCACGCGCAGCGGCTGGTCGGCGCGCCAGCGGGCTGGGTCGAAGATGCGCGCCGCATAGGGCTGGGTCGCGGCGGGATCCTCGACAAAGGTCGCGTTGGGCCAGCGGCGCACGAGGTCCTCGAGGGCCGCGTGCTCGCCGCCGGCATCGGCGAAGGCGAGGCCGGCCAGGCCGCGATCCGTCGCCATGACCACCGCGATGCCGAAGGGCGAGACATGCCAGCCATAGCGCATGGTCAGCCCCGCGCCGCGCGTCTTGTAGTCGCCCGGCGACATCGCCTCATGGGTGACGAACAGATCGTGCAGCCGGCCGGGGCCGGACATGCCGAGCTCCAGGGCCGCGTCGAGCAGCGGCGCGCCCTCGTCCAGCAGGCGGCGCGCATGGTCGAGCGTCACGGCCTGGAGGAACGCCTTGGGCGACAGGCCGGCCCAGCGGGTGAACAGCTTCTGCAAGCCGGTGGGCGTGTCGCCCAGCTCGGCCGCCAGCTCCTCCAGCGAGGGCTGGTCGCGGTAGTCGAGGCTGATCTTCTCGATCGCCGCGCGCACCAGCTCGTAGTCGGAGCCGGCGGGCGTGATGTCGCGTTCGAGCACGGCGGCCGGCGTTAGTGCATTGTGAGCGTTCATGGTCTCATCTCCTTGAACGCCAATATCGGTACGAACGGACGCCATTCCCACCCGATTCCTGCGTATCAGCGCTCCCCGCGCAGCACGCCGGCAAAAAGGTCGGGCGCGACATTGCCGCCCGAGAGCACGACGACCGCCGTGCGGCCGGCCAGCGGCAGCCGTCCGGCCAGCAGCGCGGCGAAGGCGCAGGCGCCGCCCGGCTCGACCACCAGCTTCAGCTCGGCGAACGCGACGCGCATGGCCTCGGCGACCTCGGCGTCGGAGGCCGAGACGCCGCCGGCCATCAGATCCGTGGCGATGGAAAAGGTCAGCGCGCCCATGGAGGGCGACATCAGCGCGTCGCAGAAGGAGGAGCGGCCGGGCGTATTCTCCACGCGGGTGCCGGCCTTCAGCGAGCGGCCGGCATCGTCAAAATCGCGCGGCTCGGCGAGCCACACCTCGCTCGCCAGCCCCAGACCCTTCACCGCCAGCGCGATGCCGGTGGCGAGCCCGCCGCCGGAGCAGGGCGCGATCACCAGATCGACGCCAGCGCCCATGGCGCGCGCCTGTTCGGCGATCTCCAGCCCGATCGTGCCCTGCCCGGCGATGACGTGCGGGTGCTCGAAGGGCGGGACCATGGTCGCGCCGCGCGCCGCGCGGATCTCTTCCGCGATGGTCTCGCGGCTCTCGCCCCAGCGGTCGTAGAGGCGCACCTCGGCGCCGGCGGCGCGGGTGCGCTCGATCTTCAGCGGCGGCGCGTCGGCGGGCATGACGATGGTGGCCGGCGCGCCCAGCAAGCGCGCGGCCGTCGCCACGCCCTGCGCGTGGTTGCCCGACGAATAGGCGACCACGCCGCGCCGGCGCTCGTCGCCGGACAGGCGGGCGATGCAGTTGTAGGCGCCGCGGAACTTGAACGAGCCGGTGCGCTGCAAGGGCTCGGCCTTGAACAGCACGCGCCCGCCGAGGCGCTCGTTGACCGCCCCGCTTTCCAGCAGCGGCGTGACCGCGGCATTGCCGGCGAGCAGCCGGGCGGCGTCCCGCACGTCGTCGAAGCCGGGGCGGTTCATGGCTACCTCGTTCAAAGTCGCGACGCATCCCTGCCCCAGCGGCGCGGCGCGGTCAAACGCCACGGAGCGAGAGAAATGCGGCCAGGACGATGCAAGAGGCGATGCCGCAAATCTCGACATCGCTCCCGCGATGTGACACTGTCATATCATAGAAGGAGGCGATCATGCGCACCAGCCGGCCCATCACCGTGACGCTCGGCAAGCAGCAGGAGAACCTCGACGCCCTGCTTGCCACCGGCGAGTACGAATCGGCGAGCGAGGTGGTGCGCGCCGGGCTGCGCGCGCTGGAGCGCGAGAGGCAGGCGCTCGACGCGCTGATGCGGCAGAAGGTGCGGGAGGCGCTGGACGATCCGCGGCCGAGCATACCCGCCGAGGATGTGTTTGCCCGCCTGCGCGCGCGCCACGCCGCCCGGTTCGGGTCGGACGGCGATGGAATATAGGCTGTCTTTCCGGAAAGAGGCGCAGTCGGATCTGGACGATCTCTACGATTTCCTTGCCGATCGCGGTGGACGCGAGGTCGCCGCGAGATTTGTCGAGCGCATCGTCGCCAGTTGCTACGCAATCACGCATTTCCCCGGCAGGGGCCAACCGCGAGACGACCTCTCGGTCGGCATCAGGACCATGCCGTTCCGCCGCCGGGCCTTGATCGCCTATCGGATCGTGCACGACGAAGTCGTCATCGTTCGCATCTTCTTTGCCGGCAGGGATTACGAAAGCGAACTCGCCGACGACTGACCCTCACCCCGCCTTGGCGCTGGCCAGCGCCCGGCCGAACGCCTTCGCGAAGCTTTCGCGGTCGTCCGGGTTGAGGAACGCGCCGAGCGCCACCGAGCGCCCCTCGCCCTCCACCGCCATGCCGGTGATGCCGATCTCGTCGTGGCGGGACACCGAGAACCGCGTCCAGAACGGGTTGAAGCGGTGGGCGACGACGCGCCCCGAAGGCGCCACCTTGCGGATGTCGAGCGCGGTGCGGCGCAGCTCCACCTCCTCGCGGGCGCGCGCCGCGCGGTAGCTGAGGCGGAAGGCGAGCCAGATACCCAGCACGTCGAGGCCGAAGAAACCGACGATCGGCCAAGCGCCCATCGACCAGAAGACCATGGAGACAAAGAGCCAGATGCCGACCATCGCCCCCATCAGGATGCGGAAGCCGGTTGGCCCCAGCGACCGATAGGGTGTGAGCAGCGCCCGGAAGATGGGCTCGTCGGCATGACTTTGTGCCATGCGGGGGATTATAGAGGCGGCATGGCCGATCCCAAGACCCAAATCGCCGCATTTTCGAAAAAGCCGGCGAAACGTCCCGCCGCCCGCAGCGCCTATTCGCGCGCCGAGATCGCCGAGATCTTCCGCCGCTTCTCCGTCCAGCGGCCCGAGCCCAAGGGCGAGCTGGAGGCGGTCAACGCGTTCACCCTGCTCGTCGCCGTGGTCCTGTCGGCGCAGGCGACCGACGCCGGCGTGAACAAGGCGACACGCGGCCTGTTCGCCGCCGCCGACACGCCGCAGACGATGCTGGCGCTCGGCGAGGACGGCGTGGCGCGCTACATCCGCACCATCGGCCTGTGGCGCAACAAGGCGAAGAACGTCATCGCCCTGTCGCAGGCGCTGGTGCGCGACCATGGCGGCGCCGTGCCGGACAGCCGCGCGGCGCTCCAGGCGCTGCCGGGAGTAGGGCGCAAGACGGCCAATGTCGTTCTCAACATCCATTTCGGCCAGCCGACCATGGCCGTCGACACGCACATCTTCCGCATCGGCAACCGGCTGAAGCTGGCGCCGGGGCGCACACCGGAGGAGGTGGAGGAGGTGCTCATGCGCATCATCCCGCCGCAATACATGCGCCACGCCCATCACTGGCTGATCCTGCACGGACGCTACGTGTGCAAGGCGCGCAAGCCGGACTGCCCGGCCTGCGTCATCGCCGATATCTGCAAGGCGCCGGAGAAATGGTGCGACGTGCCGGCGCCGCTGGTGGAGCTGCCGCAATAGGCTTGCAGGCGGCGAGGAACGCGCTACGATTCGGGGATGGTCCTGAAACGCCAGCCGAACCCCATGCCGCCCTCCATCGAACGCGCCCTTGCGGAGCGCGGATTGCAGGCGGCCTATGCCGGACGGCCGGACTACCAGCGCAACGACTATCTGGGCTGGATCGCGCGCGCGAAGCGGCCGGAAACGCAGGCCAAGCGCCTCGCGCAGATGCTCGACGAGCTGGAGCGCGGCGGCGTCTACATGAACATGCGCTGGAACGGCTGAGGGCCGATCAGCGCCAGTTTCAGCGCCGGTGTCAATGTTCCGGCAGCGGCACCACGTCGACCGCCTGCGACAGCTCCTGCCCGCCGGCGACGCGCATGACGCCCTTGACCGGCGCCACGTCGCCATAGTCGCGCCCGCGCGCCACGACGATATGGTCGGCGCCGACCACCAGCGCATTGGTCGGGTCGTATTCCACCCAGCCGAGCTCGTCGCCGCACCAGGCCCGCACCCACGCATGCATGGCGTCGGCGCCTTCGAGCCGCGGCTTGCCCGGCGGCGGGATGGTGCGCAGGAAGCCGGAGACGTAGCCGGCCGGCACGCCGATGCCGCGCAGGCAGGCGATCATCACCTGCGCGAAATCCTGGCAGACGCCGCGCCGCTGCTCGAACGCGGCCTGTGGCGGCGTGTCGACATCGGTCGCCTCGCCGTCATAGGCGAAGTCGCGATGAATACGCTCGCCCAGCGCCTTTACGGCGGCGCAGGTCGACATGCCGGGCGCCAGCACCTCGGCTGCATAGGCGGTCATCGGCCCGCTGCGGCGGATGCGCGGCGAATCGGCGAGGAAATGCACCGGCCCGCCTGCGGCCAGCGAGCGCTGCGCCGCGATCTCCTCGCGCAATCTCGGGAGCGGCGGCGAGATGTCGAGGCCGGGCGCCGCGCCGGTGCGCGACACCCGCGCCTTGACGGTGAAATCGATGCTCGTATGGGCCGAGCGGTAGAACAGCTCCGTCTCGGCATTGCCGAAGAAATCGGTGCGGTCGAGCCGCTCGCCGGGCGCGGGCTTCGCACCCAGATGGCCGGCCAGCACGCGCTGCTCGCCCGGCAGGTTCAGCGGCATGAGGTGCAGCAAATGCCGGCCCGCATTGGCGGGGCGCTCGTAGGCATAGCTCATGCGCAGGGTGATGTCGTAGAGCATGGCTAGAATGGCCCCTGCGGCCCACAGCGCCCCTTCGCACCCCCCTCTGTCCTGCCGGACATCTCCCCCTCAAGGGGGGAGATTGGATTGCCGTTCTCATTTCGCCAATCTTTGAAGACTGGCGAAGGAAAGGACGAAAGCCGATCTCCCCCCTTGAGGGGGAGATGTCCGGCAGGACAGAGGGGGGCAACGTAGAGCGCAGACATCGCCGCAATCACACCAGATAGCTATCCGACAAGAGGTCGGACAGATCTCCCACCTTGCCGCGCAGGTCGAGCAGCAGGCCGGCGTCGACCGTTTCGGGCGTGCGCACGGCGAGCGCCGTGTAGAGCTCGAGGATCATGCGCTGGAGCGGCGACATCTGCCCGCGCTGCCCGGCGCCGGGCATCAGCGCAAGCTGGTCGCGGATCTCGGCGAGCTGGTAGAGGATGGCGCGCGGGTTGGCCTCGTCCAGCGCCAGCAGGTCGACAACCGTGGCGCGCGAGCTGGTCACCGCGTAGCGGCGCCGGTGCGTCATCACGCTGTCGCCGATCTCGATGGCGACGTCGAGCGCGCCGTCCGGCATCTTCGGGCCGGTGAAGGCGGCGAGCACCGAGGCGATGCCGGCGGCGCGCTCCAACGCGCGGCCGACGGTGAGGAAGCGCCAGCCGGTGAAGCGGTACATGTTGTCGTGCACGAGGCCGGAAAAGCCGGCGATCTTGCGCAACAGCACGCCCATGGCGCGCGCGGCGTCGTCGCCGGGCTGCACCGTGGCGGCGAGGCGCCGGGCGGTCTTGACGAGGTCGTTCAGCGCCATCCAGCCGTCGACCGAGAAGCGGTCGCGGATGCGGCTGGCGCTGCCCAGCGCCGCCGACAGGATGTCGATCAGCGCCGGGGCGATGCCGGCGGCCGGGTCGGCGCCGTAGCCGTCGAGATAGGCGGCCAGCGCCTCGGGCAGCGGCGCGTCCTCGTCGCCGCTTTCGGCAAGGCGGGTGTGATAGGCGCGCAGCACCCGCATCAGCCCTTCGGCGCGCTCCACGTAGCGGCCGAGCCAGTAGAGATTATCGGCGGCGCGGCTGGGCAGCGCGCCCGCGCCGGCCCGCGCGAAGGGCGTCTCGGCGGTGGGCAGCATCGTGTCGGAGACGTGGTCGCGGTCGGCCACGACCCAGACGTCCGCCACCGACCCGCCCTTCTGCATGGCGATGGCGGCGGGGTCGTCGCCGCGGCCGATGCGGGCATAGCCGCCCGGCATGACCTGCCAGCCCTCGCGGGTGCGGGCGAGGAAGACGCGGATCGACATCGGCCGCGGCTGCAACCTGCCCTCGACGAAGGCCGGCGTGGTCGACAGCGTCACCGCCTCCTGCCCGACCAGCAGGCCGCCATCCTCGGCGAGGATGTCCGAAAGCCGCCGGCCGATGTCGCCGGGCAGGCCGGCGTCGGCTTCGAAGGGCAGGCGCGTCGACAGTGCCGGCGAGATGGTCATGCGGTCGGCATTGGCCAGCACGGTGTCGCGCTCGCTCTGCTGGCCGCACCACCACGTCGCGATGTTCGGCAGCTTCAGCGCCTCGCCGGTCAGCGCCTCGCAGATGCGCGGCAGGAAGGCGAGCAGCGCGCGCGTCTCCAGCACGCCGGCGCCGAGCGCGTTGACCATGGTGACGGCGCCCTCGCGCACGGCGCGGACGAGGCCGGGCGTGCCCAGCCGCGAGGTTTCCTCCAGCTCCAGCGGGTCGGCGAAGGCGGCGTCGAGCCGGCGCCACAGCACGCTGACGGGGGCGGGGCCGGAGACCGTGCGCACCATCGCCCGGCCGTTCTCGACCATCAGGTCCTCGCCCTCCAGCAGCATGAAGCCGAGATAGCGGGCGATCCAAGCGTGCTCGTAATAGGTCTCGTTGAGCGGGCCGGGCGACAGGATGGCGACGCGGCTGTCGGCGCTCTCGCGCAGTTCCATCAGCGCGTCGCGGAAGGCGCGGAAGAAGCCGGCGAGGCGGTGCACGGTGGCGTCGGCGTAGAAATCGGCGAAGACGCGGGCCGTCGCCACGCGGTTCTCCAGCGCGAAGCCGGCGCCGGAGGGCGCCTGCGTGCGGTCGCCCAGCACCCACCACTGCCCGTCCGGCCCGCGGCCGATCTCGAAGGCGACGAAGTTGAGGAAGTGTCCGCCGCGCGGCGTCACGCCGACCAGCGGGCGCAGCCATTCCGGACTCATGGCGATCAGCGCCGCCGGCAGATAGCCGTCGGCGACCAGCCGGGCGGGGCCGTAGAGGTCCGCCGCCACGCGCTCCAGCAGCTCCGCACGCTGCACCAGCCCGGCCTCGATGCCCTTCCATTCGCGCTCGTCGACGAGCACCGGCACATGCGCCAGCGGCCAGTCGCGCTCGGTCGACTGGCCGTCGCGGTACTGGCGGAAGAACACGCCGGCATCGCGCAGATACTGGTCGCCGCGGGCGAAGCGGCGGGCGATGTCGGCCGGCGACAGCGCGGCGAAATGGCTGGCGAAGTGCCGCCATGCCGGGCGCAGCGCGCCGTTCTCGTCCTTCAGCTCGTCCGGCACGCCCGCCAGCGTCCGGTAGCCGGCGAGCAGGCGCCCGGTGGGGTCCGATGGGACGTCGGGCTGGCGGGCGCGGTCCGGCGCGGCGCTCATAGGTCGGCGGGCCGCCGCAGGTCGAGGGTCATCGGGAACTCGGCGTTCGGCACCTCGGCAAGGCTTTCGTACCAGCCCGGCGTATGGCCGTGCGGCTCGAAGCGGGCGAGCCGCCGCGCCTCGGCCTCGTTGCCGTTGACCGGGAAGGTCTCGTAGTTGCGCCCGCCCGGATGCGCGACATGGTAGACGCAGCCGCCCAGCGCGCGGCCCGACCAGGTGTCGAACACGTCGAAGGTGAGCGGCGCGTGAACAGGGATGACCGGGTGCAGCGCCATGGCCGGCTGCCACGCCTTGAAGCGCACGCCGCCGACGGCGGCGCCGGACCCCGCCTTCTGCAAGGGCACGCGGCGGCGGTTTGCCGCCACGGCATAGCGGCCGGGCTCGCCGCCCGAGAGTTTTACCTGCAAGCGCTCCACGGAGGAATCCGTATAGCGCACCGTGCCGCCGATGGCGCCCGTCTCGCCGAGCACGTGCCAGGGCTCCAGCGCCTGCCGGACCTCCAGCGTCACGCCCTCCAGCTCGACCTCGCCGCAGAAGGGGAAGCGGAACTCGAGCTGCGCCTCGAACCATTCGGGGCGCAGGGCAAAGCCGTGGCGCTTCAGATCGTCCAGCACGTCGAGGAAGTCCCGCCACAGGAAATGCGGCAGCATGAAGCGGTCGTGCAGCGCCGTGCCCCAGCGCACCAGGTTGCCGGTCAGCGGCGCCTGCCACAGCCGGGCGATCAGCGCCCGGATCAGTACCTGCTGGGCAAGGCTCATGCGCGGGTCGGGCGGCATCTCGAAGCCGCGGAACTCGACCAGCCCCAGCCGGCCGGTCGGGCCGTCGGGCGAGAACAGCTTGTCGATGCAGATCTCGGCCCGATGGGTGTTGCCGGTGACGTCGACGAGGAAATTGCGCAGCAGGCGGTCGACCAGCCAGGGCTGCGGCGCCTCGCCCCACTCACCGTACGCGCCGGGCGGCGGGATCTGCGCCAGCGCCGTCTCCAGCTCGTACAGCGCGTCGTGGCGGGCCTCGTCGATGCGCGGCGCCTGGCTGGTCGGGCCGATGAACAGGCCGGAGAACAGATAGGAGAGCGAGGGGTGGCGCTGCCAGTGCAGCACGAGGCTCTTGAGCAGGTCCGGGC
>CAZVTK010000017.1:0-49032 GCA_964629765.1 uncultured Mesorhizobium sp.
GCGGGCGGCATGCTCGCCTTCGCGCTGTCCTTCGACGAGGTGATCGTGACGACCTTCACCGCCGGCCAGCAGCAGACGCTGCCGATCTGGATGCTGGAGGAACTGGTCCGCCCGCGCCAGCGCCCGGTGACCAACGTCGTGGCGATGGTGGTCTTCACCGTCACCGTGCTGCCCATCCTTGCCGCCTTCTACCTGACCCGCGACGGCGACCGTGTCGCCGGCTCCGGCAAATAGCCTGTGGAGGAACAGTCCCATGGACACCAAGATGCTGATTGGCTCGAAATTCGAGGCCGGCACCGAAACCGAGGAGACGATCCTCAATCCGCGCACGGGCCAGAAGATCCTCGCTCTGCCCGAGGCGAGCCCGGCGCAGATCGACGCGGCGCTCGCCGCCGCGCGCAAGGCGTTCGATACGTGGTCGCGCACCACGCCGGCCCAGCGCTCGGCCTACCTCCTGAAGATCGCCGAGCGCATCGAGGCCGACGCGGACGGCTTCGCCGCGCTTGAGGCGCTGAACTGCGGCAAGCCGATCAATGCGGTGAAGGCGGACGAGATCCCCGCCATCGTCGACTGCTACCGCTATTTCGCCGGCGCGGTGCGCAATATGCCGGCCCCGGCGGCGGCCGAATACCTGCCCGGCTTCACCTCCATGATCCGCCGCGACGCCATCGGCGTGGTCGCCCAGATCGCGCCGTGGAACTACCCGCTGATGATGATGGCGTGGAAGCTCGCGCCGGCCATAGCGGGCGGCAACTGCGTCGTCTTCAAGCCCTCCGAGCAGACGCCGCTGACCGCGCTCAAGATGGCCAAGCTGCTGTCCGAAGTGCTGCCCGAAGGCGTGGTCAGCGTCGTGCTCGGCCGCGGCGAGAGCGTCGGCAACGCGCTGATCAACCATCCCGGCGTCGACATGATCTCCATCACCGGCGACATCGCCACCGGCAAGAAGGTGCTCCAGGCTGCCGCGAAGTCGGTCAAGCGCACCCATCTGGAGCTCGGCGGCAAGGCCCCGGTCATCGTCTTCGACGACGCCGACATCGGCGCCGTGGTCAGCGGCCTGCGCGCCTTCGGCTACTACAATGCCGGGCAGGACTGCACCGCCGCCTGCCGCGTCTATGCCGGCAGGAAGGTCTACGAGAAGCTGGTGGCCGAGCTTTCGGAGGCGGTGTCCACCCTCGCCTACGATCGCGAGGACGACACGCAGAACGAGATCGGCCCGCTCATCTCGAAGCGCCAACGCGACCGCGTGTCCTCCTTCGTGGAGCGCGCCGCCGAGCTGAAGCACATCGAGATCACCACCGGCGGCAAGCCGGGCGACGGCGGCGGCTTCTACTTCCAGCCGACCGTGGTGGCCGGCGCGCGGCAGGAGGACGAGATCGTGCGCCGCGAGGTGTTCGGCCCGGTCGTCTCCGTCACCCGTTTCTCCGACGTCGACGAGGCGGTGGCATGGGCCAACGACAGCGATTACGGCCTCGCCTCCTCGGTCTGGACGCGGGACGTCGGCCGCGCCATGGCGACGGCCGCGCGCCTGCGCTACGGCTGCACCTGGATCAACACGCATTTCATGCTGTGCAACGAGATGCCCCATGGCGGCCTGAAACAGTCCGGCTACGGCAAGGACATGTCCATGTACGCGCTGGAGGACTACACCGCCGTGCGGCATGTGATGGTGGCGCACGGGTAGCTTGGGTCACGTCGAGCTTGGCTCACCCCCACCCTTACCCTCCCCACAAGGGGGAGGGAGTCGTCATCGCTGCGCCTGTCTTGCAGAACAAGGCGCAAACGCGAATGTCTCCCTCCCCCTTGTGGGGAGGGTAAGGGTGGGGGTACGTCGTAGGGCTCCGAAACCGGCGGCCATCCCATGACCACCTCCCACCACACCGGCGCGCTGGGCGCCGTCTACGACGCCAGGGCGCCCGAGGAAGTCGCCGCCCTCTATGACGGCTGGGCGGCGACCTACGATGCCGAGATGGCGACGGCCGGCTACCGCCATCCATCGATCTGCCTCGCGCTGCTGGCGCGTCACCTGCCGCGCGGCGCCGCGCCGCTGCTCGACGCGGGCGCCGGCACGGGCCTGATCGGCGGCTGGCTCGCCATCGTCGGCTACCGCCAAGTCGAGGCACTGGACATATCGGAAGGCATGCTCGCGGTGGCGCGCGCCAAGGGGGTCTACGCGGCCCTGCACAATCTCGCGCTCGGCAGCGCCCTGCCCTTTGCCGACGGCCATTTCGCCGGCATCGTCTCGGCCGGCGTGTTCACCACCGGCCATGTCGGTCCCGAGGGCCTGCCGGAGTTGATCCGCATCTGCCGGCCGGGCGGCGCCATCGTGCTGACGGTGAAGGACACGGTCTGGGAAGGCGGTTTTTCCGCCGCGGTTCACGGCCACGTCCGCGCCGGCGCCATTACGATCGCCGAGGAGACGGAGCCCTATGTCTCCATGCCCGGCGAGACGGGAACCATCCCCTCGCGCGCGGTGGTGCTCAGGCGGCTGTAGAGACTTAACCCGAGGCAATCGTCAGCTCGGGCTTGTCGTCTGTCCGCGCGGGCGTGTGGCACAGCGCGCGCACCGCCTCGTGCTGCGACAGGAACACCTTGCCCTTGAAGTGGGAGAAGAAGTCGGAGCGCTTGAGCGCGTCCGTCACCGGCCCCTTCACCTCCGACAGGTGGAAGCCGACGCCGGCCGCCTCCAGCCGGTGGGCGATGGCTTCGAGGCTTTCCAGCGCCGAGGCGTCGATGAGGTTCACCGCCGGGCACATGAGCACGACGTGCTTCAGCTCCGGCCGCGTCGCCACCGCGTCGTAGATCGTGTCTTCGAGGAAGCGGGCATTGGCGAAATAGAGGCTCTCGTCGACGCGGATCGACAGCAGTTCCGGCTGCGTCACCACGTCGTGGCGGTTGACGTTGCGGAAATGCTCGGTGCCCGGCACCTGCCCGACGATGGCGACATGCGGCTTGCTGGTGCGGTAGAGGAACAGGGCCAGCGACAGGCCGACGCCGGCGAGGATGCCGGCCTCGACGCCGACGAACAGCACCGCGAGGATGGTGACGGCCATGGCCGCGAAATCGGCCTTGGAATAGGCGAAGGTGCGCTTCATCGCGCCGAAATCGACCAGCGACAGCACGGCGACGATGATGGTGGCGGCGAGCACCGCCTGCGGAAGATAGCGGAACAGCGGCGTCAGCAGCAGCGTCGCGGCGAGGATGCCGGCGGCGGTGAACACGCCCGCCATCGGCGTTTCGGCGCCGGCGTCGAAATTGACGACCGAGCGCGCGAAGCCGCCGGTCACCGGATAGCCGCCCGACAGCGCCGCGGCGATGTTGGCGGCGCCCAGCCCCGTCAGCTCGCGGTCGGGCACGATGCGCTGGCGGCGCTTGGCCGCGAGCGTCTGCGCCACCGACACCGACTCCACGAAGCCGACGAGGCTGATCAGCGCTGCCGCCGGCAGGAGCTGCCACCACAGCGCGGCATCGAAGGAAGGAATGGCGAAGGGCGGCAGGCCGGACGGGATGTCGCCGACGATCTTCACGCCCTTGCCGTCGAGGCCGAAGGCGAGCACCGCGCCGATCGTGGCGGCGATGGCTACAACCGGCCCGGCCTTGGCGATCATGTCGGCGGGGCGCGGCTTCAGCCCGGCGCCGACCAGCAGCGGCTTCAGCCGCTTGCGCACCCAGAACAGGAAGGCAAGCGCCCCGACGCCGACGGCGAGCGTATAGGGATTGGCCGCGCCGAGCTGCGGCATCACCTCGGAGACGATCCCGGCCAGCGTATCGCCGCCGGCCGGCACGCCGAGAATGTGCTTCACCTGGCTCGCGGCGATGAGGATGCCCGAGGCCGAGATGAAGCCGGAGATCACCGGATGGCTGAGGAAGTTGGCGAGGAAGCCGAGCCGCAGCACCGACATCGCGACGAGGATCAGCCCCGACAGCAGCGCCAGCACGATCGCCGCCTCCACATAGGCCGCCGTGCCCGGCGCGGCCACCTGCCCCACCGCCGCCGCCGTCATCAGCGACACCACCGCCACCGGCCCGACGGCGAGCGTCCGGCTGGTGCCGAAGACCGCATAGGCGACCAGCGGCAGGATCGACGCATAGAGGCCGACATGCGGCGGCAGGCCGGCGAGCATGGCGTAGGCCAGGCTCTGCGGCACCAGCATGATGGTGACGATCACCGCCGCCAGCAGGTCGTTGGTCGCCTCGCGCCTCGAATAGGCGGACGCCCAGTCGAGGAAAGGCAGATGGTCGCGCAGTCGCTTCACGGTCGCTCAGCTCGCCGGATCGAGGGTCTGGGCAGCTTGCCACAGTCCGGCGGCGCGCGCACCGCTGCGGCAATAGCCGAGCACCGGGCCGGGCAGCGTGCGCATCAGCTCGGCGAAGCGCCGCGCGTCGCGCTCGCCCATGCCGCCCGGCGTGACCGGCACATGGGCGGCCTGTAGGCCGGCGGCCCTGGCCGCCGCCTCGACCTCGGCGAATTTGGGCTGGCCCCAGCCCTCGCCGTCGGGGCGAGTGCAGATGATGGAGCGGAAGCCGGCGGCGGCGACCGCCGCCACGTCCTTCGGCGCGATCTGCCCGGAGACCGAGAAGGTCTCGGCAATCTTCCTGGAATTCATCGTCACGTTTCCTGCGAATGGGTTGGGATGCGGCCTCAGAGTCCTTTGGAAACGGGTCAGGGCGTGGCGGAATCAAAGATGGGCGCGCAGCGACCAAAATGGTGGTTTGTGAGCCTCGGAGCGGAGCAAAACGCCATTTGCAGACCGCCCCCACCCAGTTTCCAGACGGACTCTCAGAGCGTGTCGAGCGGCACCTTGAGGAACCGCTTGCCGCTCTCGTCGGGCTCCGGCAGCGCGCCGGCCTTCATGTTCACCTGCAAGGACGGGATGATCAGCCGCGGCATGGCGAGCGTCGCGTCGCGCGCCTCGCGCGTGGCGACGAACTCGTCCTCGCCGATCCCGTCCCTGACATGGATATTGTGCGCGCGCTGCTCGTCCACCGTCGTCTCCCAGCGGATCTCGCGGCCGTTCGGCCCGTAGTCGTGGCACATGAAAAGGCGCGTCTCGCCGGGCAGCGCCAGCACGCGCCTGATCGAGCGGTAGAGCGTGCGCGCGTCGCCGCCGGGGAAATCGGCGCGGGCCGAGCCGCCGTCCGGCATGAACAGCGTGTCGCCGACGAAGGCGGCGTCGCCGATCACATGCGTCATGCAGGCCGGCGTGTGGCCGGGCGTGTGCATGGCGTGCGCCTCCATCGCGCCGATCCTGTAGCTGTCGCCGTCCTTGAACAGGCGGTCGAACTGCGAGCCGTCGCGCTGGAACTCGGTGCCCTCGTTGAACACCTTGCCGAACGTCTCCTGCACGATGGTGATGTTCTCGCCGATGCCGATCTTGCCGCCGAGCTTGCCCTGGATGTAGGGCGCGCCGGACAGGTGGTCGGCATGGACGTGGGTCTCGATCAGCCATTCGAGCTCGAGCCCGTTCGACCGGATGTGGTCGATGATCGCGTCGGCCGAATGATAGGCGATGCGGCCCGCCGCATAGTCGATGTCCATGACGGAATCGACGACGGCGCAGGCGTTCGAGTTCGGGTCCTTGACGACGTAGGACACGGTGTTGGTCGGCTCGTCGAAGAAGGCCGTCACTTGCGGCTTCACCGACAGGTCGGCCTCGAAGGGCACCGGCTGGATGGCGGACCCGGCGCTGGAAACATGAGCGTTCATGACACTTTCCTTTCCTGTATTCCTTGTCCTGTGTTTCTCGGGGTTCAGGCGGCGGCCGGGCGCAGCGCGCGCTGGCGCCATGCGCGGGCGGCCACGATGCCGGCGACCATGGACAGAACGAAGACGGGCGTCTCGGCGTTGCCGAGGCCGAGCATGGGAACCGCGCCGCCGGGGCAGAAGCCGGTGATGCCCCAGCCCACGCCGAACACGGCGGAGCCGGCCACCAGCGGCAGGTCGATGCTGCGCTTCGTCGGGATGTCGAACCGGGCGGCGCAGACCGGCGCCGAGCGCGCCCGGAACACCAGCCGGTAGCCGACGGCGGTCACCGCCAGCGCGCTCGCCATCACGAGGATCAGGCTCGGGTCGAACGTGCCGGCAAGGTCGAAGAAGTTCAGCACCTTGGCCGGGTTGCCCATGCCCGATATGGCGATGCCGATGCCGAACATGGCGCCGATCAGCAGCGCGGAGATGGTCTTGTGCATGGGCTCAGGCTCCGGCCAGATGGCGCGCAATATAGACGGTGGCGAAGGTCGCCGCCATGAAGACGATGGTGGCGACGACGGAGCGCGGCGACAGGCGCGCCAGCCCGCATACGCCGTGGCCGCTGGTGCAGCCGCCGCCATAGGTGACGCCGATCCCGACGATCAGCCCGCCGACCGCCAGCGCCGTCGTCGAAACCGGTACGTCGAACGGGATGTCCATGATGCCGAACGCCGCGAGCAGCGCCGGCGCGCCGATGGCTCCGGCGAGGAAGGCGGCGCGCCACGCCCAGTCGGACGACCGCGGCGGGACGACACCGCCGATGATGGCGGTCATGCCGGCGATCTTGCCGTGGGTGGCCATCAGCAGCACCGCCGACAGGCCGATGAGCGCGCCGCCGATCAGCGACGCGTAAGGCGTGAATGCCGTCTCCATCGTCAGCGTCGCCCCAGCGGGCAGGTGTTCAGCCCCAAAATCGCATAGAGTGGGCAAAAGCGCATCGCGGCGGTGCCGAGCAGCACCAGCCCCACGGCCGCGACGAGGAATTTCCACGCGCCGACCGCGTCGAGCGCGGCGATGGACATGAAGGGAAGGACGATGAGGACGAGTCCCAGTATGGCGCGGACGATGCGGTCCGCGCTGCCGACATTGGTCGTGGCCGGGGTCATGGCTGGCTCCTTGCGTTTGGTGATTGTCAAATAGTTGCGCAATTGCTATAGTGTCAAGCATGAAAATCGAGATGAATGCAAAGACCCTCGCCGCCTTCGAGGAAAGCGCGGAAGCGGCATCCGGCCTGCTGACGGCCATGGCCAACGCCAAGCGGCTGGTGGTGCTGTGCAACCTGCTGGAGGGCGAGAAGACGGTGGGGCATCTGGCCGGCATCGTCGGGCTGACGGTGGCGGCGGCCTCGCAGCACCTCGCCAAGATGCGCGCGCTGGGGCTGGTGAGGACGCGGCGCGACGGCCAGCAGATCTTCTACCGGCTGGCCAGCACCGAGGTCGAGGAGGTGCTGAAGACGCTCTACGGGCTCTATTGCGCGCCGAAGCTGTGACGCGCCCGCAGGGACGGCAGACTCAGATCACGGCCCCCCAAGTCACGGCAAGGTGCAGGCGGCCGCGAACAGCGGGTTGCCGAAATCCTCGCCGTCGTCCGAATCGATCGACAGCCAGGGCTGGCTGCGCAGCAGCGGCGCCTCGCCCGCCGCGAACCATCGGAAATTCGCGCCCGCCCCGCCGGTCGCGCCCTCGGCAACGGTCCAGTCGCAGCACGGCACGCCCGGAACGACGCTGTAGGTCGCCGTCATCGGCACCTTGGTTGTGCTCCCATATTCGGCGAACATACCTTGCAGCACGGTGTCGCCATAGGGACCGCGGCAGGAATGGTGCGGCGGCCTGACACCGTCCGGGCACTGCCACCGCTCGCTGCGCCCGACGCGCGTCACCTCGAACACGCTGTCCGCCCACGGATCGACGAAGACCAGCGTGTCGAGCGGGCAGTCGCGGATATCCAGCGTGGCGGCGGAAACGGACGACAGGCTGGCCAGCAGCGCCGCGGCGGCGAGCCCGAACCGGGTCGCCGCGCTCACGCCTTCACCCGCTCGTTGCCGGGGTCGTAGAGCGCGCCCGTGTGCAGAGTCGCCGGCACGCGGTCCATGGCCACCACGAGCTCGTAGGTTCCTTCCCGCAGGAAGTCGTCGCTGACACCGGCCGCGTTGCGCACATAGCCGTAGCCGATGCCCCGGCCCACCGTGTAGCCGTAGCCGCCGGAGGTGAGGTAGCCGACCGCCTCGCCGTCACGCAGGATCGTCTCGCGCCCGAGCAGCACCACGTCCGGGTCGACGGTGAAACCCGCCAGCCGCCTGGCCAGTGGCTTCGCCGCGATCGCCTGCACCGCCTCGCGGCCCAGAAAAGCCTTGTTGGACCTGAGCTTCACCGCCCAGCCTAAACCCGCCTCGAAGGGCGAATCGTTGGGCGTGATGTCGCTGCCCCAGGCGCGATAGCCCTTTTCCAGCCGCAGCGATTCCAGCGCGCGATAGCCGACCGGCCGGATGCCGAACGGCGCGCCGCGTTGAATCAGAGCGTCGAAGATTTCTGCCAGCCCGTTGATCGGAATATGCAATTCCCAGCCGAGCTCGCCGACATAGGTGACGCGCAGCGCCCGCACCTTGTGCCCGGCGATGGCAATCTCGCGCGCATGGCCGAAGGGAAAGGCCGCGTTGGACACGTCCGCGTCGCTTACCGCTTCCAGCACGTTTCGCGCGGCCGGCCCCATCAGCGACAGCGTGCCGAACGCTTCGGTCACGTCGTCCAGCCGCACATCCGCACCAAGCGGCAGGTTCTCGGCGATCCAGGCGAGGTCGTGCGTGCGAAAACCCGTGCCGGTGACGACGTAAAAACGGTCCTCGGCGAGCCGCGCCACCGTCAGGTCGGCCTCGATGCCGCCGCGCGGGTTGAGAAGCTGCGTGTAGGTCAGGCGGCCGACCGGCTTCGAAACATCGTTGGCGCAGAGCCAGTCGAGCGCCGCCGCGGCGCCCGGCCCGCTCACCTCGTATTTGGCGAAGGAGGACTGGTCGAACACGCCGACATGCTCGCGCACATGGGCATGCTCGTCGCCCACGGCGTCGAACCAGTTCTGCCGGCCCATCGAATAGACATCCTTCGGCTCAGTGCCTTTCGGCGCGAACCAGTTGGGCCGCTCCCAGCCCAGTTTTGCTCCGAACACCGCGCCATGCGCCTTGAGGCGCTCGTAGAGCGGCGAGCGGATCGCCTGCCGCCCGCTCTCGTACTCCTCATGCGGGAAGGCGACCGTGTAGTGCTTGCCGTAGGCTTCGAGCGTGCGCTCGCGCACCCAGTCGCGGTCGCGGTGGAGGCCGGAAAAACGGTTGATGTCGACCACCCAGAGATCGAGCGGCGCGACGCCGTCCACCGCCCATTGCGCCAGCACCCACCCTGCCCCGCCGCCGGACGCGATGCCGAAGGCGTTGAAGCCGGCGCCGACATACGTGTTGGCGCATTCGGGCGCGCGGCCGAGGATGAAATTGCCGTCGGGCGTGAAGCTCTCGGGCCCGTTGATCATCTGCTTGACGCCGGCCGTCTCCAGCGCCGGCACGCGGGCGATGGCCTGCGCCATATGCTGCTCGAAATGCCCGAAATCGTCGTCGAACAGCCGGAATTCCCAGTCGGCCGGCACGTCGCCGTCCGGTTCGCCGGTCAGCCAAGGCTGCGGGTCGGGCTCGTAGCCGCCCATCACCAGACCGCCGACCTCCTCCTTGAAATAGGTGCGGCGGTCGGGATCGCGGATGGTCGGCGCATCGGGGGCGAGCCCGTCGATCCTTTCCGTCACGATGTACTGGTGCTTCACCGGCGTCAGCGGCACGCTGATGCCGGCCATGGCGCCCACCTGCCGCGCCCACTGTCCGGCGCAGTTGACCACCGTCTCGCAGGCGATGTCGCCCTGCGTGGTCCTGACCTTGACGATGCGCCTTCCATCCATCTCGAATCCGGTGACGCGCACGCCCTCGAACAGCTTCGCGCCGTGCATGCGCGCACCTTTGGCCAGCGACTGCGCGATGTCGGACGGGCTCGCCTGCCCGTCGGTCGGCAGCCACGAGGCGCCGACGAGGTCGGAAACCTCCATCAGCGGCCACATGCGCCTGACCTCCTGCGGCGAGACGAGATGCATCTCCATGCCGAAGCTCTTGGCCGTCGTCGCCAGCCGCCGGAACTCGGTCCAGCGGTCCTCGCTGGTCGCCAGCCGCAGGCAGCCGGTCATCTTCCAGCCGGTTTCGAGACCCGTCTCGGCAGCGAGCCCCTTGTAGAGCTCGACGGAGTATTTCAGCACACGGGTGATCGACGCCGACGAGCGCAACTGCCCGACCAGCCCCGCCGCATGCCAGGTCGAGCCGGAAGTCAGCCTGCCCTGCTCCAGCAGCACGACCTCGGCCTTGTGGTCGCGGGCAAGGTGATAGGCCGTGGAGCAGCCGATGATGCCGCCACCGATGACGACGAAGCGGGCATGCGAGGGAAGGCTCAAGATCGTGCCCCGTAGCGCGAGCGATAGTCTTCGAGCGCAGAGCCGAGCTTGCGCAGGTTCTCATGGGCATAGGCGTCGTAGTCGACGCCCGGCGTCTCCAGGAACAGGCCGGACACCATGCTCCACATCGCCTCGCGCAGCAGCGAGGCGACCCGCATCGCCGCGAAGGCCCGGCGCAGCTCCGGCCCGGGCGGCGCGCCGAAATAGGCGACCAGCAGCCGCTCCGACTCCGAATCCGAGAAGTCGGAATTGGAGGCGAGGTTGGCGAGGTCGAACAGCGGCGTGCCGAAACCGGCATATTCGAAGTCGATGAGCCAGATGCGGTCGCGCTCGCCGAGGAAATTGGCCGGCAGCAGGTCGTGATGGCCGAAGATGATGGGCAGCGGCACCTGCGCGGCCTCCATCTCGTCGGCGAGCGACAGATAGGTGGGCAGGAAGCCCAGCCGCTTGCGGTGCGCCTTCAGCGTGCGCGCGTAGTCGCGGATGACGTGGAACACCCAGAACAGGAAGCCGGCGCCCGACACATGGGCGGGCATTTTGGTATGGAAGCCGCGGATCAGCGCCGCGATCGGCTCGATATTGGCGCGCACGTCCCCGGCGCCGAACGTCTTGGCCTCGACGAAGGCGGTGATCATCAGCCCCGGCTCGGAATAGCGCACCTCGGGGCCGAAGCCGGCCGCGTGCGCCGCGCGCGCGGCCATCACCTCGCGCTCGCGATGGACGTGGTGCAGCGGAAAATCCTGCCCGAAGCGCACGACATGGCGGCCGCCCCGGTCGGTCACCACCCAGCTCTTGTTGGAGAGCCCGCCGACCAGCGGCTCGATGGAGATGTCGCCGCGCCAGACCGGCAGGCCGCGTATCTTCTTCTCCCCGCTTTCATCCGTTCCTGGCATTCCCGGCCGCCCTCCCGTTCGCGGGCGAAGCTAGTTCGCGCATTGTTTCACCGCAATGCCGCCCTGCCGGCGGCTTCACAAAACTTTACCTTGCCCCGCAACGGGCGAAACGCGGCGCGCCTAGTCTGCCCATGTCGGCGCACATCCCCGGCGCCACCCGAAGGAAGGACAACGACCATGGAAGACAACAACCTCAACCCCGCCCCTGCGGCACCGAAGCAGGATGCCCCGGCGCAGTCGTCGGGCTTCGCCCGCTGGGCCGTCATCGGCGCGCTCGGCCTCGTCGCCGTCGGCGGCATCGGCGTCGCCACCGCGGTCAGCCAGGACATGATGCGCGCGCCCTTCCACCACACCGGCTGGGGCGGCGGCGACGGCCCCCGCGGCGGCTGGGGCAGTGGGCACGGCCCGCGCCATGGCGGCGGCATGGGCGGCCCCGCCCAGATCTTCAGGGCGCTCGACCTGACCGACGAACAGGAAGACAAGATCTTCGCCATCATGGACAACGTCCGCTCCGAGGCGCGCCCGCTGATGCGCGAATTCCGCGACACCCGCGAGGATCTCGCCGGGCTGCTCGGCGCCGCCACCGTCGACAAGGCCGCTATAGAGGCGCTGCGCGCCGACCGTGTGGCCAAGGCCGACGAGGCGTCGAAGACGTTTGTTGCCGCGCTGGTCGAGGCGGCCGAGGTGCTGACGCCGGAGCAGCGCGCCAAGGCGGCGGAAATGCTGGAGGACGGTGCGCGTAGCGGCCCTCGCGGCCGCTGGTAGGCCGGTGCTAGACTGACCGCAGCAAGGGAGTTCGGCAGGCATGGCGGATACGGTGCTGATCGTCGACGACGACACGCGGCTTTCCGCCATGCTGGCCGACTATCTCGGCGGCAACGGCTTCTCGGTGCGCACGGCCCCGACCGCGCGCGCCGGGGTCGAGGAGGTGGCGCGCGCCGTGCCCCAACTGGTGATCCTCGACGTGATGCTGCCCGACTTCGACGGCTTCGAGGCGCTGCGTCGCATCCGCGTCTCCTCCGACGTGCCGGTGCTGATGCTGACCGCCAAGGGCGACGAGACCGACCGCATCGTGGGGCTCGAAATCGGCGCCGACGACTACCTGCCGAAACCCTTCAACCCGCGCGAGCTTCTGGCGCGGCTGAAGGCGATCCTGCGCCGCCGCGGCCGACCCGCCGACTCGGCGGACCTCATGCGCTTCGGCCGGCTGGAGATCGACCCCGCCTCGCGCAGCGCCCGCATCGACGGCACCGACTGCACGATCACCGGTCACCAGTTCGACATCCTCGTGGCGCTGGCCCGCAACGCCGGCCGCATCCTCTCGCGCGACCAGTTGATGGATCTCGTGCGCGGCGAGGAGCTGGAAGCCTTCGACCGCTCCATCGACGTCCATGTCTCGCGCATCCGCGCCGCGATCGAGGCGGACCCGAAGCAGCCGCGCCGCATCGTCACCGTGCGCGGCGCCGGCTATGTCTTCGCCCGCAACCAGGACGGACTTTAGCCGCGCCATGCGTTTCCTGCGCAACAGCCTGTTCGCCAAGGTCTATTTGACCGTCATCGCCGCGCTGGTGGTGCTGGCGCTGGCCAGCGCGGCCTTCGTGCGCCTCGGCGACCGCGAGATGGACCGGGGCTGGGAGGCGCGGCGCGACGCCTTCGTCGCCGCCATCATCCCGGCCGGCGACGACCGGCAGGAGCTGCGCACCGTGCTGGCGGCGCTGGCGCGCGCCTTCGACGCCGACATCACCGTCTATGGGCGCGACGGCGCCGTCGTCGAGGCGGTGGGCCGGCCGCTGCCCTCCGACATCCTCGACGGGCTGCGGCGCGGCCGCCGCGCCGGCCCGCAACATGTCTTCCCGCCGCATGTCTTCGCCGCGCGGCTCCCGGACGGACGCTTCTTCGCCGCGCGCATCAAGCGCATGCCGTTCGGCCCGCCGGACGGCAGGCCCAACCCGCTCGCCTGGCTCGCCCTGATCGCCGGCGTCACCGGGCTGGCCGCCTGGCCAGTCGTGCGCCACCTGACGCGGCGGCTGGAGAATTTGCGCGGCGGCATGGCGGCCTTCGGCGGCGGCGACCTGTCGCGCCGGGTTCCGGTCGAGGGACGCGACGAGGTGGCCTCGGTCGCGCGCGCCTTCAACCAGACGGCCGAGCGCATCGAGAAGCTGGTGGAATCGAACAGGGCGCTGCTCGCCAACGCCAGCCACGAGCTGCGCTCGCCGCTGGCCCGGCTGCGCATGGCGATCGACCTTGACGGCGGCGACGGCGCGCAGGCGACGCGCGCCGAGATCCTGCGCAACATGGCGGAGCTCGACGCGCTGGTGGAGGAGATCCTGCTGGCGAGCCGGCTCGACCATATCGAGAAGCTGGAGCGGCGCGAGCCGGTCGACCTGCTGGCGCTGGCGGCCGAGGAGGCCGCGCGCAACGATGTCGAGGCCGAAGGCGTCTCGGCCACGGTCATGGGCGACCCGATGCTGCTGACCCGGCTGGTGCGCAACCTCATCCAGAACGCGCTGCGCCACGGCGCGCCGCCTGTTTCGCTCGTCGTCTCCCGCAGCGGCGACGGCACGGCGGAGCTGCGCGTGCGCGACCATGGCCGGGGGATAGAGGCGGGGGACGGCGAGCGCATCTTCGAGCCCTTCTACCGACCGGCCGGCCGCGCCGAATCCGCTGGCGGCTGGGGCCTCGGCCTGTCGCTGGTGCGCCAGATCGCCGCGCATCACGGCGCGACGGTCGCCTACGAGGCGGCACAGGACGGCGGCGCCTGCTTCGTCGTGCGTTTTCCGACATAGGCAGGGCGTCCCCTCCCCCTTGCGGGGAGGGTCCGGCCGAAGGCCGGGGGTGGGGTACGTGCGGCCGGGCGCGACGCAAAACTGGTGTCGAGGCAGTTGAGGTCACCCCACCCGGTCGCTTCGCGACCACCCTCCCCGCAAGGGGGAGGGGACGCCCCGTCCTGCATCCCAGGCTCCCGTCCTGCATCCCCGGTTCCCGCCCGCTCTGTCCCGCAATCCGGACGCCTCTGTCCCCTCCCCGTCCGCCGCCGCGATCATCGCCGCGAAGATCGGACGGCAGGAGACATCATGGACCGCACACCCATCCTCGACATGCCCTACATCCTGCCGCAGCAGGCGCAGGCCCATGTCACCCACAACGAGGCGATCCGCACGCTGGACGCCATGGTCCAGCTCACCGTGCTGGACCGCGACCTCGCCTCCCCGCCCGGCGCGCCGGCCAACGGCGACCGCTATATCGTGGCGGCCGGCGCCGACGGCGCGTGGACGGGCCGCGACGACCATGTCGCCGCCTGGGAGGACGGGCTGTGGGTCTTTCACGAACCGCGCACCGGCTGGCACGGCTGGCTCGTCGACGAAGCCATGTTCGTCATGTGGAGCGGCTCCGCATGGCAGGCGCTGACCGCGGCGGACCTTGCCGCGTCCGTCGGCATGCTGGGCATCAACACCACCGCCGACACCACCGACCGCCTGTCGGTGAAGTCGGACGCCGTGCTTCTGTCGAGCACCGACGCGGGCGACGGCGACATGCGCCTGAAAATGTCGAAGACCGCCGCTGGCGACACCGCCAGCCTGCTCTTCCAGACGGGCTATTCCGGCCGGGCCGAGATCGGCCTCGCGGGCGACGACGATCTGTCGGTGAAGGTTTCGCCCGACGGCTCGGCCTGGACATCCGCCATGACGGTGGCGGCCGCGACCGGCCTCGTCACCTTTCCGCGCACGGGCTCCATGGCGGACATCGTGCGCGGGCATTTCTCCAAGGCCGACCCGGCCTCGGTCGCCTTCACAAGGACCGGCAACGGCACGGTGAGCCTGAAGGCCGGCACCGTCATCGAGCTCGGCGGCCTGCTCTACCCGTTCCCGAGCGCCACCGCGGTCGCGATGCCGACGCTCACCGCCGGCACGGACTACGCCATCTACCTATGCAACGACGGCAGCCTGCGCGCGGACGCCAGCTTCACCGCGCCGACCGGCTTCGACACGGCGACGAGCCGCCGGATCGGCGGCTTCCACTACGCCGCGGGCGGCAATGCAGCCGGCACGTCCGGCGGCAACACGACGCCGCAGATCAACGAATATTCGTTGTGGGATCTGAGATGGCGCCCCGCCTGCCCGGACCCACGCGGCATGGCGCTGGTGGCCGGCGCGTTCTGGTGCGACATCTATCTTTGCGGCGTGAACCACCACGCGGACGGAACCAGCCGCAACAATGCGAGCATCGCCGATGGCTCGGCCCCGCCGAAGATACCGGCGGCCTTCGGCGGCAACGGCTCGGCCGCCTATTCCACCTTCAACTGGTGGCAGGCGGCCGAGGTGATGACCAGCCACGGCAAGCAGCTCCTGTCCTACGCGGAGTTCGCCGCGGCCGCCTACGGCGCGACGGAGAGCCAGTCGCGCGGCAACGACCCGGTGACGACCGGGCTCGGCACGACGAACAGCGGCTCCACCAATGCCGACGAGGAGCAAACATCGAGATGGGGCATCATCCAGGCGACCGGCACGCAGTGGACGTGGGGCAGGAACTCCTCCTACCGGCCCGACGGCGCAAACCTCGGGTGGAACTGGCGCAACGTCGCGGGCGGCCGCGGCCAGCTCAACATCTACAATGATTCCGGCCTGGTCTACGTCCTCCTCGGCGGCCACTGGGGCAGTGCCGGGTCCGGCTCGCGCGCGTCGAGCTGGGACGCCTACCCGTGGGTCTCGGGCGGCGACATCGCGGCCCGCGGCTGTGCGGGTCACCGCTCCCTGCCGTGAGGCGGAGCCCGGATGTCGAGGCCGGCGCAGCCTGCATCCGGCCTTGCCGGAAGCTTCGGCGCGCCGCCTGCCGGGCCGAAGCCCGGCAGGGCAATTGCGGTGGTCCGATCCCCGCAGTCGATGGCGAATTGTTTTCCCATGAACGAAAGTCGAGCGCCATCGCGACAGCATCGATGCCCGATTCTATTCAATTCCTTGACGATGAAGCCGGAGACTGCAAATAATCGGGAAGTCGGCAAGGTAACGAGCGATCCAGAACAGACGCCTTTACCAGTTTTCTCTGTAGGAATGCCCGGTTAAACCAAGGGGGTATGAAGAAGCCCTCATCGGTTTCCGGATGCGCCAGGCCGATGGGGAGAGTCTGTCGTGGCCCTGTTGGAAAGTTCCGCTGCGTTCAAGGGGGAAGGCCCGACACAGAGATTCCTTTCGACATGGGTGCTCGCCGCCGCCGGGATATTCGTCGTCTGCCTGCTCGGGATCATGACGCGGCCGGTGGGTCTTCTCGCCGTCGTCTGGCCGGCCAATGCGCTGACGCTCGGCCTGCTCCTGCGGTTGCCGCAGGGTCTGCGGGCAACCATATGGCTGGCCGCGCCTGCCGGCTTCGTGGCGGCGGATCTGGTGACCGGCACCGATCTGACGGGCGCGCTGCTGTTGTGCGGGGCAAACCTCAGCGGCGTCGCGGCGGCCTATGCCGTGACGCGGCTCACGCCCGAAAGCGCGCTCCAGTTGCGCGAGCCGCAATCGGTTCTCTGGCACGTCCTCGTCGCCGCTGCGGGCGCGGCGGCGGCCGGCCTGTTCGCCGCGGTGGCAGACCCCTTCCCGCTCGGCCTCGGCCGCTTCGGCGCGTGGAAATTCTGGTTCACGTCGGAGCTCGTCAACTACATCGCGTTGCTGCCGCTGATCCTGTCCATGCCGCCGTTGCGAAGCCTGCTCTCGCTTCGTCCCCCCCTTGCACGCGCGACGGACTGGCGGAGCGCCCTGCCCGTCGCGACGCTGATCGGAACCTGCGCGCTGGCCGCATTGGCAGGCGGACCCGGCGCCATCGCGTTCGCCGTCCCGGCCCTCATCTGGTGCGGGCTGGCCTATTCCGTATTCTTCGTTTCCGTCCTGGCGTTCGCGTTCGCCTCGTGGTCGTCGGTCGTCATCAGCGTGGACCATCTGCACAGCCTTTCCGGCGGCTTCGACGGCGGCGCGATAATCTCGCTCAGGCTGGGTGCTTTCATGATCGCCCTGGCACCGATCGCGCTCGCGACGGTCATGCGCAATCGCGACGAGCTTGCGCACAACCTGTCGGTCGCCCGGCAGCGGGTCGACATGGCGCTAGAGGCGGGAGGCGTCGTCGGAATCTGGGATCTGAACGTTGCCGCCGACACCATGACGATCGAGTCCAAGGATCGCGCCTCCCATGAGATATCCTTCAGGAGGGAATGGACCGTCGAGAGGGCGCTGGCCAATCTTCCCCCCGACGATCGCAAGCGTGTCCGCGACGGACTCAACCTGTCGATCGCAACGGGCACGGACTTCCATGACCAGTACGAGGATCTTGCCCTCGAAGGCGAGCCGCGCTGGTTCGCCGCCTTCGGAAAGCCGGTCTTCGATCAGCGCAACGCCGTGTCCCATGTGATCGGCGTGTTCATCAACCTGACCGAGCAGACGAAGGCGGCGCAGGCCCTGGAACTCAGCGACCGGCGCTTCAACATCGTCGCCGAGTCGATCCCCGACATCGTGTGGAGCGCAGATGCGACCGGCCGGCACGATTATTTCAACCGCCGCTGGCAGGAGTTCACCGGCATCGCGCCGGAGGACATCGAGCCGGAAACCTGGATCGGCCTCATCCATCCCGCCGACGAGCGCCGCGTCATGGAGACGTGGCAAGCCTGCCTGCGAACGGGCAAGCCCTACTCCATAGACTACCGCTTCAGGCATCATGACGGGCGATATCGCTGGCTGAGGGTGCAGGCCAAGCCGCTGCGAAACGCGCAGGACGTCATCGTGCGCTGGTACGGCACATCCACGGATATCGACGACGCCAAGCAGCTCGAAGCGGAGCGGGAAGCCGTGGCGGGCGAATTGGACCATCGCCTGGGCAATCTGTTCGCGCTGGTGAACGGCCTCGTCAATGCGAGCGTCAGGGAGGGCGGCTCCCTGCCGGAGGTGGCCGACGCGATCCGCGGCCGGCTGAAATCCCTCCACGAGGCGCACAGCCTCATCAGGCGCAGCAACACCGGCAGCGCAACGTCGTTTACCGGGCTCCTGCGAACGCTTCTGCGCCCATACAACCATGGCAGCGGCAAGATTCTGGTTCTGGGCGACGACGTGCTGATCGCCGCCGCCGCGGTGACGCCGGTTGCCCTCGTCTTTCACGAGCTGGCGACGAACGCGGTCAAGTACGGCGCGCTGGGCGACGACGGCGGCACGCTGCGCGTGACGCTGGCCCGCCAGGGCGACCGACTGCTCGTCTACTGGAAGGAGAAATGCCGGTCGCCTTCGCCGGTGAGCGAAGGCACCGGCTTCGGCTCCCGCTTGTTCACGGCCGTCATCAAGGGCCAGCTCGGCGGCACGGCCCTCAAACGGTCGACGCCCGAGGGCCTTGCCATCGACATCAGCCTGCCCCTGTCGTCCCTGGCCAAGGCCGCCGCGCCTAGAGCATGATCCCGAAAAGTGGAAACCACTTTTCGGAAAAGATCATGCTTAAACAAAGAGATAGAGCGGGATAATGATTCAGTCTTGTTGTATCCCGCTCTAAGGGAAACTGAAGCAGGCCCCGGCGGCGGCAGCCCGCGCCTTCGCGATCGCCCGCCCGGTTCAGACCCGCACGAAGCGCCTGACCCGGAAAACGATGCCGTTGGTGTCGAGGACGGAGGCCGTATAGGATTGCTCGTCGGCCGCCATGCGCCTGAGCATCACCGACTGGGCAGCGCCCGTCGCGGCATCCCTGCTGACGCGATAGTGGGTCAGCCGGTC
Source organism: uncultured Mesorhizobium sp. (assembly GCA_964629765.1). Lineage (GTDB taxonomy): Bacteria > Pseudomonadota > Alphaproteobacteria > Rhizobiales > Rhizobiaceae > RCIO01. The sequence continues at coordinate 18,834 of CAZVTK010000017.1, forward strand.
CACATAGACCAGCCTGATCTGGCCATAGGACTGGCCGACGACGAAGCTGCGCTCCCTTTCGCCGCCGCTCGCATTGATGCGCGCCTTGAATTCGTCGATCTCGGCTTCGGGATCGGACGTCCGCGCCATGATCTCCCGCACCGCGTAGTCCACCCAGCGCGGGCTGTCATAGGCGGCGCTGTAGCCGATCCTGATCTTCGGGCTGTCGCCGTAAAGCACCTCGTAGTCCTGAACGTCGCCGGACACCTTGAGGGTGATCACCTCTTCCCCGACGCGATCGGCAACGTGCTGCTTCATGGCGTCGTCCCAGACGACGGAATTCTCCAGATCGATGGTCCAGGTCCCGGAAAACGGATCGCTCATGATGTCACCTTGCTCGCCTCGATATATGCGCGGCAGCCCTCGATGTAGGTCTGCATTCCGATGAGCGAGGTGAGTTCGAGCACCTCGAGCAGCTCGTCCTTCGTGGCGCCGTAGCGGATGGCGTTGGCCGCGTGCGCCCTGATGCCGGGCACCATCAGGTGGTTCGTGGAGGCGTCGATCGCGACGTAGATCAGCTCGCGCGTCTTCGCGTCGAGGCCGCCTTCCGCCGGATTCCACGGAGCGCCGGAAAAATCCGTATAGGCCTTGAAGAAATCCGGATCGAGCTGGAGCAGGCTGTTCCACAGCGGCGTCCACGAGCCGCGCCTGCGGACGAAATCCTCCTTCAGCGCGTTGCGCTCCGCGTCGAACTCGCCGGAGACCTCGACCCCGAGCTCCTCGAGGATGACCGGCAGCCCGACCGTGATGGCATGGATGCCCAGCACGCTGGTCAGTTGAAGCGTCTGCAACACCTGGACCGTCGTCGCGCCCGCCTTGAGGGCGGCCTGCATATGATGGCGCACGGCGGGCAGATACATGCTCGCCACCGAGGCGTTCAGCGCGAGCCCGATCAGCTCCCGCGTCCTGGCGTCGAGCGTATTGCGCCGCGTCGCCGCCCGGTGAAGGCCGCGGTAGCAATCGACGAAATGGGCATCCAGCTCCTCCATCGCCGGGGAGATGTCTGCCAGAAAACCATCCTGCGTGGCGTTGCTTCCCATGTCCTCTCCTCCTCTAGACGGCCGCGGCGTCAGCCGGCGGCAGCACCTTGCGCTCCATCAGCGTCGACAGCGCCCAGGCGAACGTCTCCTGCGTGTCGACCACGCCGCAGAAGCCCGCCTTGCGCAGCTTGACGGTGCTGACGAGCTTGGTGCGCGGCGCGGCCTGGCCGAGCGCGAACATGTAGTCGGCGGCATAATGCGCTTGGCCGATGAGCTGGCGCATGTCGAGGCGGCGCAGGCCGTGGCGGTCGACCAGCCTGTCCCAGACGCCGGCATTGGCGGCGAGGAACTCGACCATGCTGACGGGCGCCGGCTCGCCGGGGCGAACGCCCAGCGTCGCCATCATCGCCGGCCACAGATGATGCCAGGAGAAGACGTCGCCATTGGTTATGTTGTACGTCTCGCCGTGCGCCTGCGCGGCGCTGCCGGCCCATTCGAAGCATTGCGCCAGCAGCCGGGCATCGATCGCCTCCCAGATGATGGGCGGGCCGCCCGGAAAGCCGCAGTCGCGCCCGAGCTCGCGGCAGATGGAGGCATAGGCGCCGATGACGGGAACCACGTTCATCGCCACGCCCGTCGCCGGGCCGACGATGAGCTGCGGCCGCATGATGGTCATGGCAAATCCGGCTTCCGCGCTCCGCTCGCGCAGATAGTCCTCCTGCAACCAGTAGAAATTCTCGTGGGCGTCGCGCGGCAGGCTTTCGCGCGCGGGAACTGGAATGTCGTGCAGGTGGCTTCCGTACGCCTTGGTGCCCTGAAGCAGCGTGACGTGGCGCAATCCGTCGCCGGCGCAAAGCGGCTCGACGCAGTTGCGCAGCATGGTCAGGTTGGTCTGCATCTGGTCGTGCTCGCGCCAGCCCGCCACGAGGCCCGGCTTCTCGAACAGCGCCGCATAGATCAGATGGGTGGCGTTGCGCAGCCCTCCCAGCGCCTCGGCCGTGGCCGCGGCATCGGTCAGGTCGACGGACAGATGCGTGAACCTGTCGGCCTCGACGTCGGGGCGGCGGCGCGACACCGCCACCACGTCCCAGTCGCCGCCGGAAAAATGCTCGACCGCCGCCGCTCCCACCACGCCGCTCGCGCCCGCGATAACAACCGTCCTGCGCATCGAACCTCCACGCCGCTCCTAGAGCCTGTTATGAACCATGGATGGGGCTGCGCTGCCGCCGATTTTGGCCCGCCCGGCAGGAGCCGGTCGCAGACCGGTATCGGGAATACCTGCAAGACCGGCGACGAACCGGTGGGCCAAAAGCGGCGCAGCCCGAAGGGTTGAGCGGCGAAGGCCGCCTGATGCGTCGAAAGGCTTGCCGGTATGCCCGATACCGGCCTGCGCCTTTCTCCTGTCATGCGGTCCTTCGTCGCTCAACGCAGCCTCCATCCATGGTCCATAACAGGCTCTAGACGCCCAGATAGCTATGGATGCGGTCGACATTGCCCGCCGCGTCGGCCGCCGAGATGCGGTCCACGACGCGCCCGAGCTCGATCACCAGATGATGGTCGGCGACCTGCGCCGCGAAACCGAAATTCTGCTCGACGAGGATCATCGTGTAGCCTTTCGATTTCAGGTCGATGATCGCCCGCTCGATCTGCTTCACGATCACCGGGGCAAGCCCCTCCGTCGGCTCGTCGAGCAGAAGGAGTTTTGCTCCGGTGCGCAGGATCCGGCCGATGGCGAGCATCTGCTGCTCGCCGCCCGAGAGCTTCTGGCCGTCCTGCTGGAGGCGGGTGGCAAGGTTCGGGAAAAGCGTCAGGACCTCGTCCACCGACATTCCGCCTTCCGCCGTCACGGGCGGCAGAAGAAGGTTTTCCTTCACGGTGAGGCTGGCGAAGATTCCCCTGTCTTCCGGGCACCAGGCCATGCCGAGACGGGCAATGGCGCCCGAGGGCGAATTGATCGTCTCGGTGCCGTGGAACCGGATCGACCCCTTGCGCCTGGGCAGCGCGCCGATGAGCGCCTTGAGGCAGGTCGACCTGCCGGCGCCGTTCCGGCCCAGCAGCGTGACGACGCTGCCCGTCTCCACGTCGAAGGAGAGGCCGTGCAGCACATGGCTCTCCCCGTACCAGGCGTTCAGATCGCGGACCTCGAGCATGGTTCTTCGTCCTTCTGCATCCGTCCTCGCGCGACCTAGTGCGCAGGGACGCCGAGATATGCTTCCATGACCTTGGGATTGCTCGACACGGTCTGGTAGTCGCCTTCGACCAGCACCTTGCCCTGGGCGAGAACGGTGATGCAGTCGGACAGCGTCGACACCACCGAGAGATTGTGCTCGACCATCAGCACCGTCCTGTCGGCGCTGACCTCGCGGATCAGTCCCATGATCCTTTCGACATCCTCCACGGTCATGCCCGCGGTGGGCTCGTCGAGGAGCAGGATGCTCGGGTCGAGCGCCAGCGTCGTCGCGAATTCGAGCGCCCGCTTGCGCCCGTACGGCAGCCTGCGCGCCTCCTCGTTGCGGACCTCGGACAGGCCGACCTGCTCCAGCAGCTCGCCGGCGCGCCGGCGATAGACGTCGAGCAGGCGGCCGGAACGCCAGAAATCGAACGACCGGCCCCGTTGGCGCTGAAGCGCGATCATGACGTTTTCGAGCGCGGTGATCTGCGGAAAGACGGCCGAGATCTGGAACGACCGAACCATCCCGCGCTGCGCGACCTGCGCGGGCGAAGCCGCGGTGATGTCCTCGCCGTGCAGCAGGATCGTGCCGCTGGTGACCGGGAGGAAGCGGGTGAGCAGGTTGAACAGCGTCGTCTTGCCGGCGCCGTTCGGGCCGATCAGCGAGTGTATGGTGCCGGCCTGGACGGCGATGTCCACGCCGTTGACCGCAGCGAACCCGCCGAAATGCCTGGTCAGCGCCCTCCCCTGCAGGATCGGAGTCGCCGGCACGGGTCGGGCCGCTTCGCGCGAGACGCTCATGGCTATTCCCCCGCCTTCGCGACGGGAGAAGCCACGCCGGCGACGCCCGTTTCGCGCCCGGCTCTCTCGCGGCCGCCCCTGTCGACGAGCGCCAGCAGGACGTCCGCGACCCCGGTGCGAAGGACGAGCACGCACAGGATGAACAGGGTGCCCTGCACCACGATGATCCACGAGCCCCAGGGCGCGAGGTAGAACTCGATGGTGCCGAGGATGGCGGCCCCGACGATCGGCCCCACGACGGTCGACATCCCGCCGAGCAGGCTGATCAGCAGCACTTCCGCCGACATCATCCAGCTCACGTCCGTCAGCGTCGCGATCTGGAGCGAGATGGCCTTGAGCGACCCGGCGACGCCGGACAGCCCCGCCGAGATCACGAACGCGATCAGCTTGTACTGGTTGACCTGATAGCCGAGCGATATCATCCGGCCCTCGTTCTGCTTGACGGCGAACAGGACGCGGCCGAACGGCGATCTCTTGACGCGCTCCAGCAGCATCAGCCCGCACGCCACCACGGCCAGCACCACGAAATACATCACATACATGTTCGACAGGTCGAGCAGGCCGAACAGGCGGCCGGGCGCCGCGCCGCGAAGCCCGTCATCGCCATTCGTGAACGGCGCCTGCACGGCCATGAAATAGACCATCTGCGCCAAAGCGAGGGTGATCATCGCGAGATAGATCCCCTTGCGGCGGACGGCGAGAACCCCGAACACCGCGCCGACCGCGCAGGATGCCGCCACCGCGGTCGCGAGCGCCATCTCGGCCGGAAGCCCCCATTGGGACGTGGCATAGGCGGTCGTGTAGGAGGCCACCCCGAAAAACGCCGCGTGGCCGAAGGACAGCAGGCCGCCGTGGCGGGCGAGGAAGGCGAAGGACGCGGCGAACAGGCTGAAGATGAGGATCTTCGTCAGGAACAGGGGGTAGATCAGGAAGGGCAGCACGCAGGCGAGGGCCAGCAGGGCGAGCGCGGCGTAGTTGCCGCGCCGCTGTACGCCGCTGTCTTCATGGACCTCTTCTTCGGGCGCCGGCGCGGGCGGCACGTCGCGGCCGAACAGGCCGGCCGGCTTGATCAGGAGGATCAGCGCCATCAGCACGAAGATGACGGTCGTCGCGGCGGGCGCGAACAGATAGCTCGTCAGCCCCTCGATGAAGCCGACGCCGAACCCGGAGATGACGGCGCCCTTGATCGACCCCAGCCCGCCGATCACCACGACGGCGAAGACCGTGATGATCATGCCGGACCCCATGAATGCCTGGACCTGGAGGATCGGCGCGGCCATGACCCCGGCGAAGGCGGCCAGCGCCACCCCGACGCCGTAGGTCAGCATGAGCAGCCGGGGAACGTTGATCGCGAAGGTCGCCACCAGCACCGGGTTCTCGGCGGTGGCGCGGAGCTTCGCGCCCAGCGAGGTCTTCTCGAACAGGAGCCAGATCGCCGTGCAGACGACGACCGACGTGGAAATGACCCAGAGCCGGTAGTACGGGATGTAGATGACGCCGAGATCGAGCCCGCCGCGGAACTGCGCGGGGATCGAATAGAAGAGGCTTCCGCTCCCCACGAACTGGGCCGTGAGGCCCTCGATGACGAACCCGATGCCGAGCGTCATCAGCAGGCTGTAGGTGTGATCGAGCCGGTACGTCCTCGATATGAGCAGCCGCTCGATGGCGATGCCGAGCGTTCCGACGATGATCGGAACCAGTATCAGCGACAGCCAGTAGTTGACCCCGAGCTTCGTCAGGAGGGAATAGCTGATGACCGCGCCCAGCATGTACTGAACGCCGTGCGCGAAATTGACGATGTTCAGGAGGCCGAAGATGATGGCAAGGCCGAGGCTCAGGAGCGCGTAGAACGATCCGTTTATCAGCCCGGCGAGGATCTGCCCGAGAACGGCTTCCAAGGCTGGGTAAATCATCAGCGCTCCCTCCCTCTATGCGCCGGGCCGCCGCCCGCATCGCGCAGACAGTCCGGCGACCCGGAGGCTGGCGGCCTGCCGCGCCCGTCCATGGCGGACGGGCGCGGCATTTTTCCGGCCTGACGTGATCAGTTGCGGATGAGCGGGCAGACGCTGTCCTTCAGCGAATGGAAGGCGATCTCGCCCGGCACGGTCTGGACCAGCGTGTAGGTATCGGCCGGGCCCGACGATTCCGCGGGCGACTTCACCCGGAAGAGATACATGTCGTGGATGAGCTGGCCGTCCTCGCGGATGTGGCCCTCGGTGATGAAGGCGTCGCGGATGGTGGTGGCCCGCAGTTCGGTCATGACGGCCTCGCCGGCATCGGTGCCGATCCGCTGCAATGCAGCCAGATACTGCTTGACCGAGGAGTAGACGGAGGCCTGGTACATCGACGGCATCGAGCCGTGCCTGGCGTTGAACTCCTTGGCGAAGGCGCGGCTCTCGTCGTTGAGATCCCAGTAGAACGCCTCGCCGACCAGGATGCCCTCGGACGCCTCGAGCCCGAGCCCGACGACCTCCTTGTAGCTGATGCCGAGGCCGATGAGCGACTGGCCCCTCTCGCGGATGCCGTATTCCGCCGCCTGCTTGACGATCGTCACCGTGTCGAAGCCGGGCGTCGCGATGGCGATCGCGTCGGCACCGGACGCGCGGGCCTGGAGCAGCACGCTGGAGGCGTCCGGCAGGCCGAGCGGAACGGCGACGCTGCCCACGACCTCGCCGCCCTCCTCGATGATCGCCTTGGTGGCGTCCTTCTGGAGGGACTGCCCGAACTCGATCTCGGAGGAAATGAAGAACCACTTCTTCGAGCCGTTCTGGACCGCGGCGCGGGCCACCATGTTGGCGGTCGCGTAGGTGTTGAAGCTCCACTGGACGCCGTAGGGAGAGCATGCCTCGCCGGTGATCTTGGTGCTGTTGGATTCGGAGAACAGCGCCGGAATCCCGGTGGACCGCGACAGCTCCTGGATCGCCAGGCCGATCGCCGAGTTCGATATGTCGACGAACGCGTCGATCTTGTCCTCGTCGACCCATTTGCGCGAAATGCTGATGCCGATGTCGGGCTTGTTCTGGTGATCGGCGGTAAGAAGCACGATCGGCGTGCCGTTCACGCTGCCCCCGAACTCGTCGATCGCGATCTGGGCGGCGACCACGGATCCCGGACCGCCATTGTCCGCCGATACGCCGGTCATGCCCGTTATCAAGCCAAGCTTCACAACATTGTCGCTGAAGCCGGCGGCCGCGACGCCCGCCGTCGTCGCAGCGACGACGGCGCCGGTCAACGCCAGCCGGCGCAAAATCGTGTCAACCATTGATCCATCCTCCCGTGTAAGCCCGGATCCGACTGAACCAGTCCGATCATATCGACCCAATAGGGCATTTTTGTCCGATAGGAAACCGCAAATTTTCCCGAATCGACAAATTTTATGATGAATATCGGGCGATATGGTGAGACTTGGTCCGACAAAGTTGACAGCGGCGGGTGAAGCTCCTAGTTTGCGCGGACTGCACTTCGGTCGGGGCGACGGGGCTGCCGGCGGTCTCTCATGCCGCTCCGGGCGGGCCGTTCCGGGCGATAGGGGTGCGGCGGGCATGTTTCGGCGGCAGGGAGGCCGGCAGCAGGTGGCGAAGAAACCGGTGGAAGACCTGCCCGTCGACGGCGACGTTCCGAGCTACCGCAGGATCGCCGCGATCCTCGAGCGGCGCATCATCGACGGGAACCTGGCGCCCGGCAGCGTGCTGCCGACGGAGACCAGGCTGGTCGACGAGTTCGGCGTGAACCGCTCCACCATCAGGGAAGGACTGCGCGCGCTGGAGAGCACGGGCCTCGTCCGGCGCATCGACAGCAAGCGCATGATGGTCACCGTGCCGGACAGGAACGTCACGACATGGTCGACGATGCGCGCGATCGGGTTGCGGCAGGTGCGCTTCCAGGAGCTGTGGGAGGCGCTGCTCTACATCGAGCCGCTGGCGGCCGAGCTGGCAGCGCATCGCCGGCCCAGCGGCTTCGAGGTCCAGATCGAGCAGAACATCCGCAAGATGCGCGAGAACCTGCACGACGACGAGATGATCATCCGCCTCGACGTCGAGTTTCACGAGCTCATCGGCGAGGCCACGTCCAACCGCGTGCTGGCCATGTCCCACGACCCGATCTGCCGGCTCATCTTCTCCGCCACGAAGACGCTGCATCAGAAGGTGCCCCAGGGCAGGCACCGGATGCTGCATGCGCACCAGATGATCTACGACGCGGTGGCCATGCGCGACGCCGAGAAGGCGAGGGCCTGGATGGCGCGGCATATCCGCGACCTGCATCGCGGCTATCTGGTGGCCGGGCTGGACATCAACGCACCCGTCGAGCTGACGCTCGACAACCATGGCGAGACGGCATCCGGCAGCTTCGCCAGCGATTCTTTCGAGTAAGAGCAGCGGTCTGGCGCGGCGCGGGCCACGGCCTCGCACGCAGGATGGGGAGGATCAATCGTGCAGACACTGACCGAGGGCCTTAGATTTCCGGAAGGGCCGGTCGCGCTTCCGGGCGGCGACGTGCTTCTGGTGGAGATCGAGGCGGGACGCCTCACCCGGGTCGCGGGCGACGGCTCGAAATCCACCGTGGCGACGCTCGGCGGCGGGCCGAACGGCGCCGCGATCGGCCCCGACGGCCGCTGCTACGTCTGCAACAATGGCGGCTTCAACTGGCACGAGGACGCCATCGGCCTGCGGCCGGCCGGCCAGGCTTCCGACTATTCGGGAGGACGGATCGAGCGCGTCGACCTCGCGACCGGAGAGATCGAGACCCTCTACACCGGCACCGAATCCGGCCCGCTGCGCGGGCCCAACGACATCGTGTTCGACCGCCATGGCGGCTTCTGGTTCACCGATGCCGGCAAGGCCAGGGCCCGCGATCTCGATCGCGGCGGCGTCTACTATGCCGCGGCCGACGGCTCGTCCACCACCGAGGTCATCTACCCGATGCTGACCCCCAACGGCATCGGCCTGTCGCCCGCGGAGGACCAGCTTTACGTCGCCGAAACCCATACCGGACGGCTGTGGTGCTTCGACCTCGACGCTCCCGGCAGCATCGTGCGCCAGCCATGGCCGTCGCCGAACGGCGGACGGCTGCTCCACACCTCGCCGACATACAGGCTGTTCGATTCCCTTGCGGTGGATGCGCAGGGGTACATCTGCATCGCGACGATCTTCGACGGCGGCATCTCGGTGATCGCGCCGGACGGGCAGTTCGTCGAGCATGTCGCCATACCGGACCGCCTCGTCACCAACCTGTGCTTCGGCGGCGCCGGCAATCGCGAGGCGTTCGTCACCGCGTCCCACTCGGGGCGCCTCTTGAAGATCGACTGGCCGAGGGCCGGCCATCCGCTCAATTTCGCGGCAGCGGCGGCCCGCTGAGCCGATGGTTCGGGCGCGTGCCCGGGAACGGAACGGAAGGAGCCGCGCCGATGGAGCCGGAACCGCGCCGGGCAGAGCCGTATGGCGATCTGGTCGGCAAGACAGCGCTTGTCACGGGAGCCTTCGGCGGGCTGGGCAGGCATTTCGCCGAGACGCTGGGCCGGGCGGGATGCCGCGTGGTTCTCGCCGGGCGCCGGCGCGCGGCGGGCGAAGCGGTGCTGGCCGGCATACGCTCCGCCGGCGGCGAGGCATTCCTGGTCGAGATGGACGTGCGCGACCCCGATGCGGTGAAGCGGGGGCTTGAAAGCGCCGCGGCAGCGTTCGGAGCGATGGACATCGTCGTCAACAATGCCGGCATCTCGATGACGAAGCCGGCGCTGGATCTCGACGAGGCGGACTGGTCCGCCGTCGTCGACACCAATCTCGGCGGGGCATGGCGCGTCGCCCAGGCGGCGGGACGCCAGATGAGGGACGCGGGCAAGGGCGGCGTCATCATCAACGTCGCGTCGATCCTCGGCCTGCGCGTAGCCCAGCAGCTTGCGCCCTATGTGAGCGCCAAGGCCGGGCTGATCCACCTGACGAAGGCGCTCGCGCTCGAATGGGCCCGCTACGGCATCCGCGTGAACGCCATCGCGCCGGGCTACCTCGCGACCGACATGAACGCGGCGTTCTTCGAGACGGATGCCGGAAAGGCCCTGGTGAAGCGGATACCGCAGCGCCGGCTCGGCCAGCCCCGCTTTCTCGACGGGCCGTTGCTGCTGCTGGCCTCGAACCTCTCCGAATACATGACCGGGGCGGTGATCCCGGTCGACGGCGGCCATCTGGCCAACACGCTTTAGAGCGAGGTGAGGTCAAGTTGATCCATTCTGTTGCACCAGCGGGGCGGCGATCCACGCGGAGGGTCGCGAAGATCGTAGCGGGGCTACGGGCAAGCGAGCCGACAAAGTGGGCGCCCGCCGCTCGGAAACCCGGAGGGCCGGTCGGATTTGGGCCAAATCCTTCGGGCTCCGTCTCGGCCGTGGCACCACCACGACCTTCGCCGGAACCCTCGACCCTGGCCCAAATCCGCTCCGGCAGAATGGGTCAACCTGACCTCATCTCGCTCTAGGCAAGGACAAGGCAATGGACTTCACTCTTTCGCCCGAAGTCGAGGCGACGCGGCTGCGCATCCGCGCCTTCGTGCGCGACGACATAGTGCCGCTCGAATCCGACCCCGCGGCGCGCGACGAGCACGAGAACATCAGCGAGGCCGCGCTCGCCGGCGTGCGCGCCAGGGTGAAGGCGGCGGGGCTGTGGGCGCCGCAGATGCCGCGCGAAAGAGGCGGCCTCGGCCTTCGGGTGACGGACATGGCCGCCTGCTACGAGGAGATGGCCTACTCCATCTTCGGCCCCGTCTGCTTCAATGCCGCGGCTCCCGACGACGGCAACATGATGGTCCTGGAGAAAGTCGCGACGGATGCCCAGAAGGCGCGCTGGCTGCAACCCGTCGTCGACGGCAGCGTGAGATCGGCTTTCGCGATGACCGAGCCGGCGCCCGGCGCCGGTTCCGATCCCTCCATGATGATGACGCGGGCCGAGCGTCACGGCGACAAATGGCGCATCCGCGGCCGCAAATGGTTCATCACCGGCGCGGCGACGGCCGGGCACTTCATTCTGGTGGCGCGCACCTCCGACGATCCGCGGCGGGGGCTGTCCGCCTTCCTGTTCCACAAGGACGCGCCCGGATGGGAGATCGCGAGGCGCATCCCCATCCTCGGCCCGGAGGAGCATGGCGGCCACTGCGAGCTGGTTTTCGACGGGCTCGAGATCCCGGACGAGGACCGGCTCATGAATGTGGGCGACGGCCTCAAGCTGACGCAGATCCGGCTCGGCGTGGCGCGCCTGACCCACTGCATGCGCTGGCTGGGGCTCGCCCGGCGCTCGATGGCCATCGCGCAGGACTACATCGAAACGCGCATGTCGGGCGGCATGAAGCTCGCCGACCGCGAAAGCGTGCAGCAGGCGCTGGGCGATCTGGCCCTGCGCATCGAGGTCGGCCGGCTGCTGACGATGAAGGCGGCGTGGAAGCTCGACGGCGGCGACTTTGCCCGCAAGGAGGTTTCCATGGCCAAGATCGCGGTTTCGGAAGTCCTCCATTCCGCCGTCGACACGGCGATCCAGTTGAACGGCGCCAGAGGCTATTCGAAGGATACGCCGCTGGAGTGGATCTACCGCTACGCCAGGCAGGCGCGGCTGGTCGACGGCGCGTCCGAGGTGCACAGGATGGTCCTCGCCCGCATCCTGCGCGAGGAACGAAACGACTTCTGGTCGTGGAACGGCGGAGCGGTCGGGTGAACGCCCCGGCGATGCCGTCATGGAGCGGGCGGCTCGCGGAATTCCTGCGGCGCCAGCGCCTCATCGACTGCCCGGACGTGGCGGTCGTGCGCCTCACCGGCGGGCAGTCCAATCCCACCTACAGGATCGTCGCCGGGAACCGCAGCTACGTGCTGCGCATGAAGCCTCCGGGCCCCCTGCTCAAATCCGCGCACGCGATCGATCGCGAGTACCGCATGCTCGGCAGCCTCGCGGGAACGGACGTGCCGGTTCCGCGCGCCTATGTCTATTGCGACGACCTTTCGGTCACCGGGCGCGAATTCTACATCATGGAGTTCCTGAACGGGCGGTCATGGCTCGATCCTGCCCTTCCCGACGTCGACGCCGCCGGGCGCGCCGCCATATACGCGGAGATGAACCGCGTCCTCGCGACGCTGCATCAGGTAGACTGCGACGCCGTCGGGCTCGGCGATTTCGGCAGGAAGGAAAACTACTTCAAGCGCCAGATCGACCGCTGGAGCCGCCAGGTCCGCGCATCGCGCACGCGCCCCATTGCGGCGCTCGACGCGCTGATGGAATGGCTGCCCGCCAATGTCCCGCCCGGCGAACGGACCAGCATCGTTCATGGCGACTACCGGCTCGACAATCTGATCTTCCACCCGACGCAGCCGCGCGTGCTTGGGATCGTCGACTGGGAACTGTCGACGCTCGGACACCCCTTCGCGGACTTTTCCTACAACTGCCTCGCCTGGCACATACCCGCAACGCTGTGGCGCGGGCTGGGCGGCCTCGATGTCGAGGCGCTGGGGATCCCCGACGAGCGAAGCTATGTCCGGCGCTATGCCCGGGCGATGGGGCAGCAGGACATCGATCACTGGGGTTTTTATCTGGCCTACAACCTTTTCCGGCTCGCGGCCATCATGCAGGGCGTCGCCAACAGGGCCCTCGAAGGCAATGCGGTGGCGGCCGACGCCGTCGAGACCGGGAACAAGGCGGAGCCGCTGGCGCAGATCGGGTGGCAGCTTGCCCGCCGCTACGATGCGGCGACCAGCGGATAGCCGCCGCCCTGCCGCCGAACCGCTGCCGCATCCCCCGTTGAGAGATTCGAGGACGAACTGGTGGAAAATCCGATTGCCCGCACCCCCTCCTCCTTCGCCTACCCGCTCCTTGTCGGCAGGATACTGGAATCGGGCGTGCGAAAGGCGCCCCGGCAGACGATCCGCTACGCCGACCGCACGATGACCTATGGCGACCTGCACCAGCGCGTGAACCGGCTGGCCGGCGGCCTGTCGGCGCTCGGCGTCGCGCCCGGCAGAACCGTCGCCGTCATGGACTGGGATTCGAGCCGATACCTCGAATGCTTCTTCGCCATCCCGATGATGGGGGCCGTGCTTCACATGGTGAACATACGGCTTTCGGCAGACCAGATCCTCTACACCGTGAACCATGCCGCCGACGACGTGATCCTGGTGCATCGCGACTTTCTCCCGATCCTCGAACAGATCTGGGACCGCATCGAGAACCCTCCACGCCTCGTCCTGATGCGCGACGACCGGGAGCCGGCCGACACCCGCCTCCCGATCGCCACCGACTACGAGGCGCTGCTCGGCGCGGCGGCGGCCGGCTACCGCTTTCCCGACCTTGACGAGGATACGAGAGCGACGACCTTCTACACCACGGGGACCACGGGCCTGCCCAAGGGCGTCTATTTCAGCCATCGGCAGCTCACGGTTCACACGCTCAGCGTCAGCGGCGAATTTCAGGGCACCGGCCAGGGCCGGTTCAACGCCGACGACGTCTACATGCCGATCACGCCCATGTTCCACGTCCATGCATGGGGCTTTCCCTATGTCGCCACCCTGAACGGGTGCAGGCAGGTCTATCCCGGCCGCCTGTCGGCCGACACGCTCGTCGACCTGATCGAGAAGGAGAAGGTGACGTTCTCCCACTGCGTCCCGACCATCCTGCGCGCAATCCTCTCCAACCCGCGATCCGCGGAAGTGGATCTTCGCCGCTGGAAGGTCATCATCGGAGGTTCCGCCTTGCCGCAGGCGCTCGCGAAGGAAGCGCTCGCGAGGGGGATAGACGTCTTCACCGCCTACGGGATGTCGGAGACCTGCCCGCTTCTCACCGTCGCCCATCTTCCCGAGGGCTGGGAGGCATGGAGCGCCGAACGGCAAATCGAGGTGCGCTGCATGACCGGCCGGCCGCTCAGGATGGTGGACATGCGCATCGTCGACGAGGAGATGCGCGACGTCGCCAGGGACGGCGTCACGCCGGGCGAGATCGTCGTGCGCGCGCCCTGGGTCACGCAAGGCTATCTGCGCGACCCGGAAAATTCCGAACGGCTCTGGTCGGGAGGCTGGATGCACACCGGAGACATCGCCGTCATGGACGCCGACGGCTACGTCAAGATCGTCGACCGCCTCAAGGACGTGATCAAGACCGGCGGGGAATGGGTGTCCTCGATCGATCTGGAGGACCTGATCCTGAAGGCGCCCGGCGTCGCCGACGCGGCGGTGATCTCGGTGCCCGACCCCAAATGGGTCGAGCGGCCATTGGCCGTGGTCGTGGCGAGGAGTGCCGGCCTCGTGACCGAGGAGAGCCTGAAGGCGCATCTGCGCGCGCTCGCCGAGGACGGCCTGATGTCCCGTTTCGCGGTGCCCGACCGGATCGTCTTCGTGGATGAGCTTCCCCGCACGAGCGTCGGGAAGGTGAACAAGAAGGCGCTGCGGGAGCTGCATTCCTCGTGAGGGAAGCTGCCGGCCCGAGGCCGGCAGCCCGTCGGGCAATGTCAGCCCGCGTCGATGGTGCGCAGCGCGCTCGCCTGCTTGGCCGCGGCGGCCATCACCGCCTGCTGCACCTTCTCGAAGGCGCGCACCTCGATCTGGCGCACGCGCTCGCGGCTGATGTCGAACTCGGCCGACAGCTCCTCGAGCGTGATCGGCTCCTCCGACAGGCGCCGCGCCTCGAAGATGCGCCGCTCGCGCTCGTTGAGCACGGAGAGAGCGCCCTCCAGCATGCGCCGGCGGCTTTCCAGCTCGTCCTGCTCGACGAGGATCTCCTCGGCATTCTCATGGTCGTCGACCAGCCAGTCCTGCCACTCGCCCGACTCGCCCTCGCTCGCGCGGATCGGCGCGTTGAGCGAGGCGTCGCCCGACAGGCGCCGGTTCATCGACACGACCTCGGCCTCCGAGACGTTGAGCTTGGTCGCGATCTCGGTCACTTGGTGCGGCTTGAGGTCGCCCTCGTCCAGCGCCTGGATCTTGCCCTTGAGCTTGCGCAGGTTGAAGAACAGCCGCTTCTGGTTGGCGGTGGTTCCCATCTTCACGAGGCTCCACGAACGCAGGATATATTCCTGGATCGCCGCCTTGATCCACCACATGGCGTAGGTGGCAAGGCGGAAGCCGCGCTCCGGCTCGAACTTCTTGACCGCCTGCATCAGCCCGACATTGCCCTCGGAGATCACCTCGCCGATCGGCAGGCCGTAGCCGCGATAGCCCATGGCGATCTTGGCGACGAGCCTGAGATGGCTGGTCACCAGCTTGTGCGCGGCCTTCGGATCCTGATGTTCGGCGAACCGCTTGGCGAGCATGTACTCTTCCTGCGGCTGCAACATCGGGAACCGGCGGATTTCCTCCAGGTAGCGGCTGAGGCCGCCTTCGCCCGAAACGATGCTGGGTAGTGACTGGGCCATGAAAGCGCCCCTCCTTCTTCTTGGATCCCCTTGAAGGCGGATCCGGTATGCGCGACCGCCAAGGCGCACCGCGCCCGAAAACCCATATAGGTATAGGTTCGGTAAATGTAAGGGCGGCATGGCGAAATTGAGGCGCCGGCCTGCGGCCTGTCGGCCCGCCGGCGCGGCCGGCCGCTATCCCCGTTCCTATCCCGCAGAATCAGGCGGCCTGTCCCCGCCCCTTCGACCTGCAGCAGTATGGACCCGCCCTCGCACGGGAAACGGATGCGCAACCGAACATCCGGGCGGGGGACGGTGCCGGGCGACCCCGAGCCGGTAGCGGGGCGCAGAGCCTAAGAGCTCCCTATGGGGCGGGACTGAAGGTGGCCGCGTCTTCGCCGGGGAATCCGGCGAGCCGGAGGCGTGCAAGTCGTCTCCCGAGCGGCAGAGGTGCGGCGCCAATGCCGTGCCCGATCTCCGCAAGGAGGCACTGCGGTCAAGACACCGGACGGGCGGCCGCAAGGTCGCACGAAATACAAAAGATGAGCGACGTTTCGGCCGCCCGTCTTCCCATCCCGCTCGTGCCGGGATGCGTTCCTTCTCAAAAGCCAGACCGGAAACGGGGCGTGGCGGTGATGGATGGCGTCTGCTTCTTTTCCCATCGGATCGCCGCATGGAAGCATCCCCTTCCCTGAAAAATTCGACGCCGAAGAACAAGCGCCGACGGCTCGGCGAAGCGAGGCGGGATGACGACAATGTCGAGGAAGCACCCCTACCCCAGCGCCCGGAACCCCTCCACCAGCGCCGCCATGTCCGCCGGCAGCTTCGTCTCGAAGCGCATATGCCCGCCGGTGGCGGGGTGGTCGAAGGCGAGCAGCCGCGCGTGCAGCGCCTGCCGCGAAAACCCTTTCACCGCGCTGGCCAGCGGTTCCGGCAGGCGGTTCGCCTTGGTGCGGAACCCGCGCCCGTAATCGGCGTCGCCGACCAGCGGATGGCCGATATGGGCCATGTGTACGCGGATCTGATGGGTGCGGCCGGTCTCCAGCCGGCAGTCGAGCAGCGCCGCGACCGGCTCGCCCTTCTGCCCGGCAATGGCGCCGCCAAAACGCTCCAGCACCGACCAGCGGGTCACCGCGTGGCGGGCGTCGGCCCGGCCTTCGGGCACCACGGCGCGCAGCGTCCGGTCCGCGCCGGCGCGGCCGAGCGCCGCCTCCACCGTGCCCGCCTGCCGGTGCGGCGCGCCCCACACCAGCGCCGAATAGGCGCGCTCCAGGCTGCCCGAGCGGCCGTGGTCGGCGAAGGCGTCGGCCAGCGCCCGGTGTGCGCGGTCGGTCTTGGCGACGACCATCACGCCCGACGTGTCCTTGTCGAGCCGGTGCACGATGCCGGGCCGCTTCACCCCGCCAATGCCCGACAGCGAGGCGCCGCAATGGGCGATCAGCGCGTTGACCAGCGTGCCGGTCGGGTTGCCGGCGCCCGGATGCACCACCAGCCCGGCCGGCTTGTCGATCACGATCAGCTCGTCGTCCTCGAACAGCACGGCGAGCGCGACGACCTCGCCGCGCAGCAGCGCCTCCTGCGCCTCGGGCAGTTCCACCCGCGCCTCAGCCCCCGCCGCCACCTTGCGGCCGGGATCGGTCACCGCCTTGCCGTCGAGCCGCACGAACCCGTCGCGGATCAGCGCCTGCACCCGGCTGCGCGACAGGTCGGGCGCCAGTTCGCCGGCCAGCCACTGGTCGAGCCGCCGGCCTGCGGCGCCCTCGCCCGCAACGAGCACTTTCGCATCGGCCCCGGCTTCGCTATCAGGACCGCTCATCGAAAGGGGTTCCCCATGGCCGCCCGGCAGGACGAAGACGAGGACAAGCCGCTCGACCCGGCGGCGGAGCGGCTGCGCCAGCGGCTGGTGCGCTTCATGATCGTCAACCTCGTCGTCGTGTTCGGGCTGGTGTTTATCGTGGTGGGCGTCCTTGTCTACCGCAACATGAAGGACGACGCCCCGCCGCCGCCGCGCGCCGGCGATATCCGCCCGCCCGAGGGCGAAGGCGTGCTCACCGGCCGCATCGCCCTGCCGGCAGGCGCGCGGATCGTCTCGCAGTCGCTGTCGGGCGAGCGCCTGTCGGTGGAGGCCGAGCTGGCGGACGGCACCCGCTCGATCTTCCTCTACGACACGCGGCTCGCGCGCATCATCGCCCGCTTCGACATCGCGGTCGCGCCGTGAGGCGCGCTCCGGGCGAGGCTATGGGCGGCGTTTTCACGGGAAGGCTTGCCTGACGGCCGCCAGCGCGTCCGCAAAATTTGCGGCCGGCTCGAAGCGGTCCGGCCGCCGATGCCCCTCCGTGGCGGGTTGCATTCCGCCGCGACATTCCATATATCGGCGGGCACTGGTCTGCGCCCATCGTCTAGCGGTCAGGACGGCGCCCTCTCACGGCGCAAACAGGGGTTCGATTCCCCTTGGGCGTACCAATAGAATCAATGACTTAGCCAAACCCTTCAAATAACGGCTCTAATATCCATTTCGGCTCGCGCAGCGTTAATAGGTGGATTGGCTGATTCCCATCTCCCTAGAATCAATGGCTTTTTGAGCGGCGCAATGCCTGCATCGGCGCGACGGCGGGCAAAGAGAGGGTCTGTTTGCGCCGTTGAATAGCGCAGCTATCTGCCAAAAAAGAGGGAGGCTAGGCGCTAGTGTGCCCAAAGTGCGCCTCACCGGCATCGTCACGACCTCCAACGAACTGCTGCAGGTCGGCGAAGGAGGGGCTCCTGTCGCGACGCTTCGATAAGACTGAAGAAGTTAGGGCAGGAAGTGCCTGCCGCTCGTATAGTGGTAAGGTCGAGCTGTTTCTAGCCTGGTGTATTCTGGAAGTTGCATTATGGATGGCGTCGACGAAAGTGGCGAAGGGGTGAGATCGCCTTTGGATCGGCCAGATCGTTTATCGCCCGAGGAGCGTAGCGCGCACATGCGCTTGATCCGAGAGCGAGACACCAAGCCGGAATTGATTGTTCGCAGAACTGCACATCACCTCGGTTATCGATTCAGGCTACACCGTCGGGATCTGCCGGGCTCGCCTGACCTCATATTCCCCCGCCTCCGAAAAGTAATTATGGTCCATGGCTGCTTTTGGCACCGGCACGAAGGCTGTCGTCACGCACGCCTGCCAAAGACTAGGCTCCACTATTGGCTGCCCAAATTGGCGCGTAATGTCTCGCGCGACGCTGAGGTCCGCGCAAGCCTGTCGGAACTTGGTTGGCAGGTTCTCGAAATATTTGAATGCCAGACCCGCGATCAAGTCGCGCTCCGGGATCGGTTGGCGTGCTTCCTAGACGGCACGGAGAGGCAGGACTGATACTTTAGCTGTGGCCGATAAGGCGTGCGGACTCTTCGCGCTCGCCGCGCTGACCGTCCATGCGCCGCTTCCACGCTTGGAGTTCCTCAGGCTTCCACGGCCGTACGCGCACATTGTGCCGGCGCCGATCCCCGATCTCCCGCGAGAGCAGCCGGTCAAGATACTCGCCGGCCCGCAGCTTCATATCACGGGCGAAGCCGACCACGACCTCATGCGCGCGCTGGAGGATCGCGGGCACGAAATCGATAGTTCCAGCGCCCGCGAATACGGCATGATCCTGCGATACCGCGAAGCGTGTCGTTGCCAACGCAGTCAGCAGCCGCTGCTGATGAACCGACACAGCGTCCGGAAAGCCGCTACGCTCGCCGGTCGGCGAGGTAACCAGAAGCTCCAGGCGTGGCAATGATTGACCCTTCCCGAGCGCTGCGCCCGGCGTTGCGTAAAAGCCCGCGTACCAGACATTGTCGAGAAGCTGGGAGTAAGAATTGGGAACTCGGATCTCCGCCCAGCCATGTTGATCACTCGACCGCTTCTCGACCGGCGTGGCGGTCGCTTCACGGATGGCGTCTTCGATCTCCCGCGCCGGCGCCTTGGCGGCATCACGCCCGTAATAGCGCGAGTAGGCGGGTGTGGTCGCATGGAAGGGGCGCATGAAGATGGCGCTGCGCACCCAGGCTCCGGTGGGCCGCCGCGCATTAGACAGCAGCCGAGACAGCAACTGCTGGTCGGGTATGGCATTCATCTCGTCTAGTGGCCAGCTAGTGAGATTCGTGCTGGGCGTGCCGGCCTGCTGGGCGACTATATAGTTCACGATCGGGCTAACCACGCGGACATGGCTGTTCTTCACCGCGCCTGCAACGGTCTGCGCGTCGTCGCGGCACTTGCGTGCCATGTCCCATGCCAGATCGACCATCTCGCGAACGATTCGGCCATAGGAGTCGGCTTGGGCGTAGTGGCTGGGATCTCGGTCGTTCGGCACGATCGTGCCGTCGCGGATCACTACGTCAGCTGGCCGAACCTCGATATTGCTGCCTGGCGTAGTCCAGCTATCCAGCGCCCGGCGCGCGGCGCGGCTTTCCAACACGTCCATCGCGTTCCACGCCGAGTGCATATATTCAGCCGGCGACAGGTCTGGATAGAACATCGGCGACATGATGGTGTAGACATTCTCACGCCGCTGGACGTCTTCGGGAGCGCTCGGCAAGCGCAAGAAGACGTCGATCTCCGCGCCCTCCTTGCGCAGCCTTCGGTTCAGAACTGCCGCAGCGGTGTTGAGGTTGATCTGCGGCGCCGCGCCGAAGGCGAAGTCGCCAGCCGTGCCGTCGATTGAAAGCAACCCGCCTTGGGTAGAGCCGTCGACGCCCGCGACAACCATCTGCTGATCGCGTGCTGGCTCATCGAAGGCACGCAACAACGGCGCGTTTTCAACGCGTCGGCCGATCTCGTCGCGCAGTAGGTCCACCTCGATAAAGTTTCGCCGGCCCTCGGCCAAGGCGTGCATACCCGCCTCCGCTGTCGGAGGGATGTAAACCGCATCCCGGCTTAGACCGAGGCCATCGCGGCAAAGTGCGGTCAGCATCTCGATCCGCCCCTCGCACCGGCGTTTGACCCGATCAACGTCCGCTGGCGTGTAGTCCGGCTTTTCGGCCAAGATACGGGCCAACTCCTCGATCGTGTCCACCAGATCCTCGGCATAGGCAGTGATCGCCGCGATCGCGGCATCTCGCGCGTTGATTTCCGCGAGGATTGCCGCCGCCGCCGTCCAAGCCTCGGGAGGGATGGTGCGCATCTGCCGCGATGCCTCGCGTAGGACGACCAGCGATTCCATCGGATGCTCGGCGTCGACGATCGACTGAAGATAGTCCTCATCGATCCATTCGCCGTCTCGATCCTCCTTGGCGTGATAGATCCTGCGTGGACCAGTGTCGTCGATGACTAACCGTCCCGCACGCGCCAAGCGGCGGCCAAGATTGTGATAGGCCTCGATCGTGTCGTTCGCGCCCTGCGCGCTCGCGGCCGCATGAACGTCATTCGCCGTCGCCCCCTCAGCGCGTGACGCGAGTTCGACGAAGAGCTGGCGCTTGGCCGCGGCGTCGAGCTTCACGGCCGATCCTCCAGTGCGCGCTTGACGCGGCCGGCGAACACTGGCGGCGTGCCGCCGCCAACGGGCGTGCGGCGCTCACGTACCTTCATCAGGAAACCATGACGAATCTGGTCGCCGTTGCCGCTGACCGCGCAAATGCCGCGCCCCAGCTTCGGCAACGTGTCCACCAACTCGTCGCCCAGATCCGAACGGACACCTCCAATGGACTTCAGTTGGTCACGCTCCAGCGCGAAGATGAACCGAGTTTGCAGCCGCTTTAGGATGCTGGCGTCGAGGTCCGCTGGCGACTGGCTGGCTAGGATCAGGCCGGTTCGGCTGTGGCGGCCCATCCGGGCGAGTTCGCGTAGCACAGTGGTCGACACCGACGTCTCCGTCTCCGGCACGACATTGTGGGCCTCGTCGATGAAAAGCACAGCCAGCCAGGCAGCTTGCTCGGCGTTGGCTCTTCCTCCTTCTGTCGCCTGCGCGCATGCGCGGCCATGCTTTTGGATTTCGCGCGCCGCGGCCGCCGCGACGAGCCGGATCATCGGCAGATGCAGCCGACGGCAGTCAAGGCAGATCAAGCGCTTATGCGCAAGCTCCTGCACAAAGGGGAACGCTTGGCCGATCAGCGGATTGCGCTTGAGCATGCCGACCTTCGCCTTGGCGGCATTGATGGTGACGGACTTGGAGCCCGAGCGGGAGCCCTGAACGTCAATCTCGCTGATGACGTCGTCGAGCGACATGGACTGGCCGGGCTGAACGCGGAGCCGAACCGCATCGTGGGATATCTCGATGAGCTCCGCATATAGGGTCTTGGGATCAACCTGCGGCGCGATCGACATCAGTTCGCGGCCCGTGATGTTGTGCAGCGCCAGTCCGAAGCGCTTCGGATCTGGCAGCGCGATGACGTCACCGCCAAGCGCTTTAGTCGCCTCCACCATCTCGCCGTTTACGTCGAGGAGAATGCCCGGGACGTCCCACTGAACCATCTCCTCTATTATAGTGCCGGAGGCATAACTCTTGCCCTTGCCCGGATTGCCAAACACACCGATATGCAACTGCAGGATCTCCGGGCTCAGCGTCACTGGCGCGGTCGTGCCAAGAAGGGCTCCAAGGTGAAGACCCTTGTCTGGATGATCGAGACAGCCGAGCGCTGCGGTGACGAGGTCGATCGGCAGGCGGACGACCGGGTCGCCGGCGCGGCACAGCATCTGCGGCGCGCTTGAGGTGCCCTGAGCGACTTCGGCGCTCTTGAGGCTGAGGTCCTCTACAGTCTTGCACATCGCCACGCGGAAGACGCGCGTCGAAGTCTCCTCCTTGGCGAAGGCCGGACCGAGGTCGAGCGCCCGTCGCGTGTGCGCGAGTTCAGGCGTCTCGTTTGGGTTGATCTCTAGGCAGTCGTCGACCTGAATGACGGTGAGCGTCTCGCCGCGATCGCGGCGGCCGTGCCAGACCGCGAGGAACTCTCCAGGCCGCACCTCGCTTCCAGGCTGCAGAAGCGCCCGCAGCTTCTGGAAGGAGGGGCCGCCTTCCGATTGCACGACAGCGCCCACCACCGTGAAGCGCTCGGGCGGCTGAGCCGCTTGCTCATCACTAAAATTCGATGGAACGAGCTCCACAATATCGGCCATGATTCGCCTCCTGTTCACTAACAATATATTCGTTAGTGTTAGTGACATCAACCCGGCCTACGTATTCAGATGATCCGGGTCAGCGCTCTGAAGCTTGCCAGCGAAAGAGTGGAATCAAGCGCGTTGCCGATCATCCAGCTATTGGCTTCGGCCGCACCTCCGGGGAAATGGAAGCTGTCCTCGAAGCCCTGCAGGCGTGCCGCCTCGCGCACTGTTAGCGAGCGATTTTCCGTTGGATGCCAGAAACGCCCACTGCCGGCATTGGAAAAATAGCGCGTCAGGGTCTTCGCGAGCCCTTGGCGGTGCAGTCGCGCGTAGGCTGCGCCGTGATAGCGGCCCCGAACGTCGCGCTGTCCGCCCTCGGGCACGTCGCCCATGGCGGCAAGCATGGTGTCACCATGCTTAAACGCGATGTGCGCCAGCGCTTCCGCCCGACTTGATCCGATTGTCGGCAAGTCGCCGATCACGTCCGAAATTCGCGGTGTTGGTGCTACCGGCCCCGGCTCCTCGTGAAAGCGCTCCTCCAGCACAAGCGCCGCGCGCCGAGCGCTGGATGTCGTGCCGAGCAGCGCCTCGTCGCGCCCTTCCGCGCGACGCACCTCGCCAAGCGCATAGTCAAAATAGTCGCCCATAGGTTGGCGAGTGGCGCGGGGCAAGCTCACGCTAGCGCCACTTCCTCGGCCCCGCCGTCCCACGACGACGAGCCGCTGGCGCGCCTGAGCACTGCCATATTCGGCAGCGTTGAGCACGGCCGCGGCCATTTCATAGCCGGCGCCCTCGACGATTTCCCGGAACAAGGCGAATTGCGGTGAGATTGCTGCGAGCGGAACATTCTCCATCGCGAAGCCGATCGGCCTGAGCGTCCGAATGGTCTTGCCGAACTTTATGATATGGTCGTTGCGTGGATCGTCTGCCCGGCGCTGGCCGCTCTCGCTGAAGCCTTGACAGGGCGGGCAGCCCAGCAGTATGTCCACACGGCCGCCCGCAGCGCGCGAGATGGCGGCGGCTGATGCCTTCTCCAAGTCCATAAGGGCATAAGGCGCATCCGCATGATTGGCGAGATAAGTGTCACGCGCTTTGGCGCTAATGTCGGCGAGCAGAGCCACTTCGAATTCGGGTCGCACGCGGTAGGGCTCGATGCTTCTACCCGTTCCTGCGTACAGCTCGACGACCCGCAGCTTTTCTCTAATTTTGGCCATCTGCTATCGACTCGACTTGCTGTCGGGCGCATCCAGACACCGTGCGCGCTCGATGACCGGCATTAGACGGGTGGCAAGGTTGCCGATGATCTGAGCGAGCGGCGCGTCGGTAAGTGATAGATCCTGCGTGAACGCCGCCCATTGGCGGCGCTTCGCGGGGTCGTTGGCAAATGCCGACGTTAGCGCGTCCGGCGCCTGATCGGGAAGCGCGGTGCTTCGCCGCGCAAAGGTTGCGGCTAGCGCTCGCGCCAGCCGATCGACGTCAAGATCATGCGCGTGGAGCAGATTCCAGACATCGTAGAAGTCCTTCATCCGGCTGTTTGCACGGCCTAGCACGACCATCGCCTGGACCTTTTCGGCGACGACTGTTTCGGGCGCGTACGCGCGGATACGCGGCCGCGGCGCGTCAAGAAGTACCGGATAGTCGATGGTTTCAAGGCCTGGCTCTATCGAGTCCCCGAACGCGACGTCCACCACAATCGGGATGCGCGCGGTGCCGAGTGTTGCCGATGTGCGCAGGCGAACGCCGCCATAGGCGTTATCCTCCCGGATCACACTCGACTGGAGCGCCTGATGATCGAAGGCCAAGCCATCATCGACCTGGATAGCCATGATCTCGGCGATGGTCGCGCGAACTCGAGCGGGATTCGGATCGCCGAAGCCCAGCAGATCCAGGTCGCGCGTTCCTCGTAGCGGATCCTGGATCCATGTCGTGACAAGCATCGCGCCTTTCAGCGCGAAGTGATCGGCATGGGCGGAGCGCGCGAGGCGATCGAGCAAGCGCTCCAGCGCGTATCGGGTCAAGATCAGATCGAATGCGAGCCCGCGCACCTTCGCAATGGCCAGGAGGCGTGCCCGCGCCGAGGCTGCTTTGTTGACCAGGGGCTTACGCATCTGTGGCCAGCGCTTCGACATAGGGCCGCATCTTCGGCCAGGCGCCGAGGGCTGTGGCGCGCGCGGCCAGTTCGCCTGGCGTCGCGCGTTTCGTCCGAAAGAGTTCCTTCAGCCCTTCGATGGCTAGCGGCAGGCCGACCAGGCGCTCTCGGCGGAACAGATCGATGACAGTGCGTGTCGGCGAGAAAAGCCTCACGTCGACGCCTTCCACCTGATGAACCTCTACATCAGAGGCGAGGAGCGCCTCGGAATAGCGTACGATTCGGATCGGCGGCGTATCCAGCTTCGGTGCCCAATCCTTGAGTCCGATCGCGAGCCAGACTCGTTTAGGCAATTGGTCCGTAAGGCCGTGAAATGACAGGGCGGAAACGAGGCAGACCACGCCGCGCGGAACACGCTTCGCCGCCTCGGCAATCGTGTGCTGCTCTTCGATCGCCGCGTCTACGAGTTGATAGAGGCCTCGGCCGAGGCGCGTCACTAGGCCGTCCGCTGTCATGCGGCTAAGCGTGGCAGGCGCAATGCCGTGGCCGCGCAACTCACTCGCGCGCATGAGGCCATGCGCGGCGAGTAGCTCCTGAACTCTGGCCGCTTGCGTCTCCACTGATACGATACCTCGGACTCTTCCGACAATCATCTGAGGATTTGTATCACATCGCGATCTGTCGCGCCATCCCACCGTCAAGGACATCCACCAACGCGATGTTAAGGAAACGGCGTCGAAACCCAGAACTCAGAGCGATTTAATTTTCTTGGCAATTCCCGACCAAGAAGCAATACATCGTGCGTGAACAAGAAAACGGGGAGGGTGATGAGCACAACCTATCACATGGTGCACTATCGTCGCTTTGAAGCAGATGAGAAGGTGCTCAAAGGCAAGACTCTTGAGAGTCTGTGTCGTGATGCCCTGAACACCAACAACGGCTCCTCGGCTCTTTGGGCGCGGCCCGAAGATCGCGTGTTCGGCGTGGCCGACGCAGACGGGCGCAAGATATTCCTGAACAAGGTTGCTGACCTCTCCGGCGCGGTATTCGGGGAAATATGCCTTGTGCAGGCCCGAGACCTTCAGGCGCTCCTGAATATGGAGCCCTCCGAGGTCAAGCTGTCGGACCTGACGACGGCAACGGTGTACAACCTCGACGAGCGAGAAGCTCCGAAAGGCTCCCAGTTCATCCGGGGTCTGGCATATTGGCTCGCTATCGGGAACCACGTCTTCTTCGTCAAGACGCATTCGATGACGCCGGAACTCGTTCGCCTGTACCTCGACTGGCTGCTCAAGACGCGCGGGGCTGTCATCGATCCGGCACTGGCGATCGCATTGAATGCCGAGATCGACAAGACAAAAGCTGCCGGGGATATCGGTGAGATTCGTAGCCTGCGCATGACCGGAAAGGCCGCGCCGCAGATTACCGTTTCGGTGCCGGAGGAGCCCAAGACGAGCGAGGTGAAGACTTCGCGCCGCATCGCCGACAAATTCGCTCAGATGCAGCAGGCGGTGCCCATCGTGGAGGCTCTCTTCGGCAAAAAGCAGACTGCGTCGCTCGTTGAAAGTCTTGGTCCCGACGAATATCTGGCTGTGGAGGCATCGGTGAAGGTGCGCGGACGGCGGACGGAAGAGTCCAGAACCAAGCTCCAGAACATCGCGAACGACCTTGCTGACGCGTCTGATGCCAAAGTCGAGATCGAGGGCAAGGACGGTCGGATCGTTGATGGTGACGCGATCCTTCGGACCCGAATGCCGTTCCATCTGCCGCACGAGGGCAGCAACCTTCTGGAGTTCGACAACGTCGCGGACCAACTCCAAGAGGTGTATTCTCGGTTCGTGAAGGACGGAAAGATCAAGGCCTGATGGGCAGGTGGACGACCATCGCTGCAGTTGTCGCAAGTGCCGGCCTGTTCGGTTGGGGGGTCCCTATCGTGCGCCTTTTCGATGCGTTCCAACCGATGATCACCGCCCTCTCGATTATGGTTGCGGCGGTGTTCGTACGCCTGAACCGTGGAATGCCGACGCTCGAATGGAAGAGCGTCGATCCCGAGCAGCGGCAACAGCTTACCTCCCAGGTCTTGGCTGTGTCGAAGGAGTACGGCTGGATCATTGCGATCAACTCGGTGGTCCTTCTCGGCTTGGTGACGCTATCCGTGGTGGGCAAAGCCGAGATAGCCACGCACTGGCCGCTATGGGCCCAGCATCTTGCAGCCGGCGCCATCGGCGGAACGGGAGCGCTCTGCATAGCGCGTATGGGTTACGTGGTCTGGCGCGACATTGACATCGTCAGGCTTCAGAAGCGGCTAATAGATGGCACCGCGACGCGGGAAGCAAATGAGCAGCAGGAGAAGATCGCGGATGGCAAGGTCGCAAGCATCCGCTCGGCTGGTATCCGCAAAATTGAGGTGCCCCCACCTAAAGCATGGAGCGAGTAGCGGCGAGCGTCAGAAAAATTGACACTCCATAGAGCATCGGCACTTGGTGCTCTTTCCATCGCAATGCACGGAAATTATTGAAAGAAGGAATTAAACCTTCGCGACAATGGCTGCCCGGGGGGCTACCGGCACATGAACGGCGCTGTCAATGGCGATCCAGCATCCAGCCCACTGAGGCGAGGTAAATGCAGCCATTCGCGGCGACATCAGCCTATCGCAAGGTGGGTCTCAAGACAGAAATGTTAGCGACACATATATTATGAAAGCAACTGACGCACATGCGCCGACCGTGCCGATCCACAAGGAACTGGCGTAGTGGCGTATGACTTCCACGCACTGTCCTATGCGGACTTCGAGGATCTCTCACGCGACCTGATAGGCGAGGAACTGAGAGTTCGCTTCGAGGCGTTTGCACCCGGCCCGGATGGCGGGATGGACGGCCGCCATGCTGCCGGAACCTCTAAAACGGTGCTTCAGTCCAAGCACTATGCCGGCACGCGCTGGAACGGTCTCAAGAAAGCGATGACGAAAGAGCGTGCGTCTATCGATAGACTTGCACCGGGCCGGTACATCCTGACTACCTCTTGCCCACTTTCGCAAAAAAATAAGGCAGAACTTGCCAGCATCATCGGGCCGGCGCTTAGGAGCGAAGACGATGTCTTCGGTCCCGACGACCTGAATGCCCTCCTGCGCAAGTATCCCGAAATCGTGAAGTCGCACATTAAGCTATGGCTGTCGGGTACTGCGGTGCTCGAGCGCGTTCTGCATGCCGCCCTGCATAGCTTCAACGACATCACTAAGGACGAGATTGTGGAGAAGGTGCGAGTGTACGCGCCGAATCCCAGTTTCAATGCCGCACAGGACATTTTAGAGAAGCAGCACGTTCTCATCATTTCGGGACCGCCAGGCGTCGGCAAGACGACACTGGCCGAGATGCTCTGCTACGCGCATCTCGGCGAGGGGTGGGAACTGAAGGCCATCCGACAGCTCGACGACGGCCTGACCGCCATCACCGACAAGAAGAAGCAGGTCTTCTATTTCGATGACTTCCTCGGACGGGTCGCGCTCGATAGGAGCGCGCTTTCGAAGATGGATTCCGACCTCGCGCGCTTTATCACGCGCGTCCGCAAGTCGCCAAATGCGCGATTCGTCCTCACCACGCGCGCGCCCATTTTTGAGGAGGCGAAACAGCATTCCGAGCATCTGGCAGACCGACAACTCGATATCAGCCGCTACCTGCTCGATATCGGCGTATACACTCGGCGGATCAAGGCGCGCATTCTCTACAATCACTTGCTTGTCACCGGCACACCGCAGACACACATAAACGCGCTGATCGATAGCGGGAAGATCACGGCGATCGTCGATCACAAGAACTACTCGCCGCGTCTGATCGCCCTGATGACCGAAGGAGGGCGCGTTGCCGACTATACCCCCGAAGACTACCCTGCCTCTTTCCTGTCGGCGCTCGATAACCCGACGCAGCTATGGGACATACCGTTCCGCAAGCATATCCCTAGGACCTGTCAGCACCTGCTGATGACGCTCTTCTTTTGCAGCGAGTTTGGGGTGCAGATCGAGACGCTGCGGGCTGCCTATGAATCGTTCCACCGTCTCCTCTCAGACCACTACAGCGCGCCACAGGATCCGAAGGATTTCGAGGAGTCGCTCAAAATTCTCGAGGGTGGCTTCATCAAGATTGTCGGTACGAGGGTGGGCTTCGTGAACCCGTCGGTGCGCGATTATCTCCAGACTTACCTCGACGACTACACGCTGCTCATCCTCGCGGCGAAGGCATCGGTGCAAAGCGAGTGGGCGCAAAAGGTCTGGGAGCATGGCAAGCGCCTAGCGACGGCGCGGACGCAGCCCATGCTGGCTGGGCGTGCCGTGCTTGCCCGCGCCTTCCTGCCGATCGCCCGCGCGTTTCTGACGCTCCCCGTGTGGGTCAGGATAATGAAAAGCGCCCACAGCGAGACCTTCACTCCGACTGGCCTGTCCAATGTGGAACGTCTCGAACTTATGATCGACTGGTGGTATGCGAGCGCCGAGGACGACTTTCTTCCGATGATCAGCACGCTGGCGGGTAATCCGGTGGATGGGTGGGATGCATGGCGAGACGCCGAGAACCTGCTCATTCTTGTCGGCAAGCTCCGGGACACTGGATATTTCGATGAACTGTCGCAGGCAGCCGACCTTGCCGACATTCTTGAGGAAGGCGCCATCAACATGATCGGTCGGAACTCGCTCAATTCGGAGGATCTGGACAAGTTATCCGACGCCTACGAAGACTGGAAACACTATCTGGGACCCGAGATCAAGGAAGCAATCGCCTCAGGGATCCGCCGCGAGTTCGAGGAGATCGACGAGGTGCTGCGTGATACAAACTCGGAGTCGATCGTGGATGAGCATATCGAAATCCTTGAGAAGCTAGGCAAGCGCATCGGCATCCCGGAGAAGGTTATCAAGCGCGCTAGCGACAAGGCAGAGGAGCGCAAGTTCGAGATAGAGAGCGAAAGCAGGGAGGCTTCGTCCTCATCGGTTAGGACCGGCGATGCGCAGATCGCCGACACGTTCGACGACGCGGCGCTGCAAACATTGTTCGCGCCCTTGCGGCGCGCCTACCCCTAGGCGCCCCAACCGCAGGTAAGGGTGTGCCTCGGCTAACCAGCCTTCTGAGCGACCCAAAGAGGTACGGCTTGTTCCCAGGCCGCGCGGTCCGAACTCTCGCAGAAGCGACTATCTTCTTGATGTTGCCGATAAGACCCGTCTTGGCGCTCTCCGCTTCTTCTTCGGGAGACAAAGCGCGGCCGAGCACGCATGCACTCGAATGGCCGCCTCTCTGTCAGACACGCGATTGAAAGGAAAATGGCACAGGAGACAGTGGTGACTGTGGCTTCGCAGATGCGCTATTCAGGCAAGCTACATCCCCGCCATATACGCAGGAAGCTAGGCTCAGGTTTATGAGCCCCCGTGAAACTTTCACGCCTGCACCAACGGCACGATAGCTGACCGGGCAATATCTTCCAGAGCGTCGACGATATAAGCCGCATAGTGCTTTTCAATCATTGCGACCGACGTGTCGTGCAACGCGGCGACGAGGCGAACTGAGAACGGCGGTGGAAAATTAGACCACGGTAGCTGCGGGATTGTCCTGCTGCGGGCGGCTTAAAAGCCGTCCACCTATTTTCCTTCTGCGACGACGGCAGGAGGGTTAGGGGATCTACACCGTGGAACTTTACCTGAAGGTTCGCGTGGCTTGCGATGGCGGCATGAGCCAGCGCGAGGCGGCCAGAC
>CAZVTK010000018.1:0-46934 GCA_964629765.1 uncultured Mesorhizobium sp.
GCAGCAGGACTATCCCGCCGCTACCGTGGTCGACTTTCTCACCGCCGTTCTCAAAAATCGGGATCGGCCGGACGGCTCGGGCTACCTTCTCTACCATTCGATCGGGATGTATCCCGGCAAGGCCGAGGCAATGGCCGATGCCTTCGCCGGCTTCTCGCGAAGCTGGGGCGCGCTCGATGACGGCCAGTGGATGCGCGCGCTGGCAGCGCGTGCGCGCTTCATCGAATTGTGGGGCGGGTTGATCGGCGCACCGGACGGCACCGTCACCTCGTCCGAGAACGTGACCACCGCTCTCTACAGTCTGATCGGCGCGCTGCCGGAACGCTACCTTCGCGGCCGCCTCGTGCTGATCGCGGCCGACTGCTTTCCGAGCCTGCATTTCCTGCTTTCCGGGCTCGCCCCGCGGCTGGGCTTCACGCTGCGCACCGTGCCGCTGCGCGAGGGCGAGAACTGGGTGCGCGACGAGGATTTTCTGGCCCGCTGGAGCGACGACGTCGGCGTCGCGCTCGTCACCTTCGTGACCTCCACCGCCTCGCACCGGCCGGATCTCGCCGCGCTTGTCGCCCATGGACGCCGGATGGGCAGCCTGATCGGCGTCGACATCACCCAGGGCGCGGGCCTGCTGCCGTTCCGCGTCGATGCGCCGTCCGTGGATTTCACCCTGTCGACGACGCTGAAATGGCTTTGCGGCACGCCGGGCGCGGGCATCATCCATGTGGCGCCGCCGCTGCTGACCGAATGCCGGCCGGAGCTGCGCGGCTGGTTCAGCCAGGAGAATATCTTCTCCTGGGATCTCGATGCCTTCGCCTATGCCGGAGACGCGCGCCGCTTCGACCACGGCACGCCGTCCGTGCTGGCCTGCGCAGGCTCGGTGCCCGCGCTCGAATGGCATGCCGCCCGGGACCGCGCCGCCATGCTGGCGCACAACAGGGCGCTCGGCAGGGAAATCATCGCGGCAGCCGATGAGATGGGCCTGCAACTTGCGAGCCCGCGGGGCGAGGCGCAACGCGGCGGCAGCATCATGCTGCGCCTGCCGCGCAGCGTCGCACCCGCGGCGATCGTGGACGGCCTGCGCCGGAACGGCGTGTTCACCGACTGCCGGGGACACGTCCTGCGGCTGTCGCCCGGCAGCATGACGACGGGCGAAGGGATCGCACGCCTGCGCACGGCGCTGCGCGGCCTGGCCGGCAGGAACGCGTAGGCGGGACTATCGATCGCCCGATTTCTGCTCCGACACGCACAGGGTCTGGAGCAGTTGCTGGGTGGCGTGAATGTCCTCGACGATGTGACGGCCGACGGCATCGGCGTCGCCGCGCTTGATGGCGGCCACGATGTCGCGATGATGGCTCGTATATTCGGCGCGGTTGCCGCCGTGCTCCTTGAGGTGCTCGCTCAGCATGCGCAGGAACGGACCGAAGCGCAGCCAGAGCGCCTCGATGAGCTCGAGCAGCGACGGGGAGCGCGCGGCGCGATAGATCAGGAAGTGAAACTCCTGGTTCTTCTGGAGCATGGTCGGCACCCGGCCCTCCACGCCGGCGGCGACATGGTCCACGATATTGTATTCGAGCGCGCGAAGCAGCGGCGGGTCGATATGGGGCGTGGCCCGCATCGCGGCCGCGGCCTCGACCACAGATCGCGCGTCGCAGAGATCATCGAGCCGGCTGCGGGTGACGAGAGGCACCCTGCATGAGCCGGCGGTGGTGGTTTCGAGAGCGTTTTCCGCAGCGAGCCGCCTCAGCGCCTCGCGCACCGGCATGTGGCTGGTTCCGAACAGGTCGGAAAGGTAGGATATGGTCAGCACCTGCCCCGGGTCGAACTGGCCGGTCATCAGCGCGTAGCTCAGGCGCTGGTAAACCGCCTCCTGAACGGTCCTGCGGGCCGACGTCGGTTGAATTCGAAGGCTTTCGAGGCTCCCGTCGTTGGTGATGTCCATTCTTTGAATCCGGGCTCCTGGGATAAGAATCCCGACACTGGGCCATCCCGATGCTGGGCCATCCCGACACCGGGGAGGACTGTTCCGCATGACACCGGCCCATCCTGATCAAAGGATCGGGATGCTGGCGCGCGATGGCTTGCTATAGGGTCAGCACGCTCGCTTCGTCAATCAGGCGGGCGCGCAGGCAGCTCGCCGCTACAGCGAGCCGAAGAAGCGTTGCAGGCGCGTCATCGCTTCCCGAACCCTGTCGGTCGACTGGGAGCCGAAGCAGACGCGCAAATGGCCTTCGCCGGCGGCGCCGTAGAAGGTGCCCGCCTCCACGACCACATCCGCCTTTTCGAGGATGGTTTCCGCAAGCGCCTGCGCGGGAATTCCGAGCGCGGCGACATTGGGAAAGGCGTAGATCGTGCCTTCCGGCCAGTCGCATGTGACGCCCGGCATCTGGTTCAGGCTGCTGACCACGATATCCCGCTTGACCTTGTCCTCTTCCACCAGATGGCGAAGCACATCGTCGGGACCAGTGACCGCCGCATGGGCGCCCTCCTGGATGAAGGTGTTGACGTGGGTCACGTCGTTGGTGGTGATCTTGAGAATGCCCTCGATCAGAGCGGCCGGTGCCGCCAGATAGCCGATCCGCCATCCGTCCATCGCGAAGCTCTTGGTGAACGCGAACATCGAGACGGTGCGCTCGCGCATCCCCGGCAGCGAGGCGATGGAGATATGCCGGGCATTGTCGAAGAGGATCTCCTCATAGACCTCGTCGGAGGCGACGAGCAGGTCGTGCCGGATGGCAAGATCCGCCAGCGCCTCGAGCTCCTTCCTGCTGTAGACCCGCCCGGTGGGGTTGCACGGGTTGACCAGCGCGATCATCTTGGTTCGCGGCGTGATCTTCTCCTCGATCAGCGCCGCGTCTATGGCGAAGCGGTTGGCAGCGTCCAGCTTCGCCATGACCGGCGTCGCGCCCGCCAGCTCGATCTTGCCGACATGCTGCGGATAATAGGGTTCGAGCAGGATCACCTCGTCGCCCGGATCGAGCAGCGCCATGAACGTGGCGAAGGACGCATGGGTCAGGCCGTTGGTGACGACGATCTCGTCGGCCGAATGGTCGAGCCCGTTTCTCGTCGCGAGTTTTTGCGCCAGCGCATGGCGCAGCTTCGGCACGCCCTGGAAATGCGAGTAATGGACGTCGCCGGCCAGCAGCGACCGGATCGCGGCCTGCTTGATGGCGTCGGGCGTGTCCGCATGCGGGCTGCCGAGCTCCATATGGATCAGGTCGCGCCCGGAGGCCCCGAGCGAAGCCGCCTTCGCATACATGCCGAAGGACTTCTTCGAGCTTCCGGTAATTCTCCTGGCGAGATAGGTCATGATTCTCTTTTTCTGCTGCCGGCTGCCTGCCAAGGTCGCGGTTGTCGAAGGCCGGCCGTTGCAGCAGCCAGCGGCCTGCCCCGTGCCGCTGCCGCCGACGGACGGTCCGTCGCGCCGACCTGTTTCGAAGCCCTTTCGGACCTGACGCCCGCTATCTATCGTCCGGCTCGCCATGTTTGTAAAGCTGCCTTGATCAAATGATCTTTCTATGTTGGAGTCAGATGACGGGAACCGCAGCGGGGCCGGGACCGGGTTGTCGACGTCTTCCGCTCGGTGCCTGACGAAGCGTGCCGACGACCGCCACCGAGCGGGCAGCACAAGGGCTAGCGTGTTGGCTTCAAGCGCTTATTTCAACGAGATCCTGCAAAGCATCGCCGAGCGAGGGCGGCAGATCCTCTCCCTGTCGGCGCGCCCCGCTTCTAGGCCCGCCGCTGTCGATGATATCGTTCAACGCTGCTGGCGGCTGCTGTCCAGCCAGGGGGAAGCCTCGGGCATGGCGCTGGCGGCGGATATCCTTGCGCGCTGGAACACGCTCGACGATGCGCGAAAGCTGAAATTCCTGATCAGGCTGAACGAGGATTTCGGCCCCGATATCGAGCGTCTCGACCGGAGCGTGGCCGAATATCGAAGCGACCCCAACCCGCGGACGGTGCTGGAGTTGCACCGGGCCGCCGAGCCCCGGCGGCAGGAACTGGTGCGGCGGCTCAACCTCGCGCCCAACGGTATCGTGACCCTCGTCGCCATGCGGGAAGCGCTGCTGGCGGCGCTGCGCGACAACCCGGCGCTGGCCACGGCCGACGCCGATTTCCAGCACCTGTTCGGCTCATGGTTCAACAAGGGTTTTCTCGTCCTGCGGGCGATCGACTGGTCGACGCCGGCGCACATCCTTGAGAAGATAATCCGCTACGAGGCGGTGCACGAGATACGCAGTTGGGACGAGTTGCGCCGCCGGCTCGCGCCGGAGGACCGCCGCTGCTTCGCCTTTTTCCATCCGCAACTGGTCGACGAGCCGCTGATTTTCGTGGAAGTTGCCCTGACCTCCACCATGCCCCGGGAGATCGCCGACCTGCTGCACGAAGATCGCTCGCATCTGGCCCCGACGGCAGCGACGACCGCCGTCTTCTACTCCATCTCCAACTGCCAGACGGGACTCAAGGGCGTCTCGTTCGGCAATTTCCTCATCAAGCAGGTCGTCGACATTCTCGGACGGCAACTGCCCGGGCTCGAAACCTTCGTGACGCTTTCGCCGGTGCCGGGATTCGCGCGATGGCTGGAAGGACAGCGCACCGGCGGAGCGCTGCCATCGTTCCTCACCCCGTCCGAGGCGAAGCACCTGGAGGAGCTCGACGTGGACGGCTGGCATATGGATCAAGACAGGAAGGCGCGGCTCCTTCCCGTGCTGCGCCGTGCCGCGGCAAGCTACTTCCTCGAAGCGAGGACGAAGGAAGGCAAGCCGGTCGACCCGGTCGCCCGTTTCCATCTGGGCAACGGCGCGCGTCTGGAACGGATCAACACGCTCGGCGATACGACGCCGACGGCGATGCAGCAAGCCCATGGCCTGATGGTCAACTATCTCTATAAGCTGGACGAGATCGAAGCCAACCACGAACGGTTCGTGATGAACGGCACCATCGCGGCGGCGCCGCAGGTGAAGGGCCTGCTCCGCCGGTCGGCGACGCAGACCGCCCTCAAGCCGGCTCTTCAACGAGCAAACTGAACGCATACCGGAGCCCTGCCGTGAGCAACCACCTGTTCGACGCCATCCGTAACGCCGCCCCCGCCGATACGGCCACCTTCATCGAGGACAAGGCGCGGCGATGGACCTATGGCGACATGCTCGACGCTTCGGCGCGCCTGGCGCGCTGCCTCGTGGACATGCAGGTCCGGCCGGGCGACCGCGTCGCCGTGCAGGTGGACAAGTCCGCCCAAGCGCTGATGCTCTATCTCGCCTGCATCAGGGCGGGCGCGGTGTTCCTGCCGCTCAACACGGCCTACACCCTCGCCGAGGTGGAGTATTTCCTCGGCGATGCCGAGCCGCGCCTGCTGGTCTGCGATCCCGGTTTCGCCGAAGCCGTCCGGCCGGTCCTCGAAAGGACGTCGACGTCGGTCGCGACGCTGGACGGGTCCGGCCGCGGGACGCTGACGGACTGCGCCGCAGACCGGCCCGCCGACTTCGAGGACGTGGCCAGAGGCCCGGGCGACCTCGCGGCGATCCTCTACACGTCGGGGACCACCGGCCGCTCGAAGGGAGCGATGCTGACCCACGACAACCTGCTGTCGAACGCGCTTTCGCTCAAGGACTACTGGCGCTTCGGCAAGGACGACCGGCTGATCCACGCGCTTCCGATCTTCCACACCCATGGGCTTTTCGTCGCGACCAACGTGACGCTGCTTGCCGGCGCCTCGATGTTCCTTCTGCCGAAGTTCGACCCCGGCGAGGTCATCGCCCTGATGCGGCGCGCCACCGTGCTGATGGGCGTGCCCACCTTCTATGTGCGGCTCCTTCAGGACGAGCGCCTCGATCGCGAGACGGCCGCCGGCATGCGGCTTTTCATTTCGGGGTCGGCGCCCCTGCTCGCCGAGACGCACGGTGAGTTCCTCGGCCGTACCGGCCATGCCATCCTCGAGCGGTACGGCATGACCGAAACCAACATGAACACCTCCAACCCCTATGCGGGAGACCGGGTCGCCGGAACGGTCGGCTTTCCCCTGCCGGGCGTTTCCTTGCGCATCGCCGATCCCGAGACGGGCAGCACGCTTGGCGCCGACGAGATCGGCATGATCGAGGTGAAGGGACCGAACGTCTTCTGCGGCTACTGGCGCATGCCGGAGAAGACGAAAACCGAATTCCGCGACGACGGCTACTTCATCACCGGCGACCTCGGGAAGATCGACGCTCGCGGCTATGTCCATATCATCGGCCGCGGCAAGGATCTGATCATCTCGGGCGGGTTCAACGTCTATCCGAAGGAAGTCGAGACGGAGATCGATGCGATCGACGGCGTGGTCGAAAGCGCGGTGATCGGCGTCCCGCATCCCGATCTCGGCGAGGGTGTCGCCGCGGTCGTCGTGAAGGAGCGCGGCGCGGCCGTGGACGAGGCCGCCATCATCTCGCTTCTTGCGGGCAGGCTCGCACGGTTCAAGCAGCCCCGGCGGATCGTCTTCGTGGAAGACTTGCCGCGAAATACGATGGGAAAGGTGCAGAAGAACGTCCTGCGGCTCGATTACGAGGCGATCTTCCGGGCGTGATCTAATACGGCCGAGACGAAGACCGAAGGATTTGGCCCGAAATCGCTCCGGCCCGAAGGGTTTCCCGCTGGCGGGCGACCGCGGCGTCAGCCCACTCGGCCGTATCCCGATACGACCGTCGTGGGCTTTCTGGCGGATCGCCTCGCCATCGGGGAAACAGAACTGTTTCCGTGTAGCCATGAAAGGCTCTAGCCGCTCTTGCTCTTCTTGACGCCCTGCCACATCATGACCGCCACAATCTCGGCCATCGTCTCGGCATCGAGACGGTCGTTCCGCCAGACATAGTGGGCGAGCGACAGCCGCAGCATGGCCTCGCTGCTGCCTTCCTTGACCGCTGTCGCAAAGCTCCTGGCGAGGTCCATACCGGCTTTGTGCTGGTCCGCCCTGCGCAGCAAGTCTTCCGCTATGTCGTCCACCGGTGCGAATGGATTGATTCCGTACACGCCGCCCCCTTTCTGGCAGGGGCACGGCACCAAGCCGGATGTTAGCATCCACAGTGTGTCCACTAGTGGCACGACCGCCTTTAGGCTCTCGCCCTGGACATACGCAGCCGTCACCCGGCCGCGAAGCTCGCAGCCAGGGACACACTCAAAGGGGATGCTACGCCCCGCGCCGGGGAGACCCGGCGCATCGCGAAAATAGGTGCGGTGGAGAAACAAGTCCATACAAGGACGAGCGGCGCCGCGACTTCCACAAGCCAGGTTTTCGCCGGATGGCGACGGACGGGGTGTTTGACGCCGATCGACACCCGGCAGGCGATCCCCCGCTACCCGGATACGATCGATCGCGGCATGCCGTAGGCAGGCCGGCCCGGGGCGGCCCGAAACGGCCCGCGCCTTGCAGCCATGATCTGAATCGGGCCGAAACGCCCGTCGGAGGCCGCTTCTCCCTCCAACGACGCTTGACGGCGCTTTTTGTTTGATCATATGATCTTACTGAAGCCGCACCGCGCCCACCGCCTTTCGACAGCAGGATCGAGGCGGGTGAATTCCGGTCGCGAAGCAAAGCGCCATTTCGGCGCGCCATCATGGGGAGATCGAGATGAGTTCAGGATTCAAGACCCGCCGCCGGACGTTTCTCGGCGGCCTCGGCGCGTCGATGGCGCTCAGTGCGTTGCCCCTCCCCGCCTTTGCGCAGGGTGCGGGCTCAAGGACCCTGCGCTTCATTCCCCAGGCCGACGTCACGGTCGTCGATCCGCTGAGCACCACGGCCTATTCGACGCGCAATCACGCGCATCTGTGCTGGGACACGCTCTACGGCATCGACGACGGGTTCGTGCCCCAGCCGCAGCTCGCCGAAGGTCACCGGATCGAGGACGACGGCAAGCGCTGGATCATCACCCTTCGCGACGGGCCGACCTTCCACGACGGCGAAAAGGTGCTGTCGCGGGACGCGGTGGCATCCATTCGCCGCTGGATGCTGAAGGACACGCACGGACAGACCCTCGCCAACTATCTCGATGAGATCCGCGTCATCGACGACCGCAATTTCGAGCTGCGTCTCAAGCGGCCGTTCGGCTCGCTCCTCACCGGGCTGGCGAAAGCCTCCGCCTACCCCTGCTTCATCTTCCCGGAGCGCTTCGCGGAGATCGATCCGGCCAAGGGCTTCACCGAGGTCGTCGGCTCCGGTCCCTATCGCTTCATGGCGGACGAGCGGATGGTGGGGTCGAAGGTCGTCTACCAGCGCTACGACAACTACGTGCCGACCCCCGTCGGCACGCCGAGCATGATCGCCGGCCCCAAGCTGGCGCATTTCGAGCGGGTGGAATGGAACATCATTCCCGACACGGCGACGGCCTCGGCCGCCATGCTCGCGGGAGAGCAGGACTGGTTCGAGATCGTCCCCAGCGACCTCGAGGAGCTGCTCGCGACCTCTCCCGATCTCGCGGTCGACCTGATCGACGAAGGCGGGTACTACGCCGGCATACGTCTCAATCACAAGCAGGCGCCGTTCGACGATCCGGCGGTGCGCCGGGCGCTTTTCCCGGCGATCCAGCAGTCCGATTTCATGCAGGCGGTGGCGGGCTCGAACAACGCCAACTGGCGCGACGGCGTCGGCTATTTCCCCGTATCGAGCCCCTATGCCTCGGATGCGGGGATGGAGAAGCTGACGTCGCCGCGCGACCTGGAGGCGGCGAAAGCCGCACTCGCGGCTGCGGGCGCCGCCGGCGCCAAGGTCACGCTGCTTCATCCGACCGACGTTCCGCCGCAGCATGCCGTCATGTCGGTCCTGGTGGACGTGCTCGGCAAGATCGGCCTCACGGTGAACGACGTCAATCTCGACTTCGGCTCCCTGGTGCAGCGCCGCGCCAACCCCGGCGATCCGGAACAGGGCGGCTGGAATGTGATCGCAACGCTGTTCGGCGGCGCCGATTTCGCCACACCGGCAAGCAACCTCATGCTGCGCGGCAATGGCGACAATGCCTGGTTCGGCTGGCCGACCTCGCCGAAGCTGGAAGAGCTGCGCAACGCCTGGTTCGAGGCCGAGGACATGGACAAGCAGAAGGAATACGCCCGGCAGATGCAGTTGCAGGCGTTCGAGGAAGTGCCCTACATCCCGATCGGGCAGTTCTTCCAGCGGTCGGCCTACCGCAAGGAGCTTCAGGGCGTGCGCCGGGGCATGGTGTCGCCGCTGAACGTCCAGCGCGGCTGACCGAACGACCAGCAAGACACGAGAGCGGGCCGGCGACGGCTCGCTCTTTTTTGCGGCTGAATGGAATGGGGTTCGGGGCCGCGTCCCTCGTCCGGCCCGGCGGCGCGGCCGTCCGCGATAGCGTCAGCTTCTGGCCCCGAGCATTGGGGCCTTGAGCATCGGGTTGTCCTCGCCCGGCAGGTCGTGGAGATGGCATGCCACGATCTGGCCGTCCGCCACCGCCTTCAGCGCCGGCTCTTCTTCCCGGCATCGCCCGAACACGTAGGGACAACGCGTGTTGAACCGGCATCCCTTGGGTGGAGAGATCGGGCTCGGCACCTCGCCCGAGAGCACGATCCGCCGGCGTTCCGCGCCCGGTTCCGCAACGGGCACGGCCGAAAGCAGCGCCAGCGAATAGGGATGCATGGGCGAGCCGAACAGCCGGCTCCGGTCGGCGAGTTCCATGATCTTGCCGAGATACATCACCGCCACGCGATGCGTGATGTGCTCGACGACGGCGAGGTCGTGGCTGACGAACAGCAGCGCCAGCCCCAGCTCCTTCTGCAGATCCTGCAGGAGGTTGACGATCTGCGCCTTCATCGAGACGTCGAGCGCCGAGACCGCTTCGTCGCAGACGATGATGTCGGGTTCGGCGGCGAGCGCCCGCGCGATGCCGATGCGCTGCCTCTGCCCCCCGGAGAATTGATGAGGAAGACGGCTTGCGGCATCCCGCGGCAGGCCGACCAGCTCGATCAGCCGAACTATCCGGGCGTCCAGCGCCGCGCGGTCGCCGGCGAGCTTGAAGTTGCGGATGGGTTCGGCAAGCAGCTCGCGCACGCTCATGCGCGGATTGAGGCTCGAAACCGGGTCCTGGAAGACGATCTGGATCCGGCGGCGCAGCCTGTGAAACTGGCGTTCGGGCAGATGGTCGATGCGCTCCCCGTCCAGCGTGATGCTGCCGCCGTCGATCGCTCCCAGCCGCAGCACCGCGCGCCCGACCGTGGACTTGCCGCAGCCGGACTCCCCGACCAGCGACAGGGTCTCCCCCCTCTCGATGGAGAACGAGACGCCGTCCACCGCGCGCACCACCGCACCCTTGCGGCCGGGCACGCCGAAATGCTTCTTGAGATCGCGGACGTCCAGCAGCGCGGCGCTCATGCGACCTGCTCCCCCGGTGCCGCGAAGTGACACGCGACGAAATGGCCTTTCGCCCGTTCCAGCGTGGCGGGCGCGACCGTCCGGCAGACATCGGCCGCGCGAGGGCAGCGCCCGGCGAATGCGCAGCCGGCGATCCTCTCCTTGAGGCTCGGGACGAGGCCGGGAATCTCCGTCAGCCGCGACCGGTGCCCCTTGAGCGAGGAGCCGATCTTCGGCATGGCGCCTATCAGGGCCTGCGTATAGGGATGCATCGGGCTGCCGAACAGGTCGCGCACGCCGGCCTCCTCGACCTTGCGGCCGGCATACATGACCATCACCCGGTGAGCCGTCTCCGCGACCACCCCGAGGTCGTGGGTGATCAGCATGATCGCCGTGCCGGTGCGTTCCTGCAACTGCGCCATCAGTTCGAGGATCTGCGCCTGGATCGTCACGTCCAGCGCCGTCGTGGGCTCGTCGGCGATCAGCAGCTTCGGGTTGGATGCAAGCGCCATGGCGATGACGACGCGCTGGCGCATGCCGCCCGACAATTGATGCGGATAGCTGGAGATGCGGCGGCGCGGCTCGGTGATGCCGACGAGCTCCAGCAGCTCGACGCTCCGTTCCGCCGCCTGACGCCGTGTCATCGGCTCGTGCAGCAGGATGGCTTCGGCAAGCTGCCCGCCGATCGTCACCACGGGGTTCAGGCTCGTCATCGGCTCCTGGAAAACCATGCCGACCTCTCTGCCCCGGACCGCCCGCATCTCCTTTTCCGACAGCGCAAGCAGGTCGCGGCCCTCGAGGCGAACCCGGCCCGCGCTCTTGCCCAGCCATTCCGGGATGAGCCGCATGATCGAATTGGCGGTGACCGATTTGCCGCTTCCCGACTCCCCGACGACCGCCAGCGTCTGGCCTGCCTCGACGGTGAAGGAAACGCCCTCGACCGCACGGACGACGCCGTCGCGGGTGCGGAAATGGGTCTGGAGGTTCTCGACTTCGAGCAGGGCCATCTGTGTCTCAGCCACGCTGGCCCGCGCGCGGGTCGAGCGCATCGCGAAGGCCGTCACCGAGCAGGTTGATGGCGAGGACCGTGAGCGACAGGAAGATCGCGGGATAGAGGACGATATAGAACTTCACCTGCCAGAGCGCGCGCCCCTCGGCCATGATGTTGCCCCATGAGGGCGTGGACGCCGGCAGGCCGACGCCGAGGAAGGAAAGGATCGATTCGATGATCATCGCGCTGGCGGCGATGTAGGTGGTCTGCACCATCAGCGGCGCCAGGATGTTGGGCAGCACGTGCCGGACCATGATGGTCGGCAGGCGCGTGCCCGCGACGACCGCGCCGTCGATGAAGGGCTGCTCACGCAGCGACAGCACGGTGCTGCGCACCACGCGGGCGACGCGCGGAATCTCCACCAGCACGATGGCGAGGATGACGTTGCCGATGCTGGCTCCGGTCAGGGCCATCAGGGCGATCGCCAGCAGGATCGGCGGGATGGACATCATGCTGTCCATGACGCGCATGATGAACCCGTCGAGCGCGCGCACCATCGCCGAGACCATGCCGACCGCCGTTCCGGCGAGCGCCGCCAGGACTGCGACCGACAATCCGACCAGCAGCGAGATGCGCGCGCCATAGACGACGCGCGAGTAGATGTCGCGCCCGAGCATGTCGGTTCCGAACCAGAACCCGGCGCCGGGCGCGAGCAGCCGCCGGGTCGGGTTGATCGCGTTCGGATCGACGGTTTTGATGAACGGCGCCAGCACGGCGACCAGCAGCATCGCCAGCAGCAGGCCCCCGCCGAACGCGATGGCCGGGTGCCGCGCGACGAAGCCCCTCACCCCCTTGCGCACCGGCACCGGCGGCAGGATGTCCGGCAGGTCGGGCGCCGCGACGATCGTCCCCTCGAATCCCCCCGGCCCGCTCAATAGCGTACCCTCGGATCGAGAACCGCATAGATCAGGTCGATGGCGAGGTTGATCAGCACATAGGCGAGGCTGCACAGCAGGACGACGGCCTGGATGACCGGGTAGTCGCGCTTCAGGATCGAATCGACGGTCAGGCGCCCCAGTCCGGGAAGCGCGAAGACGCTCTCCACCACGACCGCCCCGCCGATCAGGATCGCGATCCCGAGGCCGATGACCGTCACGATCGGCAGGGACGCGTTCTTCAGGGCGTGGAAGAACAGGATCTTGAACGGCCCGACGCCTTTCGCCCGCGCCGTCTTGATGTAGTCCTGCCCGAGAACCTCCAGCATGGAGGCGCGCGTCATCCGCGCGATCAGGGGAACATAGGCGGCGCTGAGGGCGGCGGCAGGCAGGACGAGGCTCCTGAACC
The DNA here is from genome assembly GCA_964629765.1 of uncultured Mesorhizobium sp. Lineage (GTDB taxonomy): Bacteria > Pseudomonadota > Alphaproteobacteria > Rhizobiales > Rhizobiaceae > RCIO01. The sequence continues at coordinate 12,654 of CAZVTK010000018.1, forward strand.
AAGGCCAGAGCCCTTCGCTCAACGGCGTGTAGCCCTGCACCGGCAGCCAGCGGAGCTGGAGTGCGAAGGAATAGGCCAGCAGATAGGAGACCACGAAGACCGGAACGGAAAAGCCGAGCACCGCGACGGCCATGATGAGCTGGTCCGGCAGGCGCCCCGCTTTCGAGGCCGCCAGGATCCCGAGCGGCACGGCGACGACGACCGCGCAGACGATGGTGACCAGCATCAGCGACAGGGTCGGGCCGACCCGCTGGCCGATAAGCTGGCTGACGGGAAGATTGGTCGCGATCGACGTCCCGAAATCGCCCTGCGCGACATTCGCGGCCCATTCGGCGAACCGCACGAGGAAGGGCCGGTCGAGGCCGAGATTGTCGCGGATGCGCTGGATATCGGCCGGCGTCGCCTGATCGCCGGCAATGATCGCGGCCGGATCGCCGGGCGCGATATAAAGGATGCTGAAGATGATGAAGGCCACGATCGCTATGACCGGGATCGTGGACAGCACGCGCCTCAGGACATAGCCGCCCATCACGCGCCAGCCTGGACGGTCGCGACGGCAGGACCATGGAGGTCGCGGGAAAGAACCGCGACTTCGGCATATCGGTGCATGTGCGCCTTCATCGTCCTGCCGAACTCATCCTCTTCCCGCGCGCCATATGGAATGATATGATCAAATGATCATCGCAGATCTTTATTGTCAAGTGGCGGCCGGCCGGGAAACACGGCGCCCCTCCGTCGAAGGAAGGTGACATGGCGCTGTACGCCGGGGATATCGTAGATGCCCATCAGCATTTCTGGAACCTGTCCGAAACACACTATCCGTGGCTGACCTCGGCCGAGCATTCCATCAAGGCGCTGGGCGACATCGGCGACCTGCGGCGGAACTATCTCCCCGCCGATTTCATTGAGGACGCGGCACAGCAGCCGGTCATCGCCTCGGTCTGCGTCGAAGCCGGCTGGGACCGATCGAGGCCCCCGTCGGAGGAGCCGGCCTGGCACCATTCGCTGCAACGCCCGGGGATGATCGGCGGCCGGTTCGTCGGCTGGGCGCCCCTGCGGGACCCGGATGCCGCGCGGATACTGGAAGAGCTTGCGCGCTTCCCTGCCCTCGTCGGGCTGCGGGAAACCGTTCGCTGGCATCCCGACCCGGCGAAGCGCTGGACCGAAGCCGGCCTTCTGGAGCACCCCGACTGGCTGAAGGGCTTGCGCCTGCTGGCCCGCCACAACCTGCTGCTCGAAGTGCTGATGAACCCGTATCAGTCCGAGGACGTCGCCCGGCTGGCAGGCGCCCACCCGCACCAGCAGATCGTCGTCAACCATTGCGGAACTCCCGTCGACCGCGACGCCGAAGGCATGGCGCGCTGGCGCGACGGCCTGGCGCGCATGGGCAGGCACGAGAATGTCTCGATCAAGCTGTCCAACTTCGCCGCCTATGCGGCGGACAAGAGCCTCGCCGCCCGGAAGGAGATCGTCCTCTCCTGCCTCGACGCGTTCGGGCCCGGTCGCGTGATGTTCGCCAGCGATTTTCCGGTGGGCAGGCGAAACCTGTCCTATGCCTCGTCATGCGAGGCCATGCGGACGATCCTGTCAGGCTTGTCCGACGACGAGCAGGGCGCCATCTTCCGCGACAATGCGTGGAAACTGTACCGCTTTCAGGATTAGCCGGTCGGCGCCACGCTCGCTTGCCAGCGCGATGCCGGCCGCGAGGCGAGCGGCGACCGGAAGCCCGTAGGGTCGAGCGTCAGGCGGTCACGGGGAAGCTTCGCTTCCGCAATTCCGCCTCGTCGAATTGCAGTCCGAGACCGGGAACGGCGGGCAGGACGAGGCGGCCGTTGCGCGGCTCGGACGGGTTTTCGAAGATGCCGCTCGCCCGCTCCCAGTTGTCGGCGAGTTCCATGGGCCGCGTCAGATGCATGACCGTGGCCTGCACATGCATGTTGGCGAGATGCCCGGCGGTCGGCTGCGTCTGGTGCGGGACGAACTCGACGCCGTGCGCGTGGGCCAGCGCGGCGCAGTCCTTCAGGCCGGTGATCCCGCCCGTCTTCGTGACGTCGGGCTGGATCATCCGCACCCCGGCGTCGATGAGGTCGCGAAAACCCTGGAATGTATAGGTCTGCTCTCCGGCCGAGACGGCGATGTCCAGCCGCTGGGCGACCTCGCCCATCGCCGCATTGTGATAATTCTGGACGGGCTCCTCGAACCAGGCATAGCCCAGATCCTCCAGCACGCGCCCGACGCGAATGGCTCCGTTGATCGAATAGCCGTTGTTGGCGTCGAAACCGATCGTGAAGTCGTCGCTCAGCATCTTGCGGACCGCTTTCGCCTTGGCGATGTCGCCCGGCAGATCCACGTCGAGCCTGGTCCGGTCGCCGTCGAAGCGGATTTTCACGGCGCGGGACTGCTCCTTCGTGACGCGCCGCTCGACTTCCCTGAGAACCTCGTCGATGGTCCGCGCGGCATTGCCGCCGATCGAGCTGTAGAAATCGAGTTCGGTCCGCCACGCCCCGCCGAGCAGGTTGCTGACGGGCTGGCCGAGGACTTTTCCCTTCAGGTCCCAGAACGCCACGTCGAGCGCCGCATAGGCGCCGCTGAGCGCGCCGTGCGGCCCGAGGCGGATGCAGCGATGCAGGAGCGTGTCGAGCAGGACGGAATGCTCGAACAGGTCGCGGCCGACGATATAAGGCGCCATGTTCTGGGCGATGATGAGCAGCGAAGTGTAGCCACCGAGCTGCGGGGACGCCTCGCCCAACCCGAACTGCCCGTCCTCGGTTTCCACGCGCACGAAAGCGCTGCGCGGGCCGCCGGTGGAGCCGACCGGCCGGTCATAGGCGCCCGGAAGGCTCTCCTGATCCCATGCGAGCTGAAACGCCTCAACCTTGGTGATCTTCATCGCGTCCTGCCCCTGGTTGTATCCGGCAACGGCCGCGAGCTCCCAAAAGGGTCGCGGCCGTCGTGTCGTCGAGAACGATGCGGCCCACTGAAACCCGGTCCGCCGGTGCGAGGTCAGACGACGTATTTCTGGATCATCTTCTCGTTCACCACCACGCCGATGCCCGGCTCGGTGGGGGCGGCGACGTAGCCGTCGCTGTCGATCCAGATCTTGCTTTCGAGGATGCCGCCGAGCTGCTGGTACGTTTCGATGCTGCGCGTCGAGGGCTCGTACATCAGCTCCAGCCACATCATGCCCGGCGTGCTGAAGCACAGGTTCGCTGTCGCGGCGAAGCCGAGGCCGGACACGCCGTGATGAGGCACGAAGTGGCGGTTGAATATCTGCGCGGCGCCCGCGATCTTGCGCATCTGCGAGATGCCTTCGGACATGGTGCAGTCCGGCTGAATGATGTCGTAGCAGCCCATCTCCAGGATGGTCTTGAACTCGTGGAACTGGGTGTTCAGTTCGCCGCCGGCGATGTAGATGTCGGTTTCCCTGGTCAGCCGGGCCAGGTTTTCCCAGTCGCCGTAGGGCAAGGGCTCTTCCATCCAGAAGACGTCGAGCTGTTCGAGCTCGCGTGCCGTCTTGAGCGCGCGGATATAGTCCCAGCGCGGATGCGGCAGCGGCGAGGGAAGCTGCATCGGCTGATTGCAGTCCACCATGAGGGTCATACCGGGGACCGCCTTGCGCACCGCTTCCACGAGGGCGATGTCGTCCGCGATCTTTTCGTGATGGATGCGCATCTTGGTGGCGACGAAGCCCTGGTCGCGGAAACGCTGGGCGAGGTCGGCGCGCTCCGACGGCGTGCCGAGGGCGCTCATGCTGGCATAGGCTGGCAGCTTCTCGTGGAACGTGCCCCAGAGGCGGTGGAGCGGCTGGCCCGCGACCTTGCCGATGATGTCCCACACGGCCATGTCCACGCACCAGCTATCGCGGGCGTTGCGGTAGACGCGGGCGTGCCTCTCCGTCGCCCAGATGGATTCGCCCACCAGATATGGCTTCACCGAACGCTGGATGAGGGCGGCGACGTGGCCGTCGGCACCCGCGTAACCCGAGATCCCCTCGCTGGTGCGCACGATCACGAAGGTGAAGTTCCGCGCCTGAAGGACGAGCCCCGGCTGCCATGCCGGATAGAACGGCTCCTCGTAGGGGATCGTAAGGTTATAGGCTTCGACGTCGGTAATTTTCATTGCGCAAGGCCCTTGATGAGGATGGCCCATCGTTGTCGACCTATTGATGATTGTCAACAATTATTCGCTGACATTGCGGCCCTGCCGCGCCCCGGCGATCCTGCCGCGCACTGATAATTTGCCCGCTGAAGGGTGCTCGCGATGCTTGTGGAAAGGGATGAAATCCGCTTAAGAGAGCGCGCACGATTGAGGTTATTCTGATGCGGCTGGAACCGATCAAAAAGACGCCTGCGGAGCAGCAGGCCGCGGATGCGATCCGGCGGTTCATCCTTACCGGCGGCTTGAAGCCGAACACGCGCATCACCGAGGCTGCCATGGCCGAGAAGCTGGCGCTGTCGAGGGGGACGATCAGGGCCGCCCTGCATCAGCTCTCGCTCGAGGGCCTGATCATCCAGGTGCCCTATACCGGCTGGACGGTGATGCCGCTGACGGCGCGCGACGCCTGGGAGCTCTACACGCTCAGGGCCAGCCTCGAGTCGCTGGCGGCCGGCCTTGCGACGGACAATCTGGACGACCCCGGCAGAAAGCGCCTGACGGAGGCTTACAACCGGCTGCTGTCCGCGTGCGAGAAGTGCAACCACTCGCTCGTCGCCGAGGCCGATTTCAAGCTCCACATGGAGATCGTCGCGGCGTCCAAGCACCAGAGGCTGATCGAGCAGTACCGGATCATCGCCCAGCAGATCCGGACCTACATCGTGTCGAGCGATTCCACGGCGCAGGACTTCCAGATTTGCGTCGACCACCATCAGCCGATCGTCGAGGCGATCCTCGACGGTCGCAAGGACGATGCGGAGCGGCTTTCGGCGGAACACAATCTGCTCGACGGCAAGAGGCTCGTGGCGCAACTGGAGCGGACGGACGCGCTGCACCGATAGGACCCGCCACGCGGGCTGGAACCGCCGCCCGCGATCGTTTTCCTGCCATGTCCGGCGCTGTGGCTCGACCCTCGGCACGTCGCTGTCGCACCTTCTTTCCGAAGCCTAGAGCCTGTTGTGGACCATGGATGGGGCTGCGCTGCAGCCGATTTTGGCCCGCCCGGCAGGAGCCGGTCGCAGACCGGTATCGGGAATACCTGCAAGACCGGCGACGAACCGGTGGGCCAAAAGCGGCGCAGCCCGAAGGGTTGAGCGGCGAAGGCCGCCTGATGCGTCGAAAGGCTTGCCGGTATGCCCGATACCGGCCTGTGCCTTTCTCCTGTCATGCGGTCCTTCACCCCTCAACGCAGCCTCCATCCATGGTCCATAACAGGCTCTAGGATGCAATTCGCATCGGCGTTGCGCGCGCCTGATGCAGGTCGAACTCGCGCTCGATCTCCTCGGTTCTCAGGCCCTTCCCTATGAGCACGATGTCGCTGCCCCGCGGCCCCTCCGGCCAGTTCGACAGTTCGTCCGCGGGATAGATGATGTTGCGCACGCCCTGAACCACGATCGGCCGCTCCACGCCGGCGACGTTCAGCACGCCTTTCAGGCGCAGAATGCCGCGGTCCTCGCCGGTTGTCAGGGCCATCAGCCAGTCGGCTATTCCTCCCCAGTCGACAGGCTTGTCACGATGCAGGTGAACGCTGGTGATGCCGTCGGTATGGTGGTGATGGTGTCCGTCATGATCGTCGTGGTGATCGTGCCCGCCGCCGGCCGGGCGGCGACCGCCGGCAGGCGCCATCTCGAACCCCGTGTGGACGCGGGCCGGGAGGCTGGCCGGGTCGCCCAGCGCTCCCTTCCTGACGATCGGCGCGTTGCCGTTGAGGCCGAAGAGCACGCTCTCGAGCTTGCGAAGCTCCTCCTCGGATTGAACATCGTCCTTCGAGATCACCACGAAATCGGCGACCGTCACCTGGTCGACCGTCTCCGCATGGTCGAGTATCTGCGCGGCGCCGAGGCATCCGTCGACCACGGTGATGGTCCCCCGGTGGCGATAGCGCTCCAGCAATTCGGGATCGGTCAGCAGCGTGTGGATGATCGGCACGGGATCGGCGAGTCCCGAAGTCTCCACGATGACCCGGTCGAAGGGGGGCACCTCCCCCGACAGGCGGCTGCCGTAGAGATCGCGCAGGCTGGTGATCATGTCCTCGCGCACCGCGCAGCACAGGCATCCCGAATCGAGAATGACGATGTTCTCCGTCACTTCCCTGACGATGAGATGGTCGATGCCGACATCGCCGAACTCGTTTATCAGGACGGCGGTGTCCTTCAGCGCGGGGCTGGCGAGCATCTCGCGCAGCAGCGTGGTCTTGCCGCTGCCCAGGAATCCGGTCAGCAAGGTCACCGGGAACGTCCTGTCGCCCGTCAGCAGATCGTGGGACATGCTCGATCTCCGCTACTGGAGGGTGTTCTTGTAGATGGTGCCTTCCTTCATGATAAGCGGCATCCAGCGCCCCTGCTCCGTCAGCAGGGAGATATCCTCGAACGGATTGCCGTCGATCGCCAGAAGGTCGGCAAAGGCGCCCTCCACGATCTCGCCGATCTTGCCAACCATGCGCAGCGCATCGGCGCCGATCACCGTCGCGCTATAGATGATGTCGCGCGGATCCTGGATCTCGTTGCGCACCAAAAACTCCTCCGAGGCCCTTTCCGGGACCTTGGAAAGGTCGGACGAGAAGCAGACCTTGACGCCGGCCCGCTGGGCGACGTCCAGCGCCTTGACGACCTCCTCCACCACCTCCTTGGCCTTCCCGAGGCTGACTTCGGGATAGTTGAGCTCCCTGCCCTGCTCCAGAATGATCCGCGGCGTCAGCAGGTTGGGCGACAGGAAAATGTCCTTCTCCACCATCACGCGCGCCGTGCTTTCGGAGAGGAAGAAACCGTGTTCGATGAAGCGCACGCCGGCTTCGATGCAGCGGCGGATACCCTCGTCGGTAAAGACATGGGCCATCACGTCCTTGTGCGAACGGCGTGCCTCGTCACAGACCGCGACGAGTTCCTCCATCGAATATTGAAGCTGGTCGATCGGATCGGCGGGCGAGGCCACGCCGCCCCCGGCCATCACCTTGATCTGGTCGGCGCCGAGGCGGATCTCGTCGCGGACGGCCTTGCGCACTTCGGATATGCCGTCGGCGATCCTGGCGAGCCCGCCTTCCAGATGCACGCACTGGCACAGCGGCGCCAGTTGCGCGGTCGAGCGGGGATCGCCGTGCCCGCCGGTCTGGCTGATGGCCCGGCCCGAAACGAACAGCCGCGGGCCGACGAAGAGCCCGAGCTCCACGGCCTGCCTGTGCCCCGCGTCCGCGCCGCCGGCATCGCGCACCGTCGTGAAGCCGCGCATCAGCATGCCCTTGAGCGTGTTGCCGGCGGTCGCCGTCATCAGCGAGGGAAGCACGACCGGATGCTGCGGCAGAATCCAGCGGTTCACATGGACATGGCAATCGATCAGGCCCGGCATGAGCACGCGGCCGCCAAGGTCGATCTCGACGGCGCCGGGCGCCGAAATCTCGCCATCGGAAACGCGGCGGATCTGCTTGTCCTCCACGAGGACCTGGAAACCCGTTCGCAGCGCCTTGGCGCGGGCATCCAGCATGTCGAAGTTCTTCAGAATATAGGCAACCATCTTCAAGCCACTCAGTTGTGCAGGATCTGATTCAGGAAGCGCCGCGTGCGCTCATGCTTCGGGTTGTCGAAGAACTGGCCCGGGCTGCCTTCCTCGACGATCTCGCCTTCGTCCATGAAGATGACCCGGTCGGCGACCTCGCGGGCGAAGCCCATTTCGTGCGTCACGCAGATCATCGTCATGCCCTCCTTGGCGAGGGAGATCATGGTATCCAGAACCTCCTTCACCATTTCCGGGTCCAGTGCCGACGTCGGCTCGTCGAACAGCATGATCTTGGGATTCATGCACAGCGCCCGCGCGATCGCGACGCGCTGCTGCTGTCCGCCCGAGAGCTGCGCGGGATATTTGTCCGCCTGTTCGGGTATGCGCACGCGCTCGAGGTATCTCCGGGCGATCTCCTGCGCCTTCTCGCGGCTCAGGCCCTTGGCCTTCATCGGCGCGAGGATGCAGTTCTGCATCACGGTGAGATGCGGAAACAGGTTGAACTGCTGGAACACCATCCCGATGTCGCGGCGCAGGGCGTCCATGTCCTGCCCCTTCTTGCCGACCTCCACGCCGTTGACGACGATCCGGCCGCCCTGGTGCTGCTCAAGCTGGTTGATGCAGCGCACGAGCGTCGACTTGCCCGAGCCCGAGGGTCCGCACACGACGATGCGCTCGCCCGCGTAGATGCTCAGGTTGATGTTCTTGAGTGCCTGAAATGTCTTGAACCATTTCTGCACGTCTTCCATCTGGATGACCACTTCCGGCTTGGCGCCGGAAGTGGCCGTCGTTTCCGTAGCTGACGCCATTGCCTCACTCGGGGAAGCTGGGGAGGGGAGAGCTGATCCACTTCTGGTGAAGCTCGTTCAGCGATCCATCGGCGATCTTGGCGTCGATGAAGGCGTTGACCGCCCCGAGCAGATCCTCCTCGCCGAGCCGCAAGCCGGCGGCAAGATAGGCGCGCGAGACGAGGAACTTGATGTTGAACTTCCCGGCCGGCGCGGCTGCGTCGATCTCCTGGATGACCCGGTCCGAAAGCGCGAGCGCGTCGATCTGCTCCGACAGCAAAGCGTGGACGGAGGAGGAGCTGTCCTCGAAGCGCATGATCTGGGTGCCCTGCGGCGCATTCTCCGTCACCGCGCGATCGGTCGCGCTGCCGCGGCTGACGCCGATGCGGACACCGGCAAGATCGGCAAAGGTTTCCATCTTGATGTCCGCGCGGCCGTAGACGACGACGTCGAGGGCACCGTAAGGCTTCGAGAAGGCGATTTCCTTGGCGCGCTCGGCGGTGACCGCCAGCGAGGCGACGAGCGCGTCGATCTGCTTGGCCTTGAGGAAGGGAATGCGGTTCGTCGAGGCCATGGGCACCAGTTCGACGGACACGCCGAGATAGTCCGCAAGGCTCTTCGCCACCTCGATGTCGTATCCGTCGGGCTGGTTCTGCGCGTTCATCAGGCCGTAGGGCGGAAAGTCCACCATGACGCCGACATTGAGCACGCCGCGCTGCTTGATTTCATCGAGCGTCTGGGCCTGGGCGAGGGACAGCATCCCCAGGCTCAGCACCGCCGCCGTTGCGACCGAGAATATCTTTCTCCACATGAGCGTTCTCCTGCTTTGCGATTGCTTCTATTTGCGATCGAGGTTGCTAGTTGTAATTGTTTCTTCTCTCCAGATATGCAGCCAGGAGAGACAGGGGCCAACATAGACAGAAGTATATTCCTGCAACCGTAAGAAATACGGGCAGCGGCTTGAAGGTTACGTTGTTGATGATCTGGCCGGCCCGCGTCAGCTCCACGAATCCGAGAATCGCCGCCAGCGACGTTCCCTTCAGCAGATGGACGAGGAAGCCGACGGAAGGAGCGAGCGATATCCTGAAAGCCTGAGGCAGGATTATGTAGCGCATCCGGTGCCAGTATCGGAGGCCGAGCGCAACCGCCGCCTCGCTTTGCCCGGGATGCACCGCCTGAATGCAGCCGCGCCAGATTTCGCCGAGAAAGGCGCTGGCGTGAGCCGTGAAGCCGATCGCCGCGGCCGCCCACGGGCTCACGTTGACCCCCGCCGCCGTCAGGCCGAAATAGGTCAGGAAAAGCTGGAGAAGCAGCGGCGTGCCCTGAAAGACGCGTATGATCGCGGCCATCAACCAACGCAGGGGGGCGAAGAGGGAAACGCGGCCCATGGCGACGGTGAAGCCGCCGACGATGCCGCCGGCGAACGCGACGCCCGTCAGCGCCAGCGTCCAGACGACGGCGCTGGCGATGAACCAGAATTCGTTGAAGCCGAACGCCCGGATCATTTCTCGCGCCCCACCGGATAGGAGAAGACCCTACGCCCGATCGCGTCGAAAACGAACTGGAACATGAAGGACAGCAGCAGATATATTCCCGATATTATCGCATACACTTCAAATGTTCTGAAAGTTTCGGATTGTATGTCGTTTGCGGTGGCTGTCAGTTCCTGTACGGATATTGCGGATACGACGCTCGACCCGAGTAGAAGAAGGATGAACTGGCTCGTCAGAGCCGGGTAGATCGCCCGCATGGCGGGCCGGAACACGACGTAGCTGAAGACCTGTCCGTGGCGCAGCCCGAGCGCCCGGCCGGCCTCCACCTGCCCTTTGGGAATGGATTCGACTCCCGCGCGGATGATTTCCGTCGCGTAGGCCGAGATGTTCAACGACAATGCGCTGACGGCGGCGACGGTGGGCGAAAGCCGGATCCCGAGGGAGGGCAAGGCGAAGAAGACGACGTATAGCTGGACCAGGAACGGCGTGTTCCGGATGATCTCCACGAAGAGCGCTATGACCCAGTTGACCGGCGCTATGCGCCAGGTGCGGATCATCGAGAGCACGGCGGCCAGCACCACGCCGAAAGCCATTGCCGCCGCGGAGAGCTGGATCGTGTGCCAAGCGCCGACGAGGAGCCGTCCAGACCAGGGAAATGCTTCTAGGATGGCCGCCATCTAGGCCCCTTCTCTCCGCTCTCCGTCGCCGTCTACAATGGATCGTCAATTGACGACAATCAACTATGCGTCTAGTTTTTTTTCGCGGGGGGGCAGCTCTGCGGAGAGGACCGGGACGCGCCGCCTGCGGTATCGGCCGCGAAGAGGCCAAGAGATGGGGATTGCGAAATTGCGGGTTGCCTATTTTCAGCGTGCGTTCTTCGGCCAGCGGCTGGAGGACCGGTTGCAGGATCTCGGGATCGAGTTCGTCCCCTTCCTGCACGCGGACGAACTGATGCGGCTGGTCGCGAGCTGCGACGCGCTCGTCTTCCCCGAGCCCTTCTATACGCCTGAATTCATTAGCCTTATCCAGCCGGCCGCCGCGCGCGTGCGGATGATCCAGTTCTCTTCGGCAGGATATGAGACGGCGATAAGATACGGAATTCCGCGCGGCATCAGAACCGCCAACGGCGCCAATGTCTGGGGGCCGACGGTTTCCGAACACGCCGCGACCCTGGCGCTTGCGGGGGTAAGGCGCATCAACGAGCTGGAGCGGGCGCGCCAGGCGAAGAAATGGGTCAAGGGACCGTTCATCACGCCGCCGGGCCAACCCGATCCCGAGCCGGGCATCATTCCCCACATGGGCACGATGGACGGCGCCGAGGTGGGCATCCTCGGCTACGGGCTGATCGGCCAGGGCGTCGCCGCGCGGCTGAAAGCCTTCGGCGCCAATATCAGGGCCTACAACCGGACGGTCCGCGACATGCCGCATGCCGACAGCGTCATTCCGCTCGCGGAACTGCCGAAAACGATCGGCGAGCTCGACGTGGTGATTTCCTGCCTGCCGATGACGCCGGACACGGACGGCATGATCAATGCCGACCTGCTGGCGAAGACGAAGGAAAAGGTGACGCTGGTGAATGTCGGGCGCGGCACGACGATCGTCGACGAGGCATTGGTGGACTGGCTGAAGAGCCGGCCGCTGTCGATCGCCGCCCTCGACGTCTACCGCAAGGAGCCGCTGCCTGCGTCGCACCCCTTCTGGGAAATCGAGAACATCATCCTGTCCCCGCACGTCGCGGGTTATGGAGGCATGCGCGGGGTCGAGCGGCTGGTGGCGCTGTGCCGCGAAAATCTGGCCAGGATCGACGACGGCACCGAGATGCGCAACGCGATCAGGAGCGTTCCGATACTGGAGCGGACCTGACGCGGACACGCGGCCGCGACCGCAATCGTCCGTAAAGACGGGGCAAAGAGCCCCGTGATCTTCGTACCCGGCCGCGGCCGGAACCTGCCGGCCCCTCGCGCGCTTATTGTGCGACAAGGGAAGCGGTCATGGCGGCACGCGCGATCTGGAAAGGCCATCTTGCGGTGGGGGCGCTCTCCTGCGCCGTCGCCATGTATGCGGCCGCCACAACGTCGGAGCGCGTCTCCTTCCACATGGTCAACCGCAAGACCGGCAACCGGTTGCGCCGGCAATATGTCGACGAGCAGACCGGCGATCCGGTCGAGCGCGACGACCAGGTGCGCGGCTACGAGACGGCGAAGAACACCTATGTCATCCTCGAACCCGAGGAGATCGCGGCCGTCGTCCCGGAGACCGACAAGCGGCTGGCGGTCGAGGATTTCATCGCCTGCGACGATGTCGACACGGTCTATTTCGACAAGCCCTATTTCGTCGCACCGGCCGACGAGGCGGCGGAGGACGTCTTTGCGGTGATCCGCGAGGGCATGCGCCGGCAGAAGGCGGCCGCCCTCGCCCGCGCCGTCCTGTTCCGCCGCGTGCGCACCGTGCTCTTGCGCCCGCGCGGCTGCGGCCTGCTCGCCGACACGCTCAATTTCGACTACGAGGTGCTGCCCGCCGAAAAGGCGTTCGACGCCGTTCCCGCCCTGAAGATCAAGGGCGAGATGCTCGACCTTGCGAAACACATCATCGACACCAAGGCCGGCGCGTTCGACCCCGCCGCGTTCGACGACCGCTACGACGCGGCGCTGGCCGAACTGGTGAAGGCGAAGATCGAGGGCCGCGAGATCGCCAGGCCCAAGCGGAAGGCCGAGGGCAAGGTGGTCGACCTGATGGAGGCGCTGCGGGCGAGCGCGGCCGCCGCGGGAAAGACCAAGCCGCGCGCGCCGGCAAGAGCCGCGCCGAAACGCAAGGCGGGCTGACCGATGCCGCTCGAAACCTACAGGAAGAAGCGCGATTTCACCCGCACGCCCGAACCGCAGGGCCGCGCGCGGAAGACGCGGGCGGCGGGCAGCAGCTTCGTGATCCAGAAGCACGATGCCCGCCGGCTGCACTACGATTTCCGGCTGGAGATGGACGGCGTGCTGAAGAGCTGGGCGGTGACGCGCGGCCCGAGCCTCGTGCCCTCCGAGAAGCGGCTCGCGGTCCATGTCGAGGACCACCCGCTCGACTATGGCGAGTTCGAAGGCACCATCCCCAAGGGCGAATATGGCGGCGGCACGGTGCTGCTGTGGGATCGCGGCACATGGAAGCCGCTGGGCGACGCGGCCAAGGGACTCACCAAGGGACATCTGGAGTTCGAGCTGGAAGGCGAAAAACTCGTCGGCCGCTGGCACCTCATCCGCATGGCCCGCCGCCCGCGCGAAAGGCGCGACAACTGGCTGCTGGTCAAGGGCGACGACGATCATGCCCGCGCGCCTGGCGATCCCGACATACTGGAGGAACGGCCGGAATCGGTGAAGACCGGCCGCGTCGTGGAGGATATCGAGGGCGAGGAGCCCGGCTGGTCGTCGAAGACCGGGAAGATCGGGAAGAAGGCCGCCGCCCCGGCGATTAAAGGCGCGGCGACCGCGCCGATGCCGGATTTCATTCCGCCGCAGCTCGCCACACTGAAGCCGCAGGCCCCGACCGGCAAGGGCTGGGTGCACGAGATCAAGTTCGACGGCTACCGCTTGCAGGCGCACCTCTCCGCCGGAAAGGTCAGGCTGCTCACCCGCGGCCGGCTCGACTGGACGGAAAAGTTCGGCAAGGTCGTTCCCGCCGCGCTCGCGGCGCTGCCGGCGCGCGAGGCGATCATCGACGGGGAGCTGGTGGTGGAAGCATCCGGCGGCGCGTCGGATTTCTCCGCGCTCCAGGCCGACCTCAGCGCCGGCCGCAGCGACCGCTTCGCCTTCTACGCCTTCGACCTCCTGTACCTCGACGGGCGCGACCTGCGCGATGCGACGCTGACGGCCCGCAAGGCCGCGCTCGCCCGCCTGCTCGAAGGCGCCGCGCCGGAGCTCCGCTACAGCGACCATTTCGAGGAGGACGGCGACCTCGTCCTGCGCCATGCGTGCCGGCTGAGCCTCGAAGGCGTCGTGTCGAAGCGCGCCAACGCAAAATATGCTTCCGGCCGCGGCCGCGACTGGATCAAGTCCAAATGCGGCGACAGGCAGGAACTGGTTATCGGCGGCTATGTGCCGTCATCCACGTTGAACAAGGCCATCGGTTCGCTCATGCTGGGCGTGTTCGAGGACGGGAAGCTGCGCCATGCCGGCCGTGCCGGCACGGGCTTCAGCCGGGAGGTGGCCGAGGATCTGTTCCGGCGCCTGAACGCGATCGAGCGCGACAAATCTCCCTTCGCCGGTCGGCTCGACGCCGCCGCCCGGCGCGGCGTGCGCTATGTCGAGCCGCGCCTCGTCGCCGAGGTCGAGTTCCGCAACTGGACCGCCGACGGCCTCCTGCGCCATGCCGCCTTCCGCGGCCTGCGCGAGGACAAGCCGGCAAGCGAGGTGGTGCGCGAGGATGCCAGGCCCGAGCCGGCACCGGCGCGCCCGCCCGCAAGGTCGAGCATCAGCCTCACCCATCCCGACCGCGTCTACTGGAAGGATGGGGGCGTCACCAAGGAAGGGCTGGCGAGCTACTACGCGCAGGTCTGGCGCCTGATGGCCCCGCACATCGTGTCTCGCCCGGTGGCGCTGCTGCGCTGCCCGGGCGGCACCGCGGCAAAATGCTTCTTCCAGAAGCATGGCTGGAAGGGCATGAGCGGCGAGATCCTCACCGTGGCCGACCTTCAGGACACCGAGGGCGACAACACGCTGATCGGCGTCGGCTCGTTCGACGGGCTCACCGGGCTTGTGCAGGGCGGCGCGCTGGAAATCCACCCGTGGCAGGCGACCATGGACGCGCTTGAGAAGCCCGACCAGATGGTGATCGACCTCGACCCCGGCGAGAACGTCGAGTGGAGCGCGACGATCGAGGCGGCGCGTCAGGTGCGCGAGCGCCTGCGAGACGCCGGCCTCGAAGCCTTCGTGAAGACCACGGGCGGCAAGGGCCTGCATGTGGTCGCGCCGCTCAAGCCGGAGGCCGGCTGGGACGCGGTGAAGGATTTTGCGCGCGCCATGGCCGATGCCATGGAAGCCGACGACCCGCGTCGCTTCATCGCCAAAGCCACCAAGGCGGAACGCAAGGGCCGCATCTTCGTCGACTATCTGCGCAACGGCCGCGGCGCCACCGCCATCGCCCCCTATTCCACGAGGGCGCGGGCGGGCGCCCCGGTGGCCATGCCGCTCGGCTGGGACGAGCTAGGCCCGGCGATCCGCTCGGACCATTTCACCGTGACCAATGCGATGGCGCGGCTCGACAGCCTGCCGGCAGATCCGTGGGCAGACTTTCGCAAGGCGGAACGGCCGCTCGAAGAAGCCGGGAAAGGACGCGGGCGCGCCGGGCGGCGGTAAGGTCAGCGCGGCCGCTTGCCGCCCTTCTTCTCCGCCTCGACGCTCTTGCGCAGGGCGTCCATGATGGAAACGACATTGTCGGGCGTGTCGCGCGGCTCATCGTCCTTGCCGCGCTTGCGCCCGGCCGCCGGCTGCTGCCTGCGCTTCTTGGCGGCGATGATCGATTTCAGCCGCTTCTGCACCGGATCGGCCGTCATGTCGGGGCGCCATGCGCTCTTGCGATCCTCGATCAGCCTGCCGACGAGCGCCAGCGCCTTGGTGTCGGGCTTGGCCGTGTCGATGCCGGCAAAATAGTCCTCCGCCTCGCGCACCTCGTCGCCATAGCGCAGCGTCCACACCACGATGCCCTTGCCGCGCGGCTCCAGCATCACCGCGCGCTCGCGCCGGTAGAGCACGACGCGCGAGATGCCGACCTTGCCGGTCGCTTCCATTGCATCGCGGATCACCGAGAACGCCTCCTCGGCGATCCTGTCGTCCGGGGTGAGGTAATGCGGCTTGTCGAGCCATATCCAGCCGATGTCCTCGCGCGGCACGAACATGTCGATATCGATGGTGCGGGTGCTCTCCAGCGCCACTGCCTCCAGCTCGTCGTCCTCGATCACGACGAGCCGGTCCTCGGAGACGGGATAGCCCTTGCGCTGGTCGTCCTCGCGCACCGGCTTGCCGGTGGCCTCGTCGACGTAGCGGCTTTCCACGCGGTTTCCGGTGGCGCGGTTGATCGTGTGGAAGCGCACCTTCTGCCGGGTCGAGGTGGCAGGCGCCATGGCCACCCGGCAGGTGACCAGCGAAAGCCTCAGATAGCCTTTCCAGAAACTGCGCGGCGCCATGCTTCAAAGAAGAATCTCGCCCGCGGAAGGTTCCCAGCCGTCACGCCGGTCGGGGTCCTACGCCGCCACCGGCTCGGCCTCCCTCGCGGGGAACGGCCGGAACGCCATGAGGATCAGCACGGCCGCGAGGCCCATGCCCCACGAGACCACGTACATGTAGGCGTAGCTGTCCATCCGGTCGTAGATCATGCCGCCGAGCAGCGGCCCGGTCGACATGCCGAGGCTGCCGGCCATCGCCGTGCCGCCGATGATCGTGCCCATCATCCTCAGCGGGAAATTCTCGCGGATGATGACCGCGTAAAGCGGCATGGTGCCGGCATAGATGAAGCCGACGAGCGCCGCCACCGCGTAGAACGGCCCGAGCGTCGACACGAACGCATAGGCGAGCACGCCGAAAGCCTGCGCCAGCAGCCCGAGCACCAGCACGCGCTGCGCCCCCCACCGGTCGCCGGCGAGGCCGAAGCCGATGCGGCCGAACATGCCGGCCAGCCCTTCGATGCTGTAGATCGACACGGCCGCGACCATCGGGATGCCGCACGTCACCGCGTAGCTGACCGTGTGGAAGATCGGGCCGGAATGGGTGGCGCAGCAGAAGAAATTGGCCAGCATCAGCGTGACGAACTGCGGCGAGCGCACCGCCTGCGCGACGCTCATGTCCGGTTGCGGGCCTGCTTGCGGCCCCTCCGCCACCGCCCCGGCCTGCCCGCGCTCCAGCGCCGGGGGCCGGCGCACCAGAAAAGCTGTCGGGATCATCAGCACGGCCGCGACTGCCGCGATGATCAGCATGGCGGTGCGCCAGTCATGGGCTGTGACCAGCCAGGCCGCCAGCGGCGCCATGGTCAGCGGCGCCATGCCCATGCCGGCGGAGACCAGCGAGACGGCAAGGCCGCGCTGCGTGTCGAACCAGCCGGTGACGCAGGCCATCATCGGCGCGAAGACGGCGGCGGTGGCCGCGCCGACCAGAAGGCCGAACAGGAGCTGGAATTCGAGGAGCGACCCCGCCCGGCTGGCGAGCGCCAGGCTCGTCGCCAGCACGACCGACCCGGCCAGCACCACCGGGCGCGGCCCGAACCGGTCGGACAGGCCGCCCCACACCATGCTGGCCGCCGCCATGGCGAGGAAGCCGATCGTCATCGCCGTCGATATGCCGGTGACCGACCAGCCGGTCTCCTGCGCCATCGGCCGCAGGAAGATCGGCAGCGAGAACATGGCGCCCATCGCGACGCAGCCGATCAGGCCGCCCGCCGCGACGATCACCCAGCGATAGGAATGGTTCATGACCCTCTCCGCAATGGACCGCTTGCCCCGCCGCCGACCGGATGCCGGCGCGCGGTCGGCACCCCAAGGACGCGGCGGCGGCGCCCGCCCCGACACCCGGCCGCATTCTTTTTGGTATCGCGCGATCAGCCTTGCGACGGCTTCCAGTCCGCCGAGGGAATGACGTTGACCATCCACGGAATGCCGAACCGGTCGATCAGGGCCCCGTAGCCCGGCGACCAGAACGTCTCGCCGAGCGGCATGATCACGTTGCCGCCTTCCGACAGCCGGTCGAACCAGCGCCGGGCCTCGGCCATGTCCCCGGTATGCAGGGTGACGTCGAAGCCGTTCTTGGGCTTGCCGATATTGGGCGCCCACTCGACGTCCATGTCGGCGCCCATCAGCGCCTGGTCGCCGACATCGAGCCAGCAATGCATCAGCCACGTCCTGTGCTTCTCCTCGGCGGCCGGCATGCCCGCGACCGCGTCGCCATAGGGCATGGCCGCGGTGATCTTGCCGCCGAGGACATCGGCGTAGAACTCGAACGCCTCGCGGCACTGGCCCTGGAAGCTCAGGCTGGTCACGATCTTCATGGTCGTCTCCTCTGGTCGCGGGCCTCGGCCCCATCAAATCGGCCCCCATCAAAGTTGATATCAACGTATATCGCCGAAAGATGTCAACCGTCGGGACATTCGCGGCGGCGGCGGGCGGCGCCGGAAGCCCATACGGAAAACCCTTGCCGGCAGCCTAGCCGGGCTTTTTCTGCATTGCGGCCAGCATCTGCTCGTCACGCGCCGCCGCCGCGCGAAGCACCGAAGCGAGCGCACCCTGCTCGTGCACGAAGCGCGCAAACGCCTTCATGTGCCTGACGCTCCATTTTTTCTCGTCATGCGCACCCATCGGCAGGTCGCGCTGCGCCGCCATGCGGACGGCGGCGTCCGCCAATCCGGCGCCGATATCGCGAAAACGCGCCGCGAGGTCGCGATACGCCTCGTCCTCCGCCTTCGACGCCGGATCGTCGAGCACGAGCATCTCGCGGTGCAGTTCCAGGGTCCGCGCGAGCTCGCCGAGATAGATCGCGACGCGACGGGGCACGGCCGCGTGCTGTGCGAGCCCGGCGCCGCATGTCGCGGCCTCCCCCGGCAGCGTCTCGCCGAGGACGTCGAGGATCATCGTCCAGCCGAGCCGCGCGTCGTCGGCCCACTCGTCGGGGGTCTGTGTCGTCAGCGTGAGCATGCAGCCCTGCGCGAGCGGCTCGATGTCGATGGTCACCCGATCTTCCTCGAGCGAATATTTCGGCACCCGCAGCGTGAAGACCATCCGTCGCGGCCGGTCGAGCTCGAAATAGGTGCCTTCGTGCAGCACGTCCTCGCCGTTCCGGCGGGCGACGATGGCGAATGCGCCCCCGACGCGGGCATCGATGTCGCACCGCACGATCTCGCCAGTCGCGGTGGTGAAGAGAAACCTGCGCGCCTTCTCCGGGTCGAGCCACGCATCATAGACGCGCTCCGCCGACGCGGCGAAGCGATGCGTTACGGTCACGGTGGTCACGTCGTCCCCCTTTTTCGAAGCGAGGTCTCGGGATCGCGCGCGGCGGCGCCTTGCGCGTCCTCGGCCGTCAGAAGATCGTCGAGGGCCTGGAGCTGGCTTGCCCAGAAGGCTTGCTGGGCCGCGATCCATCGCTGGGCCTCGGACAGCGGCTCGGGGCGGAAGCGAAGAATATGCACCCGCCCCGACACCTCACGCTCGACGAGGCGGGCGCGCTCCAGGAGACGGATGTGCTTGCTCACCGAATTCAGCGAGATCGGGAACTCGCTCGCGACATCGGTGACGCGGGCTTCCGAGGCCGCCAGCCGCTGCAATATGCGCCGCCGCACGGGGTCGGCGAGCGCCATCAGCGTCCTGTCCAGATCCGCAGACGACCCTTCGTACCGCATCATTCACCCTTTTGGATGAATGATGCGGCGCACGATCTCTCCTGTCAACCGGACCGCAGAGAGGAGGCGGACGCGAGCGCGCGGGCCCGAAACTGCCCGGGCGCTCGAACGGCCTATTTGTAGGCGGCCTCGCGGCCGAAATGCTTGACCAGCAGGTAGTAGAAGACCGCCCGGAACTTGTTGCGGTTGGAGCGACCGTACTGCTCGACCACGGCGGCAATGCCGGCATCGAGGTTGGGACCGTCGGCAAGGCCCAGCTTCTTGATCAGGAAGTTCTTCTTCACGCGCTCCATCTCCGCCGGATCGGACGCCGAAACGGTCGACGCGTCATTGCTGTAGATGGTCGGGCCGCACCCGATCGTGACCTTGGTCAGCAGCGCCATATCGGCGTCGATCTTGCATTTTTCCTTCAGGTCCGACGCATACCGCGCGATGAGATCGTCCCGCTTGCTCATGCCTTTCCACTCCCCTTGGGTTCAATATTCCGACAACGCCCGACTGCCTTCTGACCACCAGAACGGGCCGATGTCCAGCCCGTTCAATTGACCGGACCGGTCTCGGCCGCGGTCCTGCGCCCCGCCTGCCAGACCAGCGGCACGAGGATGAAGGCGACGGCCGGGAAGATCAGCCAGTTGATGGTCTGCCAGCCCGAGGCGTGCAGCAGCGCCCCGGCGAAGAAGGAGGCGGCCGCCACTGTGCCGAAGACGAGGAAGTCGTTGGCGCCCTGCGCCTTGCCGCGCTCGGCCGGCGTGTGGCAGTCGGTCACCATCGCGGTGGCGCCGATGAAGCCGAAGTTCCAGCCGACGCCGAGCAGGACCAGCGATATCCAGAAGTGCCAGAGCGCCAGTCCCGAAAGAGCCACGGCGCCCGACACCGCGATCAGCAGCAGGCCGACCGCGGTGATGCGCTCCTTGCCGAAGCGCGCCATCAGGTGGCCGGTCACGAAGCTGGGCGCGAACATGGCGAGCACGTGCCACTGGATGCCGAGCGCGGCATGGTCGACCGAATGGCCGTGGCCGACCATGGCGAGCGGCGCGGCGGTCATGACGAAGGTCATCAGCCCGTAGGAGACGACGCCGGCCGCGACCGCCAGCGCGTAGCGCGGGTTCGCCAGGATCTGCGGGAGGCTGCGCCCCTCCCCTTGCGCCGCACCCGCCTGCGCGCCGCCCTTCGGCGTACGCAGCAGCATCAGCACGGGAATCGCCATCAGCGCCAGCGCGGCCTGGCTGAGGAAGCTGCCGGCATAGGGCGTCTCGGGAAAGGCGTCGCGCGTCCAGATGACGAGCTGCGGGCCGATGATGGCCGCGATCAGGCCGCCGATCATCACCGAGGAGATCGCCTTGGCCTTGAGCGGGCCGGCCGCCGCGTCAGTGGCGGCGAAGCGGTAGCTCTGCACATAGGCGCTGTAGAAGCCGGCGGTGAAGGTGCCGAGGCAGAACAGCAGGAAGGATGCGGTGAGGATCCCCGAAAAGGCGACGAGCCCCGCCACGATGCCGAAGCCGGCGCCGAGCAGGTAGCCGCCGCGCCGGCCGAGCCGGCGCATGACGAAGGCCGCCGGCAGCGTGCCGAGCGCGAGGCCGAGGTTGAACAGGCTGACCGGCAGCGTCACCAGCGCCGGGTCGGACGAAAGCTGCTGCCCGACCAGCCCGCCCAACGAGATGATGATGGGCGGGCTCGCCGCGCCCAGCGCCTGCGCGGCGGTCAGAACGTGGATGTTGCGGCGGGCGACGGTTTCATCGGTCATGACGGGTTCTCGCTAAAGGCGCGGCCTCGGCCGGGTGCCGGGGAGTCGGGCTGGATCGGAGGATGCGCGGCTCAGCCCGGCGGCGCGCAAAAGGCCGAATAGAGCACCTCGACGACCCGCCGCGCCGGCTCGCTCTCGATGCGATACCAGATGGTCTGGCCGTCGCGGCGCCCCGCGATGATGCGCTCGCGCCGCAGCAGCGCCAGGTGCTGCGACACCGTCGAGTCGCGGATGCCGAGGAAGCCGGCGAGCTGGCCGACCGATTTTTCGCCCTCGATGAGCTGGCACAGGATCAGCAGCCGATGCTGGTTGGACAGCGCCTTCAGCAACTCGCTGGCGTCGTCGGCGGCCACGCGCATGGCGCCGGGATCGATGGCATCGGGATCGGGCGCGTCGTGATCGATGGTATCATTGATTTTCATAATTGCGTATCTACGTTATTTCGTATATTCAGTCAATAGAAGCCACGGCGCACCTGCGCCACGCTGCGAACTGGAGTATCGCCCGGATGTCCGGTAGCCGCCACGTCGTGTGCCCGCATTGCGCGGGGATAAACCGCGTTCCCGACGCCAAGCCCGCCGGGGCCGCTCTGTGCGGCAAATGCGGCGCGCATCTCTTTTCAGGCAAGCCGGTGGAAGCCGACGCCGCCATGTTCGAGCGGCAGGTCGAACGCGGCGACGTTCCCGTGCTCGTCGATGTCTGGGCGCCGTGGTGCGGCCCCTGCCGCATGATGGCGCCGGCCTACGAGGCCGCCGCCGCGACGCTGGAGCCCGGCGTGCGGCTCATCAAGCTCAACTCCGAGGAGGAGCCGGCGGTGGCCTCGCGCCTCGGCATCAGGGGTATCCCGACCATGCTGCTCTATGCGGGCGGCCGTGAAATCGGCCGCGTCTCGGGCGCGATGGGCACGCCGCAGATCGTTTCATGGGTGCGCGGCCAGCTCGGCAAGGCCGGCTGACCGGCGTCCAAGGGTGGAGAAGAAAGCAATGAACAGACGAAATTTCCTCGCGGCAGCCGGCGCGGCGGCGCTGGCCGGTTCAGCCGCTGCGCCGGCTGCGGCGCAGACCTCCGGCGCGAAGGCGCGCATCGTGATCGCCGGGGCGGGCGCGGCGGGCCTGTCGCTCGCCGCGCGGCTGTCGCGCGGCATGCCCAACGCGGCGGTCACCATCATCGACGCCAGGAAGGAGCACCATTTCCAGCCGGGCTTCACGCTGGTCGGCGCCGGCCTGTGGTCGCCGGCAAAAGTCACCGCCCGCAACGCCGACTTCATGGCGCGCGGCGTGGAGTGGATCGAGGAGGCCGTCGCCGAGTTCGACCCCGACGCCAATGCGGTGGTGACGACCTCCGGGCGGCGGGTCGGCTACGACTTCCTGATGGTCGCGACCGGCCTGAAGCTGGATTACACGGCGATCGAGGGCATGGACGCCGCGCTGATCGGCCGCGAGGGCATCGCCTCTATCTATGCCGGACCGGCCGAGGCGGCCGCGTCCGCCGCCGCTATCGACCGCTTCATCGAGGCCGGCGGCACCGGCCTGTTCGGCCGCCCGGCCGGCGAGATGAAATGCGCCGGCGCACCGCTCAAGATCACCTTCATCACCGACGACAAGGCGCGCAGGCAGGGTCGGCGCGGCGCTCTGGAGCTCATCTACAACGCCCACGGCCCGGCCGTGTTCGCGGTTCCGCCGGTCAACGACAAGGTCAAGGAAATGTTTTCCGCGCGCGGCGTGGCGGTGAATTACGGCCATGTGCTGAAAGCGATCGACCCCGGCGCGAAGCGGGCCACCTACCGGACGGAGGGCGGCGACGTCACGCTCGACTACGACTTCATCCATGTCGTGCCGCCGATGCGCGCGCCCGACGCCGTGAGGAACAGCCCGCTGCCGTGGCGCGACGGCGGGCTCGCCGCCGACGGCTGGGTCGAGGCCGACAAGGCGACGCTGCGCCATCCGCGCTATCCCAACGTCTTCGCCGTCGGCGACATCGCCGGCGTGCCGCGCGGCAAGACGGCGGCCAGCGTCAAATGGCAGGTGCCGGTGGTGGCCGCCAACCTCATCGCCGAGACGGCCGGCCGCACGCCCGCCTCGACCTATAACGGCTACACCTCGTGCCCGATGGTGACCGGCTACGGCAAGGCGATGCTGATCGAGTTCGACTATGACGGCAAGCTGATCCCCTCCTTCCCCTTCATCGACCCGCTGAAGGAACTCTGGGTCTCGTGGCTGATCGAGGAAAAGGGCCTGCTGGGCGCCTATCGCGCCATGCTGCGCGGCCGGGCATAGGGAGCAAGGACCATGAGCGATTTCAACCCCGTCACCCTCTATTTCATCCTCTCCGAAAGCCTCGGCGCCTGGCTCTGGGTGCTGGTCGCGCTGGCCGTCGTCCGTGCCGCCGGCATCGTCGTCGGCACGATGCGGCTGCGCCGCGCCGGGCGTTCCGCCGGCGTCCCCCTGACGATGGCGGTGCTGCTGGGCGCGGTCGTGGCGGTCGCGGCGACCTTTGCGGTGCCGATGTGGACCCTCGCCGGGCCTGACGCGCTGACCGGCGGCCTCGACTACGCCTTCGCCCTCCTGTTCGCACTGGTGCCGGCCGCGATCGTCGGCGCGGTGACATACATCGCCGCCGCGCTGAAGCGGGCCGGCAGCGGGCGGCTTGCCTGACGGGCTGCGCCCCTCGCCGCGGCACGGTCTTTATGCAATCCTCCCCCACACCGCCCTTCGCGTGCGACGAAAGGCCCGGGTCAGGTGGGAGCGGCATGCGCATATCGACGCTGATCGGAGCTTTCCTGCTCCTCGTTCTGCATAGTCCGGCGGCGACCGAACCCTCGCCGCTCGGGCTGAACGAGCGCCAGCTCGTGGAGCGGGGCATGCCCGTCGCCGTCATCGACGGCACGAAAGTCTATCACTCCGCCTCCGCGCGGGCGCAGGCCGCGACCTACGGGCAGGCGATCGCCGCGGCCCTTGCCTGGCATCGCGCGCAGCTCCGCTGGACCGGCAACCTCGCCGTCGCCGTGCTCGACGCGGAAGACTGGGCTGAGCTTGTCATGCTGCCTTACCCGGTTCCCCATGCCGAGCTGAACTGGAACCTCGTGGTCATGCCGGACAGCATCGCAAGCTTCCCCGGCTTCGACCTGTGGGACTTCGAGGCTGAGGCGCTCAACGTCTCCCTGACCTTCCACGAGGTCGGCCACATCATCGCCAACCAGCTCGACATCCGGTCGGACAACCACTGGATCGAGGAGCTCGTCGCGGACCTGTTCCTGGCGGCTTATGTCAGGGGGGAGCGCGGCGACCTTGCGGCGATCCTTGCCGGCGTGCCGCCGCGCTTTTCCAATCCCGGCCCCTACGACCAGCTCGCCGATCTCGATTTCTTCTACGCCGAGGTGGGGCTGGAGAGCTATGCCTGGTTCCAGTTCCGCCTTGCCGAGGCGGCGGACCGGATGCTGGCGGGCAGGCGTTTTGCCGATATCGTCGCGGGGCTGCGGCGCGAGTTTCCCAAGCAGCGGGCGCTGCGCCGCGAGACCGTGGGCAGGACGCTGGAGCATCTGGAGCGCATCGTGCCGGGCGCGACCGCCGCGCTGGCGGACATGGCCGGCGACGGCGTCCTGCCGCGCCTGTCGCCGCGCGCCTGCGCTGCGGTTCCGGCGCCGGGAAACGAGGCGCGGACACCTGCCACGCTGATAGTCGAGAACCGGACCGGCGTGCCGGCGCGGCTGTGGATCGAGGAGGTGATCGCCTACAACGCCGCGCTCCAGGCCAAGCTCCAGAATTTCGGCGAAGACGACGACGCATTGGCGCGGATTATCGAGGACGCCGTCGCCGCGGCGCTCGCCAGCGAGGAGAGCGCGACAATGGTGCCGCCGGGCGGGGTCGAGATCATCAAGGCGCAGTCGGGAGCCGTCATCGACCTGATGGACGGAACCTGCCTGGCCTTCCCGGCCGAAACCTCGCGGCTCATCGTCTCCGGGGAGCGGTAAACGCATCGCCGCCCTTTGTCCCGGCACGCCGCCGTCGCAGGCCGGCTTGAGCCCCGGTTGAGCCCCGGTTTGAGCAAGGTCAACGCCACGCCGCAGCAGCTTTCGTATCGGTCGACCTGACGGAGGCGACGCCGGTCCAAACGGCGTGCCATCACGGATCTTCCAAGCCACTGCCGCCTCCCGCGGCACAGCCAGGAACACAGCGTGCGGATCGACCTTCTTTCCGACCGCCTCATGGCGGCATCGACCGGCATCACGCTGGCCGGCATGGCCCTTGCGGGCGTCGATGCCTTCCTGTCCCCCGGCCTGTTTCCCGGCCCGTGGGGACCCGCTGGCCTCGTGCTGGTCTATCTGGCGGGCGGCGTGCCGACGGCGATCCGCGCCCTCGCCTCGCTCTGGCGCGAGCGGGTGCTCGACATCGACCTCCTGATGATCGTCGCCGCGCTCGCCGCCGCCGCGGTCGGCGCGGCGCTCGAAGGGGCGGTGCTGCTGACCCTGTTCAGCCTGTCGACCACGCTGGAGCAGCGGGCGATGAGCCGGGCGCGCAACGCGGTCGAGGCGCTGATGGCGTTGCGCCCGGACACCGCGCTCAGGCGCGGCCCGGACGGCACCGTCGCCGAAGTGCCGGTGGGCGACCTCGCCGCGGGCGACATGGTGGTGCTGCGCCCCGGCGCGCGGGTGCCGGCCGACGGCGAGGTGGCGGAGGGCGAAGGATCGCTCGACGAGGCGACGATCACCGGCGAATCGATGCCGGTCGGCAAGGCCCCCGGCGCAAAGGTGTTCGAGGCCACGGTGAACCTCAACGCGGTTCTGGTGGTGCGCGTCGCCCGCCCCGTCGCCGAAAGCACCGTGGCGCGGATGATCGCGCTGGTCACCGAGGCCCAGGCCGCGCGGGCGCCCTCGGAGCGGTTCAGCGACTGGTTCGGCCAGCGCTACACCGTCGCGGTGCTGGCCGGCGCCGCGCTGGCCTTCGTGCTGTTCCTTGCCATGGGCTGGCCGATGCGGGATGCGCTCTACCGCGCCGCCACGCTGCTGGTCGCGGCCAGCCCCTGCGCTGTGGTGATCTCGGTTCCGGCGGCGATCCTCTCCGCGCTGGCGGCGGCGGCGCGCGGCGGCGTTCTGTTCAAGGGCGGCGCGGCGCTGGAGACGCTGGCCGAAGTCGACATCTTCGCCTTCGACAAGACCGGCACGCTGACCACCGGCAAGGCCGAGGTGACGCAGGTGGTGGCGCCACAGGCCGAAGAGCGGTTCCTGTCGCTGCTCGCCGGGCTCGAAGCCCAGTCCGAGCACCCCATCGCCGATGCGATCCGCCGCCATATCGAAACGCGCGGCATCGCCGCCGCCGCGGTGCGCGACGTCGAGACCGTGCCCAGCGAAGGCATCGCCGGCAGCGACGCCGAAGGCGCGCTCTGGGCCGGCAATGCGCGCATGGCCGCGCGCATGGGCGCTGCGCTCGACGCGCCGCAATTTGCCGAGCTGACGGACGGGAGCCAGACTGTAACCTGGCTGGGGCGCGCGGATCGGGTCCATGGCGCGCTGACCGTCGCCGACCGTCCGCGCCGGACCTCGGCCGCGGGGCTGGCCGCGCTCCGGGCGGCGGGGGTTAGCACCATCGCCATGATGACCGGCGACCGGCGCCCCGTCGGCCTGCGCATCGCCGGCGAGCTGGGGCTGGAGGCGAAGGACGTCCATGCCGAGCTGCTGCCCGAGGACAAGGTCCGGCTGGTGGGCGAGCTGGCGGCGCGGGGAAAGGTGGCCTTCGTCGGCGACGGGGTGAACGACGCCGCGGCCCTGGCGCGTGCCGATGTCGGCATCGCCATGGGCGCCGCCGGCAGCGACGTCGCCTTGCAGGCGGCCGATATCGCGCTTCTGTCGGACGACATGGCCCGCCTCGCGGCGGCGCACCGGCTGGCGCGGCGCACCCGCCGGATCATCCGCCAGAACCTGACCTTCGCCATCGGCATGATGCTGATTCTGGTCGCATCGAGCCTGTTTCTTGCCCTGCCGCTGCCGCTTGCGGTCGTGGGGCATGAAGGCGGCACGGTGCTGGTGGTGCTGAACGGCCTGAGGCTGCTCGCCGATCCGATCAGGGTGGTGCTGCCCCAGCGGGGCGCCGACCGCCCGCCTGCTTGACACCGTTTCCGCGCAACGGGCTTTATCGCCTGTGCAACATGCGCCGGGTCGAGCGTGGATGATGTCTGGCGATCTCGGATTCGGTACGAGCGGCCTGTCGATAGCGCTCGGCCTTGGCCGGGCCGCAGCCTATCTGAAGGGGCAGGTATCTCCATGAGCGTCGTGCCGGTGATCATGAGCGGCGGAGCGGGGTCGCGCCTGTGGCCCCTGTCGCGGGAGACGTTCCCGAAGCCGTTCATCCCGCTGCCGGACGGCGAGCCGCTGATCCGCAAGACCTACGGGCGCGCCAGGTCGATTGCCGGTGTGACCCGCATCGTCACAGTCACCGGCCGCGATCTGATGTTCCTCACCGCCGACGAGTACGCGCTCGCCGGCGGCGCACCCGTTCGACAGAGCTTCATCCTGGAGCCGTTCGGACGGGACACGGCGGCGGCCGTGGCGCTGGCGACCCTTCATGTCGCCGACATCGAAGGGCCTGACGCGATCCTGCTCGTCCTGCCGGCCGATCACCTCGTTCCCGACGTCGAGAGCTTCAGCCGGACGGTCGAGCGGGCGCGCGCGCTCGCCGCGAGCGGCCGCATCGTGGTGTTCGGCATCCGCCCCGACCGGCCGGAGACGGGGTTCGGCTACATCGAGGCGGACGGCGCGAACGTGCGCCGCTTCGTCGAGAAGCCGAGCCTCGAAAAGGCGACAGGATACGTCGCCGGCGGCAGCCATTTCTGGAATGCCGGCATGTTCTGCTTTCCGGCCCGCACCATGCTGAAAGCGATGGAACGCCATTGCCCCGATATCCTGAAGGCATGTCGGGACACGCTCGCGGCGTCACGGATCTCGACCGGCGAGGATCGTATCACCGTCGAGCTCGACCGCCAGTCCTTCGGTGCCGTCGATCCGATCTCGATCGACTACGCGGTGATGGAGAAGGAGGAGAATGCGGGCTTCGTGGCATGCGATTTCTCCTGGTCCGACATCGGCTCGTGGAACGCCATGGCCGGTCTCGTCGAGGCCGATGCCGACGGCAACCGCATCGCCGGCAATGTGATCGCCAAGGATACGACGGACACCTATGTGCATGGACGCGACCGTCTCGTCGCGCTCGTCGGGGTGTCGGGCCTGCTGGTGATCGATACGGCCGATGCGCTGCTCGTCGCGGACCGGAACCGGGCGCAGGACGTCAAGACCGTCTACAGCGAGCTCAAGGCGGGCAATGCCGAGAGCGCGATCCTGCACCGGACGGCGCATCGGCCCTGGGGCACCTACACCGTTCTGGAAGAAGGCGAGCGTTTCAAGATCAAGCGGATCGAGGTGAAGCCGGGCGGCCGGCTGAGCTTGCAGGCGCACCGTCATCGCTCCGAGCACTGGGTCGTCGTGCGCGGAACCGCCAAGGTGCTGAACGAGGGCGAGGAGCTTCTGCTCGGACCCGACCAGTCGACCTACATCCCGTGCGGCCACAGGCACCGGCTGGAAAACCCCGGCGAGGTGCGGCTGGAGATGATCGAGGTTCAGAGCGGCGAATATCTCGGCGAGGACGACATCATCCGCTTCGAAGACAATTATGGACGGGCGGGAGACGCGACGCCCCGCTGAGGGCTGCGTCAGGCCCGAGACCAGCCGCAGCAAGGTGCTCTTGCCGCAGCCGCACGGGCCGATCTCGAAGACGCCCGCTGAGCAGGCACGGCTCCGGCCGTTGCACCGTCGAGCACGCCTTGGCCAAGGCACCTGCCGCCACCCGGCCGCCGGCACCATCCGGCGTTCCTCTCCGGCATTCCTCTCCTGCGAATCCGGTTGACAGAGGGGAGCATCGCCGACACCATATTCCGGTAATCGAAACTGTTCCGATATGCGGAATTTTGAGGCGTGGGCGAGGCTTTTCCCCAGAAGCGTTCCGGAGAACTTCAAACGGTAGGACGCGCCGCGCGCCTGCTTGTCGCCTTCAAGGATTCCGAGACCTTGACCTTGTCGGGATGCGCCAAACATCTCGGCATCGCCAAGAGCATGGCTCACCGGCTGCTCACCACGCTTGCCGAGTACGGACTGGTCGTCTTCGACCCGGCGGCGAAGGCCTATCGGCTCGGCCCCGCCGTTTTCGAGATGACGCGCACGGTCGTCGAAGGGCCGAGGATCGGCGAGCTCGTGGGGCCGCTCGTGCGGGAGGCCGCGGACCTCACCCACGAGACGATCACGCTGTGCAGGATCAAGGCTGCGAAGGGCGTGTGCGTGGCCTTCGCCGACAGCCCGCATGCGATGCGCCTGACCGTCAGGAACGGCGACGAATACGCCCTGAATGCGGGCGCGATCGGCAAATGCCTGCTCGCCTACCAGCACGACGGCTTCCTCGACGAGATGGTCGCGTCGGACAATATCCGCCGCTACACCGAGAACACGATCGTGGAGCCCGAGCGGCTCCGCGAGGAGATCGGCAGGATCCGCCGGCGAGGCTTCGCCTTCAGCCGCGCCGAGATGACGCAGGGCGCGAGCTCGGTCGGGGTGCCGATCCTGGAAGGCAAGGACCCCGTGCGCTTCTGCCTCGCCGCATCCGGGCCGACATCGCGGATCGACGACAGGACGAACGAGATCGCGTCGATCCTGGTCGGGATCGCCCAGCGCATCTCCAACCTGCTCAGCTCGAACAAGCCGGAAACGGCCAACCCGGAAACGACCAAGAAGGAGGCGGGAATTGCTGTTTAACGAGACCCGGGCGAAGAAGATATTGAACCAGAACGGCGTCGATGCCGTCATCGCCACGTCGAAGGAAAACGTCGCCTACATCACGGGGCACGACAACCCGACCCACCACCTGATGAAGAACGCGCTGATCTGCGCGGTCTATTCGCCGGGAAGCAAGCCGGCCGCCTCGGCGGTCATCCCGACCCTGGAGGTCGAGACGTTCCTGCACGACCGGTCCTGGATCGACGATGTCTACCTCGTGGGCCTGTTCTCGCGGTCGCAGAACCACGGCCATCCGATGGACGAGATCGGCGAGGCCGGACGCCGGCTGATCGAGAAGGCGCGGCCGGTTGCCACGGCGCTCGACGCGCTCCGCCACGCCATCGAGAGCCGCGGCCTTGAGAAGGCCCGCATCGCGCTCGACGAGAGTGCGGTGTCGTTCAGCGACTGGGCCGCGATCAAGGATCTGTTCCCGCAGGCTGAGATCGTTCCGGGCAATGCGCTCCTGTGGACGATCCGGATGATCAAGACCCCCGGGGAGATCGCCCGGCTGCGCATGGCCTCCCGGATCACGGAACGGGCGGTCGCCGCCGCGCTGGCCGAGCTCCAGCCCGGCACGACCGAGATGGCGCTGGGCGCCGCCTACAATGCCCATGTCTGCCGCATGGGCGGCCTGCCCTCCTTCGCGATGTTCGGCGCCGGAGCCGGCGCGGCCCAGCCGCACCTGACCTCGTCCGGGCGCCGCATCGAAAAGGACGACCTGATCCGCTGGGACATCGGCTGCACCTACGGGATGTATCATTCCGACACCGCGCGCGCCGTCGTCTTCGGCAAGCCGAAGGACCATCAGACGCGGATCTGGAACCTGCTGGCCGAGGGCGTGGAAGCGGCCATCGGCCTCCTCAGGCCGGGCGCCGCTCCCGCCGATCTGTATCGGGCGGCGATCAAGCCGCTCGCGGAGTCGGGTCTGGAAAACCACCAGCGGTTCCATTGCGGCCACGGCATCGGCATCTCGATCTACGATCCGCCCATCATCACCCAGATGGACGCCAGCAAGTCGGTTTTCCGCATGCCGGTCGCCGAAGGCGGGCTGGAGCCCGGAATGGTGATCAACATCGAGGTCGGCTACTACCAGCAGGGCTTCCAGGGCTTCCTGTGCGAAGACACGATGGTCGTCACCGACGGCGGCTGCGAGCGGCTGACCGTCGCCTCCAAGTCGCTGTCCCTCGAAGACTACCTGGCGGGGTGACGAAGCGGCCATGCCGAAGCGGTTCGCCAATCTCGCCTTCATCACCCCAGGCACCGCGTGGCTCGCGGTGTTCTTCCTGGCGCCGATGATCGTGCTGGCGACCTACAGCTTCTGGTCCGTATCGAACTACCAGATCATCCCCGGCTTCTCCCTGCACAACTATCGCAAGGCGGTCGGGGATCCGATCTTCCTCGGCCTGACGATCCGCACCGTCCGCATCGCGGTGGTCACCACCGCGATCTCGATGATCGTGGCCTATCCGGTCGCCTACTACCTCGCCCGCAAGGTCAGGCGGAACCGGCTGACGCTCCTGATGCTGGTGATCATGCCCTTGTGGACGAGCTACCTCGTGCGCACCTTCGCCTGGGCGCTGATCCTCGGACGCAACGGCATCGTCAACCAGGGCTTGCAGGCGACGGGCATCACCGACGCGCCGGTGGAATGGCTGCTCTACAGCGAGTTCGCGGTCACGCTGGCGCTGGTGCACATCTACATGCCCTTCATGGTGCTGCCGATCTACGCTGTGCTCGAGAAGTTCGACGGGCGGTTGCTCGAGGCGGCGCGCGACATGGGCGCCTCGCGCTGGCGCGCCTTCCTCACCATCACCTTGCCGCTCAGCCTGCCCGGCATCGTCGCCGGCGGCATCTTCGTGTTCGTGCCGGCGCTGGGCGCCTACGTCACCCCGGAGCTGCTCGGCGGCACCGGCGGCATGATGCTCGGCAACGTCATCGCCCAGCAGTTCGGCGGAACCTTCGAATATCCGTTCGGCTCGGCCCTGACCGTGCTGATGGTCGCGGTCGTCGCGGTGCTGGTCAGCTTCAGCCTGCGCTACAGCAGCCTCGGAAGGAGCTGACGGTGGAGCGCCGCGACATCAGCCGCCTGCTGCTGGGCCTGTGGTTCTGGACGGTGATCTTCTTCCTGTTCGCACCGCTGTTCGTGGTGATCCTGTTCTCGTTCAACACGTCTCAGATCTCGGTCCTGCCGCTGCGCGGCTTCACCTTCGGCTGGTATGCCAAGCTGTTCAGCAATGCGCAGATCGGCGACGCGCTGCTGAACAGCCTGTTCGTCTCCGCCTTCACGGTCGTGATTTCCATCGTGCTCGGCGTGGCGCTGGCGATCGGCCTGTCGCGGCAGCGCGGCCGCCTGAGCGATGCGCTCCTCGGCTTCGCGGCCGCGCCGATGATCCTGCCGCGGCTGATCCTCGGTGTATCGCTGCTCACCTTCATCGACGCACTCGGGCTGCGCCTCTCGCTGGGCACGGTCATGATCGGGCACAGCCTGATCGGCATCCCCTATGTCGTGCTCATCGTCAACGCGCGGCTGGCGGGCTTCGACCACCGGCTGGAGGAGGCCGCGCGCGACCTCGGCGCCGGCTTCCTCACGGTCACCCGCACGATCACGCTGCCCATCATCAAGCCGGCGATCCTCGCGGCCGCGCTGATCTCGTTCACGCTGTCCTTCGACGACGTGGTCGTCGCCTTCTTCACGACGGGCGTCGAGAACACGCTGCCGATGCTGCTGTGGGGGTTGCTGAGGCACGGAATTACACCGGAGGTGAACGCATTGGCGTCCGTTACGCTTCTGGTGAGCGGGATAACCGCGGTGGTGGCGGAGCTGATGCTGCGCCTGTCGACGAGAACGCCAGGGTAACATTCGAAAAATGGGAGCAGAACCGTGGGTCACCGTAGCGAAATCAACCTTCTCGTGCCGTCCGGCATCTCGCGCCGCAAGCTGCTGAAGATCGTCGCCGCAGCAGCCGCCACATCGGGCGTCGGCATCGACATGGCCAGGGCCGCAGAGGCTCTCAACCTCTTCACCTGGACGACCTATGGCGAGCAGTCCTTCGTGGACTTCTCGGCCGAGAACAACTTTACGATCCGTCCGACCTTCTATGCCTCGACCGACGAGATGCTGAGCAAGCTGCGCGGCGGCGGCACGCGTCTCTACGACATGGCCGTCCCGCTCCAGAGCGCCGTCCCGCTGATGGCCGAGCTCGGCATGATCGAGCCGATGGACAAGTCGCGCTTCACCAATCTCGGCGGCGTCTTTTCCGAATTCGTCGGCACGCCGGAGTGGGAGTTCGACGGCAAGTTCTTCGGCGTGCCCTTCGTCTGGGGCGCCAATGCGATGGCCTACAACAAGGCAGAGACGGGCGAGCTGGAGAGCATCGACGCGCTGTTCGACCCGAAGTTCGCCGGCCGGATCGGAATGCGCGACGAGCCCGAGGACAGCATGGCCATCGGCGCGCTGAAGCTCGGCATCAAGCAGCCCTACCAGATGGACGAGGCGGCGCTGCAGGAGGTCAAGAAGCTGTTGATCTCGCAGAAGCCGCTGGTGCGCGCCTACTGGAAGTCCATCGCCGACGTCCAGACCATGCTGGCCTCCGGCGAGGTCGTGGTGTCGTGGGCTTTCCTCGCCATCGTCAAGCCGCTGCGCGACCAGGGCGTGGACATCCAGTGGCTGTGGCCCAGGGAGGGCGCGATCGGCTGGAACGAGGGCATCGTGCGGATCGCCGGCTCGCAGAACAAGCAGGCCGTGGAGGACTATGCCAACCTGACCATCTCCCCCGAATACGGCGTGATGATGGGCGAGAAGTCGCGCTATGCGACGAGCTCGCGCGCGGCGGTGGAGAAGATGGGCCCGGCGATGGCCGCCGATCTCGGCATCGATCCGGCCACGATGAGCCAGCTCGTGTTCAAGCAGCATCTGCCGAACCGCGCCCGCTGGGTCGACATCTGGAACGAGGTCAAGGCGGCCTGATGAATCCGGTCGCCTTCCCGGATGTCGAGTTGAAGAAGGTCACGAAGCGCTTCGGCGACTTCGTGGCCGTCGACGACATCGATCTCGCCATCGAAGCCGGCACCTTCGTCACGCTTCTCGGGCCTTCGGGCTGCGGCAAGACGACGACGCTCAGGATGATCGCGGGTTTCGAGCATCCTTCCGCGGGCGAGGTTCTCGTCCGCGGGAAGAATGTGGCGAGCGCCAGCCTTCGAGAGAAGCAGACGCGGATGGTCTTCCAGTCATACGCCCTCTTCCCGCACATGACGGTGAAGGCCAATGTCGCATACGGCCTGCGCATGCTGAAGGTCGCGAGATCCGAGATCGAGACGCGGGTGAAGCAAAGCCTGGAGCTGATCGGCATTCCCGACAAGGCGAGCGCCTATCCGCACCAGCTTTCGGGCGGGCAGCAGCAGCGCGTGGCGCTGGCCCGCGCGCTGGTCACGCGGCCGGCGGTGCTG
>CAZVTK010000019.1:0-45712 GCA_964629765.1 uncultured Mesorhizobium sp.
CCTCTGGCCTGCCAGCCATCTCCCCCTCAAGGGGGGAGATTGGACGGCCGGATTGATTTCGCCAGTCGTCAGCGATTGGCGCAAGCGAAGATGAAAGCCAATCTCCCCCCTTGAGGGGGAGATGGCCGGGAGGACAGAGGGGGGTGTTCAGCGCCCTACACATCCGCCCCCTCCGCGAACATGGCCTTGAAGATCGTCGCCAGACGCTTGCCGCCGAGAGGGGCCATGTCCTTGGTTTCCTGGTGCGAGATCTCGCCGCCGGTCATGCCGGCCGCGAAATTGGTGATGACCGAGGCCGCCGCCACGCGCAGGCCGAGGAAGCGGGCGAGGATGACCTCCGGCACGGTCGACATGCCGACCGCGTCGGCCCCCAGCACCCGCGCCATCCGGATCTCGGCCGGCGTCTCGAAGGACGGGCCCGAGAACCACATGTAGACGCCCTTGAAGAGCGGCGTGCCGGTCCTTTCCGCAGCGGCCTCGATTGCCGCGCGCAGCCCTGCATCGTAGGCGTTGGTCAGCCCGACGAAGCGCCGGTCCGACGGCTCGCCGAACAGCGGGTTGGTGCCGGAAAAATTGATGTGGTCGGCGATCAGCATCACCGATCCCGGCACCATCTGCGGGTCGACCGAGCCGGCGGCGTTGGTCAGCAGCAGGCGCTCGATGCCGATACCGGCCAGGACCTCCAGAGCCGGGCGCATGACGGCCGGATTGCCGTGTTCGTAATAATGGGCGCGGCCGTTGAGCATCAGCACGGGCTGGCCCGACAGCCGCCCGACGACCACCTCGCCGGCATGGCCCGACACGCCCGAGCGCGGAAAGCCGGGCAGGTCGCCATAGGGCACGCGCACCGCGTCGGTGACCTCCTCCGCCAGCGGCCCGAGGCCGGAGCCGAGCACCAGCGCGGTCTTCGGCGCGAGCCCGCCGAGCCGCTCCACCAGCCTGTCGACAGCGTCCATCATTTCAGCGAATCTCCGCGAAAGCCGAGGGGCAGCAATTCTTCCATCGTGATCGTCCGGGCGACGCCGGTCTGGTCGCACAGATAGACCGGCGTCTTCGGCCCGGCGAACTCGGCAAGCCGTTGCCGGCAGCCGCCGCAGGGCGTGATCAGGTCCATCTTCTCGCCGACGACGCAGATGCCGGTGATCTCGCCGCCGCCGGCCATGACGTAGTGGCCGAGCATGGTGGTCTCGGCGCACCAGCCCTCGGGATAGGACGCGACCTCGATGTTGCCGCCGGAATGGATGCGGCCGTCCGCCGTGCGCAGCGCCGCGCCGACGGGGAACTTCGAGTAGGGCGCATAACATTTCGCCATCGCCGCGCGCGCGGCGAGGAAGAGGTCATGGGGCTTGGTTTGGTGTCGCGTCTTCTTTTTGCCGGATGTAATGGGCTGTCGTCATTCGGCAGTGGGCAGCGGGTGGGCTCTGTTGCCGATTGCCGACTGCCGATTGCCGACTGCCGTTCATCTCACCGTTCCTTCACATAGGGCTGGCCGCCCGCCTTGGGCGGGACGGCCTTGCCGATGAAGCCGGCGAGCAGGATGACGGTCAGCACATAGGGCAGCGCTTGCATGAACTGCACCGGCACGCGGCCGACGAAGGGCAGCGGCGTGCCCTGGATGCGGATCGCCATCGCGTCGAGGAAGCCGAACAGCAGGCAGGCGAACATGGCCGGCACCGGCTTCCACTTGGCGAAGATCAGCGCGGCGAGCGCGATGAAGCCGCGGCCGGCGGACATGTCCTTGACGAAGCCGGCATTCATGGCGAGCGCCAGATAGGTCCCGGCAAGCCCGGTGAGGATGCCGGTGCAGATGACGGCGCGGTAGCGCAGCCACGTCACCGAGATGCCGGCCGTGTCGACGGCCGCCGGGTTCTCGCCCACGGCGCGCAGCCGCAGGCCGAAGCGCGTGCGGAACAGCACCCACCATGTGAACGGCACCGCCGCGAAGGCGAGATAGACCAGCAGCGAATGGCCTGAGATCAGCTCGTAATAGATCGGCCCGAGGATCGGCACGTCCTTCACCGCGCTCGCAAACGGCAGCTCGATGGCGCCGAAACGCGCGTCGGCGCCCACCGAGGGCGTGCGGCCGCCCTGCCGGAACCATGCCTGCCCGAGGATGATGGTGGAGCCGGCGGCGATGAAGTTGATGGCAACGCCGGAGACGATCTGGTTGCCGCGATGGGTGATCGAGGCGAAGCCGTGGACCAGCGCGAGCATCACCGCGATCAGCATGGCGGTGGCGAGGCCGAGCCACGCCGAGCCGGTCACCGCCGCGGCCGCGCCCGCCGCGAAGGCGCCGGCCAGCATCTTGCCCTCCAGCCCGATGTCGAACACGCCGGAGCGCTCCGAGAACAGGCCGGCAAGGCACGCGAACAGCAGCGGCACCGACAGGCGCACCGTCGAGTCGAGGACGAGGATGAGCGTGTTGAAGAAGTCCATCACGCGCCCTCCTTCGCAGCCGGCCCTTTCGGCGCGGCCAGCCCGACCGAGCGGGGGCTGAGCGTGGCGAACAGCGCCTGTATCTGCGGCCGGAACATGTGCTCCAGCGCGCCGGCGAACAGGATCACCAGCCCCTGGATGATGACGATCATGTCGCGGCTGATCGCCGGCATCTCGAAGGCGAGGTTGGCGCCGCCCTGGTAGAGCACGCCGAACAGGATCGCCGCCGGCACGATGCCGGCCGGGTGCGAGCGGCCCATCAGCGCCACGGCGATGCCGACGAAGCCGGCGCCGGTGACGAAGTCGATCTGCACCCGGTGCTGGTCGCCCATGATCGGGTTGAGCGCCATCATGCCCGCCAGCGCGCCGGAGATCATCATGGTGACGACGATGATGCGCGCCTCCGAGATGCCGGCGTAGCGCGCCGCCTTGGGACTGTGCCCCTGCGTCCTGATCTCGTAGCCGAGCCTGGTGCGCCAGATCAGCACCCAGACCAGCAGGGCCATCAGCAGCGCCAGCAGGAACGAGATGTTGAAGGGCGAGGAGCGCACAGTGCCGCCGAACAGCTCGATGACCCAGTTGAGCTTGGGCAGCCAGGCGTCCTCCAGGAAGGTGCGCGTCTGCGGCGCCATCGAGCCGGCCGGCTTCAGCACGTCGACCAGCAGGTAGACCATGGTCGAGGCCGCGATGAAGTTGAACATGATCGTGGTGATGACGATGTGGCTGCCGCGCCTGGCCTGGAGGAGGGCGGGGATGAAGGCCCAGAAGGCGCCGATGGCGGCCGCGCCGAGGATCGCCAGCGGGAAGTTGATCCACCACGGGAAGACGCTGTCGAAGCTGAGGCAGACGATGGCGACGCCGAGCCCGCCTATATAGGCTTGTCCCTCGCCGCCGATGTTGAACAGGCCGCAATGGAAGGCGACCGCCACTGCCAGCCCGGTGAAGATGAAGCTCGTGGCGTAATAGAGCGTGTAGGCGATGTTCTGGCCGCGCCCGAACGCGCCCTCGATCAGGATGCCCGCCGCGCGCAGCGGGTTCTCGCCGACCAGCAGCACCACCATTCCGGCGACGAGGAAGGCGACGGCGAGGTTGACCAGCGGGATCAGGCCGTAGTCCGCCCAGGCCGGCAGCTTTGCGTAGGGCGTGCTCACGCGGCCTCCTCCTTCTTGTCGACGCCGGCCATAAGGAGGCCCAGTTCGCCCTCGCTCGCGTCGGAGGTGCGCTCGCCGACGATGCGCCCGTCGAACATGACGAGGATGCGGTCGGACAGAGAGCGGATCTCGTCCAGCTCGACCGACACCAGCAGCACCGCCTTGCCCTGGTCGCGCATGTCGATCAGCCGCCGGTGGATGAACTCGATGGCGCCGACGTCGACGCCGCGCGTCGGCTGGCCGACGATCAGAACGCCGGGATCCTGCTCCATCTCGCGGGCGAGCACGATCTTCTGCTGGTTGCCGCCGGAGAAATTGGCCGTCTTGAGCCAGGGGTTGGGCGGGCGGATGTCGTATTTCTCGATGCCGGCCTGAGCGCTGGCCAGTATCCTCTCGCGGTCGAGCAGCGGCCCGCGCACATACTGCGCCTCGTCGTGATAGCCGAGGATGGCGTTCTCATACTCCATGAAGGGCAGCACGAGCCCGACATGGTGGCGGTCCTCGGGAAC
The DNA here is from genome assembly GCA_964629765.1 of uncultured Mesorhizobium sp. Taxonomy (GTDB): domain Bacteria; phylum Pseudomonadota; class Alphaproteobacteria; order Rhizobiales; family Rhizobiaceae; genus RCIO01. The sequence continues at coordinate 4,097 of CAZVTK010000019.1, forward strand.
GTGCGCGAGCCCGCGGTCGCGCAGGTCGCCGGGGTCGGTGGCGCCCGACACGTCGATCGGCGTGCCGTCCAGCGTCACGCTGCCCGAAACGGCCTTGCGGATGCCGGAGATCGTCTCCAGCAGCTCCGACTGGCCGTTGCCGGCGACGCCCGCTATGCCGACGATCTCGCCGCCGCGCACGTCGAAGGACACGTTCTCGACCATGGTCACGCCGCGCCCGTCCTTCACCGTCAGGCCGCGCACGGACAGCTTCACCGCGCCGGGCCTGGCCTCGCCCTTCTCGACGTGCAGCAGAACCCGGCGGCCGACCATCAGCTCGGCCAGCTCCTCCACCGTCGTCTCGGCGGTCCTGCGCGTCGCCACCATCTGGCCCTGCCGCATGACGGAGACATTGTCGGTGACGGCCATGATCTCGCGCAGCTTGTGCGTGATCAGCACGACGGTCTTTCCCTCGTCCTTGAGCTGGCGCAGGATGCGGAACAGATGGTCCGCCTCGGCCGGGGTGAGAACGCCGGTGGGCTCGTCGAGGATCAGGATGTCGGCGCCGCGATAGAGCGCCTTCAGGATCTCGACGCGCTGCTGGAGGCCGACCGGAAGCTCCTCGATGACCGCGTCGGGGTCGACCGCGAGGCCGTAGTCGCGCTCCAGCCGGTGGAGCTCGGAGCGGGCCTTGGCAATGGAGCGGTTGAGCAGCGCCTCGCCCTCGGCCCCGAGGATGATGTTCTCCAGCACGGTGAAGTTCTCCACCAGCATGAAATGCTGGTGCACCATGCCGATGCCGTGGGCGATGGCGTCGTTCGGCGTGCGGATGCTTGCCTTCTTGCCGCCGACCCTGATCTCCCCGCTGTCGGCCTCGTAGAAACCGTAGAGGATCGACATCAGCGTCGACTTGCCCGCCCCGTTCTCGCCGATGATGCCGTGAATGGTGCCCCTGGGGATCGCGAGGTCGATGTCGCGATTGGCGCGCACCGCGCCGAAACTCTTGTTGATGCCGATAAGCTCGATCGCAGCTTCCGCCATGCGCCGCTACCTGCTCCACAGTTCCCCGCGCAGATGCTGCGCATTTTATCGTTTGGTCAGAGGCGTAGCACGGGCTTTCGGGCCTGCCAATCGCCTGCGGCGCGCCCCTCTCGACAAGCATGGCCCGGCTTGCCAATTTGCCGCGCCATGACAGATCATCCCAACACGGGCCGCCCCGGGCCAGCCGCCCGCGCCGCCTTCCGCGCGTTCCGCACGATCCACACGCGCTGGATGGACAACGACGTCTACGGCCACATGAACAATGTCGTGCATTATTCGCTGTTCGACACGGCGGTGAACGGCTGGCTGGTCGAGCAGGGGGTGCTGGATTTCCGCGGCGGCGCGCAGGTCGGCCTCGTGGTCGAGACCGGTTGCCGCTACCATGCCGAGATCGCCTTCCCGGATGTCGTGACGGCGGGCCTGCGCGTGGCGCGGCTCGGCACGTCGTCGGTGCGCTACGAGATCGGCCTGTTTCGCAACGAGGCGACCGAGGCCGCCGCCGAGGGCTTCTTCGTCCATGTCTATGTCGACCGGCTGACGCGGCGGCCGCTGCCGCTCGATGCCGCCTTGCGCGCCGCGCTGGAGGGCATCGCCGCATGAGCACCTTCCCATGAGCACTACCGAGGAACGCATCACCGGGCTGGAGGTGCTCGCCGCCGAGCAGGAGCGCACCATCGCCGAGCTGTCGCAGCAGTTGACCGAGCAGTGGAAGACGATCGAGGCGCTGCGCCGCAAGCTCGACGCGCTGACCGACCGTTTCCTCGCGCTGGAGGAGCAGACCGCGCCCGACGTTCCGGTGACGAAGCCGCCGCACTGGTGACGGCCCCCGGGGGGGGACGGCGGCACGCGGGTCAGGCGAGCCGGTAGGCCCGCTGCGGCAGCATCAGCAGCGCCGCCGAGAGCGCTGCGCCCAGTGCCGACACGCCGAAGATGTACCACCCCAGCCCCGCATAGCCCGCCTGCTCGATCACCGCGCCGGCGGCGGGCGGCCCGAACACGGTGCCGAGCCCGCCGGCCTGGCAGACGATCCCGATCACCACGGCGGCGGCGCCGCTCGCCGGCACGATGTAGGGTATGGCGGCGAACAGCGCCGACGCCACCACGGCGCCGCCGACGACGAAGACGATGGCCGACGCGGTGGCGAGCAACGGGTCCGCGGCGGCGAAGGCCGGCACCGCCGCCGCGCCCGACACGAGGAAGCCGATCACGCACAGTCCCGCCATATAGCTGGCCCGCCGGCCGGCGACGAGAAAGCCCGCCAGCACGTTGCCCAGCGGTACGCACAGCGCCACAGCGCCCGCCGCGAGCAGATAGTGCCGGCCCTCGTCCGCCACGAAGGCGGGAAGGAAAGCGAATGCCGAAACGGACTGGACCACGCACAGGCCGAAGGCGAGCGTGGTCAGCGCCACCGGCAGCGACAGGCTGGCGGGAATGCCGCCATGCGGGCCGGCTGTGTCCGCCTCGATGCGGGGCAGGGCCGCAAGCGCGGCGGCGGCGAACGCGGCGAAGGCCAGCGCCAGAAGCAGCAGGAAGCCCTGCGGCGCGGCCGCCGGCAGCATGATGCCGGCGAGCAGGTCGCCGAGCGCGAAGCCGAGCGGCACGAAGCCGCTCCAGACGGCGAGCACCGGGCCGCGCCAGGCCGGCGGCGACACGGCGTTGAGGATCGCCGGCAGGCCGATGCACAGGCCGAGATAGCCCGCCGCCTCGACCAGCCGCGCCGCGAAGATCGCGGCCGGCGCTGTCGACAGCGACAGGGCGATGCCGCCGAGCGCCAGCGCACCTGCCGACCAGCGGAAGGTGCGCTTGAGCCCTAAGCGGTCGATGGCGAAGCCGGCGGGCAGCGCCACGGCCGCGATGAAGATCGCCAGCACCGCCGTCAGCCAGCCGACGCCCACCAGCCCGAGGCCGATATCCTCGCCGTACCAGCCGGCCAGCGGCGCGATCTTGCCGAGCTGGGCCCCGGTCAGCACGCCGGCGGCAAGGACGAGGGCAATGGCAAGGAGCAGGCGGGAGCGCGCGGTCATGGCTCGTGCAGCTTCTTGCTCGCTTGTGTTTCCGGCCGATGGCGCCGGATGGGCCGGCAAGGCCGCTCGGTTCCACCCCGGCAGCGCCGCCCGGTTCGGCGCAAAAGAAAACCGCCGGGCCTTGCCCGGCGGCTTCCTTCAGGTCGATGGCTCCCGATCAGTACGGGGCCCGATCAGTACGGGCAGGCGTTGTCGGACATGTAGTCGTGCACGGTGATCGTGCCGGCGATGATGTCGGCCTTGGCCTTCTCGACGGCGGCCTTCATGTCGTCGGTGATCAGCGAGGCGTTGTGCTCGTCCAGCGCGTAGCCGACGCCGTCCTCGGCGAGGCCCAGCACGTTGATGCCGGTGGCGAAGCTGCCCGCCCTGGCGTCGTTGAAGGCGTTGTAGACGGCGACGTCGACGCGCTTCAGCATGGAGGTCAACACCTTGCCCGGCTGCAAGTAGTTCTGGTTGGAGTCGACGCCGATGCCGAGCTTGCCCGCGTCGGCCGCTGCCTGGAGCACGCCGATGCCGGTGCCGCCGGCCGCGGCATAGATCACGTCGGCGCCCTGGCCGATCTGCGACTTGGCGATCTCGCCGCCGCGGGTCGGGTCGTTCCACGCCGCCGGCGTGTCGCCGGTATAGGCCTCGAACACCTCGGTCGCGCCGGCCGCCTTGGCGCCGCCGATATAGCCGCAGGCGAACTTGCGGATCAGCGGGATGTCCATGCCGCCGACGAAGCCGACCTTCTTGGAGGCGGCGGCCTGCGCGGCGAGGATGCCGACGAGGTAGGAGCCTTCCTGCTCCTTGTAGACGACCGAGCGCACGTTCGGCAGGTCGACGACCATGTCGATGATGGCGAACTTGGTGTCGGGGAATTCCTTGGCGACCTTCTCGAGCGCCGCGGCCCAGGAGAAGCCGGCCATCACGATGGGATTGCGGCCTTCCTCGGCGAAGCGCAGCAGCGCCTGCTCGCGCTGGGCGTCGTTGGTGATCTCGAACTCGACATAGCCGATGCCGCTTTCGGTCTTGAACTTCTCGGCACCGGTATACGACGCCTCGTTGAACGATTTGTCGAACTTGCCGCCGAGGTCGAACAGCAGTGCCGGCTTGATGTCCTGCGCGAAGGCCGAGACGGACATCGCGGTTGCGGCCAGAAGGCCGAGAACCAGTTTCTTCATGTGATCCACACCCTGTCGGTTTCTACGGACGTTGGTTTTTATTGACACGGGCGCGGCCTCGAACGGGCCGCGCGTCGGGCAGGAGTTGAATCCCCCGCTTCGTCTCACTCTGGCATGGTGCGGGGCAAAATTCACGCGGAATCTTGACCTTTTGGACAAGGCCGCGCGGCGCCCGCGCCAGTCCGTCTCAGCCGGCCGGGGCGCTGACTCCGGTGGGCGCGGGGCAGGAAACGCCCGTGCCCTGAAGCCCGCAATAGCCGTGCGGGTTCTTGGCGAGATATTGCTGGTGGTCGGCCTCGGCGTAGAAGAAGTCCGGCGCCGGGCGGATCTCGGTGGTGATCCTGCCGCGGCCCGCCGCCGACAGCGCCGCCTGGAACGCATCGCGCGAGGCGTTGGCCGCGGCGAGCTGGGCGTCGGACGTGGTGTAGATCGCCGAGCGGTAGGTCGTGCCGACGTCGTTGCCCTGCCGCATGCCCTGGGTCGGGTCGTGCTCCTCCCAGAAGAGGCGCAGGAGATCCTCGTACGCAATGACCTTCGGGTCGAACACCACCATCACGATCTCGGCATGGCCGGTCAGCCCCGTCGTGGTCTCGTGATAGGTCGGGTTCGGCGTGAAGCCGCCGGCATAGCCGACGGCGGTCACCCACACCCCGTCGGTCTGCCAGAACAGGCGCTCCGCGCCCCAGAAGCAGCCCATGCCGAAATAGGCGACCTCCAGGTCCTCCGGCCACGGACCGTGCAGCGGCCGTCGTGACACATGGTGGCGGCTCGCGGTGGGCATGGCCTGTGCGCGGCCGGGCAAAGCCTTGTCCGGCTCGGGCATCGTGGTCTTCTTGTTCAGCATGTCGCTCAGGAAGAACATGGCGTTCCTTTCTCCGGCCGCTCCGGCCGGCAATCAGACCCCGGCCGTGCCCGGCCGGTAGTCAGCTTCGCAGCGTGGCGAGGCGTCCGCGCCGCTCGCGGCGGCGTCCGACCAGATAGAAGAGCAGGGCGAGGGCCGCGAAAACCGCAAAGCCGGGCGCGCCCAGCAGCGTCACCGCGGCCGGATCCCACAGTTCCGGCAACATCGCGTCCCGCGTGAATTCCTCGGCGGCAGCGAGCGAACCGGGATGGAACGCCTGCCAGCTCTCGATCAGCGGCGTCGCCACCCAGGCCGAGGCGGCGATCGAGCGCGTGGCGTCGATCACCGCCATCACTACTGCGACGGCCAGCGAGAACACCGCCAGAACCCTGAACAGGAAACGGAACATGAAAAGCTCTGCCGCGACGCCGGACCGATGATGGCGCGACGGCCTCCGCGAGGCGCCGCCACCCGCGATAGATAATGTCGGCCGGCTCCCGCGGCAAATCCTTTGACGCAACGGTGATGGACGGCGCCGGCGACCTCCACCCCGCGCGGGCGGGTTGCCGGGCGGACAGGACAGGGCGATTGCCGGGCGAGCAGGACAGGGCGATCATGGGTATCGCGCCGCCGCGCCCCGGAGGGCGGGCGCGGGCGACAGGCGAAGTTGCGGCGCACCCTTGGCAGCGGCGGCTTATTCGACTAGATCAGCCGCGCACCGCCCTTGGGCCGTCGGGGCGGTGCATGCGGAGAGGTGGCCGAGTGGTTGAAGGCGCACGCCTGGAACGCGTGTGTACGGGAAACCGTACCGAGGGTTCGAATCCCTCTCTCTCCGCCAGTTTCACAATCGAAGTATTTATCTAAGCGATTGTAAACGCGGCGTAATCCGCCGTGACTGCCCGGCTTTCCGCGGCTTTGTCAGCCACTTTCGAACCCGGCTTTCAGGGATGTTTATCTAAGCCGCGGAATAGTCGGTGCTTTGGATCTCTGCTGCACCGTCTGTCCGATCGTCTGTCCCCGTGCAGATGTTCATCTGCCATTGCCGATCGCCGACTGGACTGTTCCGCCGCTGCGAGCAATGGTCCGTGACGTCATTGCCATGCACGGAGGACCCAGTCGACCATGGCCCGCCAGCGCGCCCTTTCAGCCAAGGCGGTCGATGCGCTGCGCGACGTCGGCATGCACTGGGTGTCGGACAACCTCTATCTCCAGCTTCGCGAGCAAGGCACGCGAAGCTGGCTGTTCCGCTACTGGGTCGACGGCAAGCCGAAGGTGGTCGGTCTGGGCGCGACGAAGGACGTCACGCTGGCCCAGGCCCGGGACAGGGCCGAGCGGCTGCGCATCGCTGTGCGGGACGGTGCCGATCCTGCTGCGGAGAAGAAGACGGCCAAGGCGGTGCGGAGAGCGGAGCAGGCCGTAACCGCCGCGGCTTCGATGCCGACCTTCGCGGACTGCGCGCGGGAATACATCAACTCGCATGAGGCAAGCTGGAAGAACGAGAAGCATCGGGCACAGTGGCCGTCGACGCTGAAGATGTATGTCTATCCCCACATCGGAAAGAAGCCGGTCAACGAGATCGGCATCGACGACATCGTGAAGGTGCTGAAACCGATCTGGACGACGAAGCCGCCCACGGCCGGCAATGTGCGAGGCCGCATCGACAAGATCCTCGGCTGGGCGACTGCCATGGGTTATCGGTCCGGCGACAATCCTGCTTCTCGCGACGGGCCGCTGATGCATCTCCTGCCACCGCTCGGCAAGGTGAAGCGGCAGCAGAAGCACCATGCCGCTGTGCCCTACAAGGAAGTCCCTGCTGTCGTCGCCGACATCAGGAAGCTCACCTCCACCAGCGCCAACGCCTTACTGTTCACGATCCTCACCGCCGTCCGCACCGGCGAGACGCTGGGCGCGACATGGGACGAGATCGACCTGGAGGCCAAGCTCTGGAGGATTCCTGCCGAGCGGATGAAGGCCGGTGCCGAGCACAAGGTGCCGCTCGCCAGCGAGGTCATTGCGTTGCTGAACGCACTGCCGCGCGATCCCACCGGCAAAAATCCGCACCTGTTCCGCGGCCCGCGCGCGAAGACGCTGTCCAACATGGCCATGCTGCAATGCCTGCGCGGTGTCCGCGACGACGGTGCCACGGTGCATGGCTTCCGTGCATCATTCTCGACGTGGGCTCGCGAGCAGACCGATTACTCAGCCGAGATCGTCGAGGCGTCCTTGGCCCATACGCAGAGCGACAAGGTTGTCGCGGCTTACGCCCGTACGACCTTCCTCGATCGGCGCCGGGATCTCATGCAGGAGTGGGCGACGTTCTGCATGGGTGGGTGAGCACGTCGACGTGGGCCTTCGTTGCCTCGTGGTGGGGTCGTACAGCCGCTATCGCTGTCAGAGGCTGTTTGGAAACTCCTCGGCGGAGGGCCGGCGAGGGATTTTCGAGGGCCTGGCAGGAGCCGACCGCAGTCGATGCTGGTTGCATCGGCGAGGATCGGCGACGCACCAGGCACCGAAAAGAACCGGCGGCCCGACCCGATGGAGTTTTCGAACAGGCTCTCAGACCCCGGCATGGACAGGGTCGCGAAAGCGATGCGGGCAGGATTGCGCGGCGGCATATGACCTGTTTTATACTCGACATAGGGTCGACGGCCGCGTCAGGCCAGACTGCAGCCGTTGTTCGAGCGGCCCTGGGATCGGTCGGCGAACCGATCCCGGATAGCTCTAGCTTGACGGAAGGCAGATGTATGGCGTTCGGTTCGGGCTGCCGGGAGTTGGCGGAGAGGGAATGCTCCGCATCGGGGACGTAGACGTGGCCGCATCGCCTCGTCGGAAGCGCACATTCGGGATCTCCTGCGGATTGCGATGAACAGAAGAGTATTTCGCGGCCTCTTGTCGGATATCGACCTGCGACTCCTGCGCGTGTTCGACGCCGTGGTGTCGCAGGGCGGCTTCGCGGCGGCCGAGGTGGCACTCAACAAGTCGCGCTCGGCGATCAGCATGGATATCTCCGATCTGGAGCAGCGTCTGGCCGTAACCCTGTGCCGCCGGGGTTCGGGCGGTTTCTCGCTCACGCTGGAGGGAGAGAAGATCCATGCGGCGGCCAAGGCGCTGTTTGCCGACTTCGATCAGTTCAGGGACAGCGTCAACGAGGCGCTTTCCAACCTGTCCGGGAAGATTGTCGTCGCAATGACCGACGACTTGGTTGATTCCCCGCTCCTGCCGCTGGGGGATGCCATCGAGGCATTCCGCTCCGCAAACCCGGACGTGTATATCCACATACGGGTCGCCTCGAACATGTCGGTAGCGCTGTCCGTCATCAACGCGCAGTCCGATATCGGTTTTGCCGGACGGGTACGGCCGGTCTCCGGCGTCGAGTTCACTCCGCTCTTTGAGGAGACCAGCTTCGCCTATTGCGGGCGCGCGCACGCGCTCTTCAACATCCCGGACGACCGGCTCAGTCTCGACGGCGTGCTTGAAAGTGATTTCGTCAGGATCTCGGTCGCCGAGACCCAGGAACCCCCAAATCTCCTTGAGCGGATTCTCGTCTCGTCGGAGGCTAACAACATGGACGCGCGCGCCATGATGATCATGAGCGGCAACTACGTCGGCTTCCTGCCGGTCGATTATGCGCGCGACCATGTATCCCGCGGCCGGATCCGCGCGCTCCTGCCCGAGCGGCTGCACATCAAGAACACGATCTACAGAATCCTGCGCACCGGCCGCCAGCAGTCGCCGATCTACCGCGAGTTTCTACGATGCCTGGAGAAGGCCGGGAAGGCGCAGGCCGCGGTGTCGGGAACGGCGATGTCGGCATGACGCGGGCGCAAGGGCGCCCCGCCGGTGCTGTTCAGAAAACCCTGAATGGTCCTTAAGTGAACTCGTATCCGAATTTCCGGGCTCTGCCTCTAGGCTGACCTTCGGCTGCGTCCAGGCCCGCGATCGCTCGGGAGCCGACAGCCTGGACGCCAAAGCAAGAGGGGTTTTGGCAACATGGGAATTGTTCGACTCTGCATGGGCGCGGCGTCCTTCGCCGCCATCACCATCGGCTGCTCGGCCGCCGCGAGCGCACGTGACTTCACCGTCGCCAGCTGGGGCGGCGCCTATTCGGAAGCCCAGCGTGAGATCTTCCTCGATCCCTTCGCCAAGGAAAAGGGAATCGGCTTCCTGATGGACACCTATCTCGGCGGGTGGGGCCAGTTCGAGGCGATGCAGCAGACCGGCACGGTCAACTGGGATGTCGTCGACACCGAGGCCTCCGCGCTCGTTCGAGGATGCGAAGAAGGCGTGTTCGAGGAACTCGACTGGTCGCGGCTGGTGGGCGCCGACGACCTGGCCTCATGGGGCAAGTCCAAATGCGGACTGGGGGTCGTGGCCGGCGCCCTGCTCGTCGTCTACAACAAGAACACGATCGGCGCAGAGCTGCCGAAGAACGTCGCCGACTTCTTCGACCTTGCGAAATGGCCGGGCAAGCGCGCCATGCGCAACAGGCCGGAGAACATGATCGAGCTGGCGCTCCTCGCCGACGGCGTCGCGCCGCAGGACATGTACAAGGTGCTGAACACGCCCGAGGGGGTCGACCGCGCCTTCGCCAAGCTGGACACGATCAAGCCGCAGCTCCTGTGGTGGGAAGCCGGCGCCCAGGCCAGCGAATTGCTGCTGAGCGGCGAGGCGGTGATGGGCATCTCCTACAACGGCCGCACCGCCACCGCGCAACGCGAGGGGCTGCCGCTCGAAATGGTCTGGGAGAACGCGGTCGTCTACGCCGACTACTGGGTCATCCTTACCGGCACGCCGCACCTCGATCTCGCCTACGACTTCCTGAACTCGACGCTCGATACCGACAAGCAGGTGGAGTTCGCCAACCGGTTTCCCTACGAGCCGGCGCTGAAGTCGGCCACGGCGAAGCTCGACCCGGCGATCGCCGCCGGGCTCCCGGTGGGCGACAAGCTGGTCAACTCGCTCTTCGTCAGCACCGACGAAGGCGTGCGGTTCTGGCAGGACAACGCCGACGCTCTGACCGAGCGGTGGACCGCCTGGCGCGCCAACTAGCGCCACGCGAACCGGGCGCAGGCGGCGGTCGCCTGCGCCCGAACCTGCGAATTGCGCCCGCGCGGCCTTGCGCGGCGCGGCCGTGCCGGTAGGCTTCGGCCGACAGGGGTGGAACCGCCGTGGCCCCGCGGCGAAGCGGCGAGGACGGTCCGGAAAGTCGCGATGAGCCGGATATTTCTCATCATCCCCCTGATTGCCTTCAATATCGTCTTCTTCGTGTTTCCGCTCAGCCTGGTCATCCTCATGAGCGTGCGCGACACCAAGTTCGTCGACGCGTTGCCCAACACCGCCGCCGCCCTGCTGCAATGGAGCGGCGACGAGCTGCCCGGCGAGGCGGTCTTCGGCATCCTGGTCGCGGACCTGCGCGAAGCCGCGCGCAGGCGCGTGCTCCCCGGCGCGGCGCAGCGGCTGAACTACGAGCTGCCCGGCTTCAACAGTCTGCTCATCAACACCGGCCGCAGGGCGGCCGAGCTCGCTCCGCCCTACAAGGAGGCGCTCGTCGCGCTGGACGCGCGATGGGGCGACCTCGACCACTGGCGCGTGGCGGCCTCGGCGTCGTCGCCCTATACAACCTATTTCCTGCTCGCCTCGCTCGATCTCAAGCGGCAGCCGGACGGCACGGTGGAACGGGCGCCGCCGGACAAGCGCCTCTACATCGCCACGCTCGGGCGCACCCTGTGGATCAGCGTCGCCGTCACGCTGCTCTGCCTGCTCGCCGGCTTTCCCATGGCCTACCTGATCTCGGTATCGGCCGGCGGAATGCGCGCCTTTCTCATCGGCTGCGTCATGGTCCCGTTCTGGATGTCCCTGCTGGTGCGAACCTCCGCCTGGGTCGTGCTCCTGCAGAAGAACGGCCTCGTCAACGACAGCCTGCGCTGGCTGGGCGTCATCGACCAGCCGCTGCCGCTGATCTTCAACCGGCCGGGCGTCTACGTGGCGATGTCGCACATCCTGCTGCCCTTCATGATCCTGCCGATCTACAGCGTCATGCAGGGTATCAGGAAGGACCAGCTGCGCGCCGCCGCCAGCCTCGGCGCCCGCCCCACCGCGGCGTTCGTGAGCGTCTATCTGCCCCAGACCCTGCCGGGAATCGCCGCCGGCTCCCTGCTCGTCTTCATCATGTCGATCGGCTTCTACGTGACGCCGGCGCTGGTCGGGTCGGGGTCCGACCAGATGCTGAGCTACCTGATCGCGCAGTTCACGACGCAGAACGCGAACTGGGGCATGGCTTCGTCGCTGGCCCTGCTGCTGATGCTCACCGTCGTGGTCACTTTCGTCGCGGTCGACCGGCTGGCCGGCGCGCGGAGATCGTCCCTTGTCTAGATCCTATACATCCTACGAGGAAGCGTTCTGGCGGGTCGTGCTGCTGGCGAGCTGCATGCTCGGCTTCGGCTTCCTCGTCGTCCCGATCTTCGCGGTGCTGCCGATCTCGTTCAGCTCGGGCAGCACGCTGGGCTACCCGCTGCCCGGATTCTCGCTGCGCTGGTACGACGAGATATTCGATCCGCGGCCCTGGGGCATGACGCTGACAAACAGCCTCATCATCGCTGCCGCGACGACGGTGCTGGCGACCATCCTCGGCACGCTGGCGGCCTACTGGCTCTCGGTCTCCCGGTTCCGCTACAGGAAGCTCGTCGTGGCGTTCCTGCTGGCGCCGATGGTCGTCCCGCTGGTGATCCTCGCGCTGGCCTTCTACTTCGCCTTCTCGCAGCTCGGCATCCGAGGCTCCTATCTTTCCCTGATCCTCGCGCACACCGTGCTGGCGACGCCCTTCGTCGTCGTCACCGTCACCGCGACGATGAGCGGTTTCGACACCAATCTTGTCCGCGCCGGACAGAGCCTCGGCGCCTCGCCGTTTCCGGTCTTCCGCGAGATCACCCTGCCGCTGATCATGCCGGGCGTGCTGGCGGGGGCGGTCTTCGCATTCATGACCTCCTTCGACGAGGTCGTCATCGCGCTCTTCATATCGTCGCCGACGACGAAGACGCTGCCGATCGAGCTGTTCGCGCAGCTGCGCGAGCAACTGACGCCGGCGATCGTGGCGATCTCGTCGCTGCTGATCGTCTTCTCGGTGACGACGCTGGGGCTGGCCCAGTTCGTGCGCACGCGGGGCCAGGCCAGGCGAGGCGAGCAATGACGGCCGTACGCCCCGAGATTGTGGCCGGCGCGAGGAGCATCAGCCTTGGATGAGCCCATCATCGCCTTCGCCGGCACCTGCAAGTCCTATGACGGGCGCACCGTCGTCGTCGACTCGCTGGATCTGGACATCCGCAGGGGCGAGCTGATCACGCTTCTGGGGCCGTCGGGCTGCGGCAAGACGACCAGCCTGATGATGCTGGCCGGGTTCGAGTCGCCGACCGCGGGCGACATCCGCCTGAACGGCAGCTCGCTGGTGCGCGTGCCGCCTTATCGGCGCAACATGGGCATGGTCTTCCAGAACTACGCGCTGTTCCCGCACAGGACGGTCTTCGAGAACATCGCCTTTCCGCTGGTGCACCGGCGGGTTTCGCGCGGCGACATCGAGGCCAAGGTCGGCGAGATCCTGTCCCTCATCGAGCTTTCGGCGATGCGCGACCGCTACCCGGCGCAGCTTTCCGGCGGCCAGCAGCAGCGCGTGGCGCTGGCCCGCGCGCTCGTCTTCCGCCCGGAGGTGGTGCTGCTCGACGAGCCGCTGAGCGCGCTGGACAAGAACCTGCGCGAGCAGATGCAGACGGAGATCAAGCAGCTGCATCGGACCTTCGGCATGACCTTCGTGTTCGTCACCCACGACCAGGGCGAAGCGCTCACCATGTCGGATCGCGTCGCCATCTTCGACCGGGGGAGGCTGCAGCAGGTGGGCACGCCGCACGAGATCTACGAGCGCCCGGCCAACCGCTTCGTCGCGAGCTTCGTCGGCGAGAACAACATGCTCGACGGCGTGGTCGAGGCGGCGGAGGGAGAGTTCCGCGACATCCGCCTGAGGACGGGGGATGTCGTGCGCGCGCGCGCCGCCGCGCCCCTGCCCGCCGGCACCGATGCCTGCGTGACGTTCCGGCCGGAGAAGGTGGCTTTCGCAGCAGGGGGCCGCGGCGCCGACAACAGCCTCGAGGTCACCGTGCTGGAGGTGGTCTACAGCGGCGACATGATCAGGACGAGGATGGCGGCCGCGGACGGTTCGGTCGTGACCCGCAAATCGATCGCCATTGGCGACACCGACCCGCAGCAGGCGCCGGGCACAAGCAGCCGGATCTACTGGCGGGCGGAGGACTGCTACGCCTATCCCAGGGGCTAGCGGAGAAGGCGGCGGCAACATGTGCGACAGCTTCGTGGCGCTCGGTGCAGCGACGGCGGAGGGCCGGGTCCTCTACGCGAAGAACAGCGATCGCGAACGCAACGAGGCGCAGTTCCTCGAGATCGTTCCCGCAGCCGACCACCCAGCCGGCGCAAGCCTGCGCGCCACCTACGTCGCGATCCCGCAGGCGCGCCGCACGGCGAGCGTGCTGCTCAGCCGGCCGTTCTGGACCTGGGGCGCGGAGATGGGCACCAACGAGCACGGCGTCGTCATCGGCAACGAGGCCATGCATTCGCACATCCCCGCGGTGCGCAGGCCGGCGCTGATCGGCATGGACCTCGTGCGGCTGGGGCTGGAGCGGGCGCAAAGCGCCGCCGCGGCGGTGGAGGTCATCGTCGAGCTGCTGGAGCGCCACGGCCAGGGCGGCAATTGCGGCCTGCACGGGAGGCTCTACTACCACAACGGGTTCATCGTCGCCGACCGGTCGGAGGCCTACGTGCTGGAGACGGTGGACCGGTGGTGGGTGGTCGAGAAGGTCGCGGCGACGCGCGCGCTGTCGAACGCCTACAGCATCGGCAGGAACCCCGCCGCCGTCGCTCCGGCGCTTGGCGATCACGCCCGCGCCAGCGGCTGGGGCGACACGGACGGCGAGGTCGATTATGCGGCGCGGCTGATCGATCCGGCGCGCGACGCCGCCACCTTCGGCACCGGCCGCTGCGCGCGTGGCACCGCGCTGCTCGCGCGCCACGAGGGGACGCTGAGCGCCGCCCGGATGATGGCCATCCTGCGCGACCATGGCGCGGCCAGCGACGGCAATTCGCACTGGCATCCGACCGACGACAGGGGGCGCACGATCTGCATGCATGCCGGCGCGGCGCCGCGCCGGGGCCAGACCACGGGCTCGCTGGTCGCCGAGCTTCGCGAGGAGGCGATCCTGCACTGGGTGACCGGGACATCGGCGCCCTGCACGAGCCTCTTCAAGCCCGTGCTGCTTCCGGGCGGGCTGGCCGAACAGGGCGCTACGCCCGCCGCGACCTACGATCCGCAGAGCCTGTGGTGGCGCCATGAGCGGCTTCATCGTTCGCTGCTGCGTGATTTCGCCAGCAGGCTCGACATGATCCGGGGCGAGCGCGACGCTGCCGAGCAGCGCTTCCGCGAGGCCGTCGACGCCGCATGGCGCGCCGCCGGTCCCGGTTCGGAGCGGCTTCGCCGGACGGTGCGAGACTGCTGGCGGGAGGCGGCCGGCATCGAGGCGCGGTGGTCGGCGGCGCTTGCCGGAGCGGACAGGCAGGCAAGCCGGAAGACCGCTTATGACTGGAGCTGGGTAAGGCACAACGGCATGGCCCGTATGCCGAAGGGGTCCGCGCCCGCCGACTGAGGCGCACGGCAACAGGAGCGCCGCGTCAGCGCGGCAGCGGCGGGCGGCGCCGGGCGAGCGGCATCGCCGCCTCGAAGGCGGCCGCAAGCTGCAGCACGCCGAGATCGTCGAAACGGCGCGAGACGATCTGCAAGCCCACCGGCAGGCCGGCCGCGGTGAACCCGCAGGGGATGCTGGCCGCCGGCTGGCCCGACAGGTTGAACGGGTACAGGAACTCGGCCCAGGCGAGCCAGTCCCATTCGTGCCCGGGCCAGTGCGCCGGGCGCACGCGCTCCACCGGAAAAGCGGCGACCGACGCGGCCGGCGTGAGGAGGTAGTCCCACTGCGAAAAGAAGGACGACATGCGGGCAATGTAGGCGAACTTGCGCTCGCGCATGGCCAGGTAGTCCGCCGCGGACACATGCGCGCCGGCGCGGATGCACGCGACGAGATCGCCGCCCATCCGCTGCTCCCACCGGTCGAGCAGGCCGACATGCCTGCCCCAAAGGACGCTCCAGAAGAAGCGGCCGATCTCGGGCCCTTCCGCTCCCCAGGCGGGCGCGATTTCCTCGACATCGGCCTGGAGATCGCGTTCGATCACGCCGACGGCGGCGCGGACCATTTCGGCGACCTCCGGATCGACGCGCGCATGGCCGAGATCCGGGCTGAACGCGATCTTCCTGCCCTTCATTGATGCGCCGAGCATCGCGCCATAGCGGAGCGGAGCGGCTTCGCAGCATGTGTGGTCCAGCGGATGCGGACCGGCCATCACCTCCAGCATGAGCGCAGCGTCGGCCACGCCGCGCGCCATCGGCCCGATGCAGGTCGCATGGTCGTTGCTGGAAACGGGTACCATGGGCACCCTTCCATAGGTCGGCTTGAGGCCGAACACGCCGCAGAAATGCGACGGCATGCGGATGGAGCCGGCCCCGTCCGACCCGATATGCAGCGGCCCGAAACCCGCCGCCGCCGCGACCCCGGCGCCGGCCGACGACGCCCCCGCGTTCAGGCCCCTGCCCCACGGGTTGTGCGTGACCCCGGTCACCGGGTTGCGGCTGATGCCCGACCAGCCGAGTTCCGACATGGTCGTCTTTCCGAGGATGACCGCGCCGGCGGCGCGCAGCCGCGCCACGACGGGATGGTCGGCCGGCGCGACCCCGGCGCGAATGGCGTGACAGCCGGTCTCGGTCTCGATGCCCGCCACATCGCAGACGTCCTTCACGGTGACCGGAATCCCTTCGAGCGCTCGCGCCTCGCCGCGTCGGCAGCGCTCCTCCGACTGTCGCGCGGCGGCGAGCGCCGCGTCGGCGGTTACACAGGAGAAGGCATTGAGCGAGGGCTCCAGCGCATCGATGCGATCGAGGATCGCCGAGACGGCCTCGACCGGCGAGAGGTCGCCCGTCGCGTAGCGGCCCGCCAGCTCCGCGGCTGTGGCGTAGCCGATCACCGCGTCGGAGTCACGCGCCACCGGCAAGGCCACCGCCTCGGACCGGCGGCTCGCCGCCACGGCTGCTGCCCGCCATCGCCATCACACGCAGCTCGAACACCGCTCCGGGAAGCAGCAGACTGGCGACCTCCGCGCAGAACCAGGCCGGATACGGCTCGCGAACGAACTCCGCTGCCACTTTCCTGTAGGCCGCGAACTGCCCGCTTACCGGCCCGACATGATAGGTGTCGATGAGGAAGACATCGCCGAAATCGAGACCGCACTCGCGCAAAACCGCCTCCTGATACCGGAAGGCGTTGCGGATCTGGGTCTCGGCATCGGGGGGCATCGTGCGGTCGGCGTTGTAGCCGATCCTGCCGGACGCGATGACGAGGTTGCCGGCCCTTATGCCAGGCGACATCAACAGGTCGTCGTAGAGACGCCGTGTGTCGGGCGGAATGATCGCGGCGAACCCTGCCATGCCTTTGCTCCTCCGATGCCGCTGCCGCTATGCGCCGCCCAGCGCGCGCAGGGCGTCGTCCGCCTTGTCGAGGAACTCGTCGACATGCGCCTGCGTCAGGATGAGCGGCGGCAGCAGCCGCGCGATGGGCGAGGTCGGCATCGAGATGGCGGCGGGCGGGATCACGACGCCGCGCTTGAACAATGCAGTCGCGAACTCCAGGGCTCGCAGCCGCTCCACGTTGAAGTCTACCGCGAAGACCAGCCCGACCCGGCGCACAGAGGAGATCAGGTCGGGGTGACGCCGATGCAGGGTGCCGAGCGCCGCCTCCAGCAGCGCCCCCGCCGCGTTTGCCGCCGGCAGGATCTTCCGCGTCTCCTCTATTGCGGCGATGGCGACCTCCGCGCCGACATTCGACCAGGCATAGGTAGAGAAGCTGCGATAGGGGTGGTCGCCCCAGCACTCGATGATCTCGGGCCTCATGACAACCGCCCCGAGCGGAAAGACGCCGCCGGACAGCCCCTTCGCCGCAACCATGATATCGGGGCTGATCCGGTTGTATTCGCTACCCCACAGCGTGCCGAGCCGCCCCATCCCGGTCACCACCTCGTCCACGATCAGCAGCGTTCCGGTTTCGTCGCACAGCTTGCGCAGGTCGGCGAAGAAGGCCGGGCCGGGGTCGGCCCCGTCGAAATTGCTGCGGACCGGTTCGACGATGACGGCCGCCGTGTCCTCCCCGACCGCACGGCGCACGGCGTCCAGATCCCCGTACCGAACCTTGCTGAAGTCATGGTTCTCGATGTTCGCCCAGCTCCGCACGACCTCCGGCCCCATGGCGGTCGAGTAGCCGGTCGACCCGTGATAGCTGTTGTCGAAATGGACGATCCGCCTTCGACCGGTCCGGCCCATTGCCAGCTTGATCGCCAGGTCGACCGCCTCGCTTCCGCTGGCGGTCGGCAGCACGACCTGGAGGCCGCCCGGCGCGGATTCCGCGAGGGTCCGCGAGAGCTCGCCCTTCGGCTCGCTGAAGTAGAGCAGGTTGCCGAACTCGCGGCTTTCAAGCGCTGCGCGCAGCCGCTCCATGATCACCGGGTGGCGGTGGCCCAGATTGAAGACGCCGCTCGACACGAAGAAGTCGAGATACCGGCCACCGTCGGTGTCGTGGATGTAGGCGCCATCGGCGAAGTCCTCGACCATCCAGCGGCCGCTTTCGACTATCAGGTCGACCCTGCGCCGCCCGAGATATGGGGCGTATCTCGAGATGAAATCGTCGCGATTGTTCCCGGTCCTTCGCGATGATGCGTGCTGACTCTTCATCAAGCGATTTCTCCGGAACGCCGTAATTTCACCCGCCAGCCTCCATCGAGGTCGCGACGTCCGGATCAGTATCGGCGTAAGCCCCGGCACGAAATGCGAACGAACTTAACGGCAGTTGAGCCTGTGCTGAACACCGCCGCCCGCACCGCACCTGTGCCGGGCCGTCTGCCTTTCGATACTTTCCCGGAGCAACGCAATCGTTGGCCGCCTGATCGTGAATTGATCGAAATGCTACAGACGACCACGTCCTTCGCGCTCGCTCGTCTTTCGCAATCTACAGGAGGCGTATGGTGGCACTGCCCTCGGGCTGGTCGATCTCGAACGCGTCGGTCCCGCGGATCAGGTCGCTCAGCTTGTGGAAGCCGTAGGTGCGTGGATCGAAGTCGGGGCGAAATTGGCCAGCTGGGTGCCGACGGTGCCGAGCCGGACCCAGCCGTCCTCGCTCTCCATCTGCGCGATCACCTTGCTGGTCACCGAGACGGCTGCGACGACCTCGTGGCGGGGGCGTTATGGAGCGCGCTTGATGAACAGGCGGAACATCGCGGCGGTCCATGCGAAGTGGACGGCGATAGCGACGGAGGCCACGATTGCGAGCGGCAGGGGCGCGGTGCCGAGCCCGAGAACCTCTCCGATCCAGTAGCTCGGGAAGATGGCGGCGGCGAAGCGCCAAGGCGAGGGAACGGCCGCCAGCAACGGGACGATCATCGCGAGATTCGTGAGCTTGGTCAGCGCCAGCCCCTCGACCTTGTTGCGGGCAAGCGCCGGCAGCACTACCGCATTGAGAACCGCGTTGGCCGGCACGAGCGCGATCAGCAGCGTCGCCGTGGTAACGTCGAGGCCCGGCGCTACGACCGACAGCGTCGGAATGGTCACGGCGGCGCTCAGTAGGGCGGTGATGGTCACCCGGTAGGCGAGGAAACCCGCCTTGCCGACCGGCGTCACCTCCAGCGCCGGCAGAAGGTTCTCGTCGCGGTCCTCGAGCAGCAGGAAGCCCGCTACCCAGCCGATCAGCGCTGCCGGCAGCATCAGCGCCACGGGCGCGATGTAGCGCGAAAACCGCTCGATGCCGAACGTTGCCGCTGCCGCCTCGTCCATCGCCGGCATCCAAAGCCAGAGCCCGATGGCCGGCAGCACAGACAGCGCCGTCGCCAGGATGAGCACGGGGTCGCGCGATACGTTCAGCGCATCCGAGACGAACAGCCGCAGGAAGCGGCGGGGTACCAGCACGCTCACTTGCCCAACTCCCGCCGCAGCACGGCGAGCGCATACCAGCATGCGACGCCCGCAGCGACTGCCGAGACTGCCAGCATGACCGCGATCTCGCCGACGGCGGCATCGGCGCCGCCCAGTGCTACCAGCATCAGCCGGAGCTGGCTCGCCGCCGGAATGACCATGAGCCATGCCGGCATCGGATCGAGCAGTGCCAGGAAACCCGGCGCGATCACCGGCGTCAGCAACGCGGCCGAGCCAATGAGGTAACCGTTGACGGTCCGGAACCATAAAGCCGCCGGCACGCCCAGGCCGACATACTGCACCGCCGTCAGCGCCACTGTGGCGAGCAGCAGCGTCGGGTCCGGGACCTCGTGGATGAAGGCCAGCAGCACCATGCAGGCGGCGAGCGACATGACGGTGAGCGTTGCCGCCTTGCTGACAAAATAATCCCGAGCCGCGAGCGGCGTGGCAGCCAGCGCAGTGCGGACATTCTCGGCCTTCTCCAGCAGCATCAGCGCGCCGAGGAAGAAGAAGCCGAGCGCGGCCGGATCGGTGAAGACCAGCACGGCGACGGCCCAGGCCGGCAGAAGCGGTCCGCCCATATGCAGGATCGCGGCATAGAGCGCGACGACGAAGCCGTAGGCGGCATAGATGCCGTAGCGATATTGCAGCCGCGCATCATGGGCGAGGATGACAAGCAGACGGCCGTTCATGGCGTCTCGCCCCGCATACCGGTAGCCCGTATGAAAACATCGTCGAGGCTCGCCTCCTGCGTGTGCAGCGAGACGACGCGGTCGGCCTTCAGCAGCGCGAGGAAGGCTTCATTGGCGCCGATCCCTTCCATCGGGAAGCTGCGCGCCTCCAGCCCGGCTTCCGTCATGACGATAGCTTGCAGCAGCCGCTGCCCAAAGGCGCGCTTGAGCTCGGCGGGCGAGCCCGTCACGTCGATGCGGCCATCGGCGAGGAAACCGACCCGGTCGCAGATCTCGTCGGCCTCGGCCATGTTGTGGGTGGTGAGGAAGACGGTGCGGCCCCGCGCCTTGAGCCTGCGGACGAGGTCGCGGATCGCGCGGGCGCGCGCCGGGTCCTGCCCGGTGGTCGGCTCGTCCAGGAACAGCAGTTCGGGATCGTGCAGGAGGGCGCGCGCGAGGTTCAGCCGCATCCGCATGCCCTTGGAGAAATGCTCGACCCGGCGGTGCGCCTCGTCGGCGAGGTCGACCTCGGCCAGCACCTCCAGCGGCTCGCGCGAAGGCCGGTCGTAGAGGCCGGCGAAGAGCCTGAGATTCTCGGCCGCCGTCAACCGGAGATAGAGCGCCGGCAGCTCGAAGCTGACGCCGATCCGTTCGTAGAAGCCCCGCCCGAGCGTGCCGACCGGCGCACCGAACACCGCGGCGGCGCCGGAGAAGCCGGTCAGCAGCCCCATCAGGATGCGCTGCGTGGTGGACTTGCCGGCGCCCGAGGGTCCGAGCAGGCCGTAGACCTCGCCCGTTTCGACAGTGAAGCTCAGGTCGCGCAACGCCGGTGCGGTAGCGCCGGGATAGGTGAAGGACAGGTTCTCCACGCGGATCATGGCGCCGTTCCCGCGAGCCGGCCGACGAACAACTCGCGCAGGAGGGCGAGCGCGGGCCGGTACTGGCCTTCGGTCATATGACGCCGCTGGGTGACCAGCGCCATCATGATGGTCAGCAGCCCGATCAGCTCGCCCGCGTCGATCGGCGGCCGGCCTTCTGCCGCCCACAGCTCCGCCGCTTCGTTGGCGAAGGCCAGGTCCGCCTGCTGCCCCGCCTCGAACCGGGCGGCGCCGAGCTTGCGCACGAGATAGGGGATCTCACCATTGATCAGCACGATGTTGAGCACCGGGTCGGTCTCGATCTTGCGGACGATGAGATCGAAGAAGCCACCAGCCACCGCCTGCGGCCCGCCCTCCGCCCCGCGAAGGAAACGCCGCATGTCGGCGCGGTGCTTCTCCTCGCGCTTCTCCACGAGCGCCATGAACAGCTCCTCCTTGGAAGGGAAGAAGGCGTAGAACGAGCCCTTGGCGATACCGACGTCGCGACAGAGGTCGTCGATCCGCGCCGCGCGCAGTCCCTCCCGCTCGAAGCGCTTCAGCCCCGCCGCCAGCAGTGCGGCGCGCAAACGGTTGCGCTCGGCATCCTCGAAAGCTCTGGGCATCGCGTTGAGGCCTTGGGTGTTGCCGGTATGCGTGCGCCACTCCTACGTCATTCTGCAGGCGGCATCAATGACCAAATAGGTCATAAAGTCATTGATGCGCTGCTGTCCCTGCTTGGCCGCTTCCTGGCTGGACGCCGAAGCCTCGATCTGAGCATCGTCGACGTGCGGTGCGTAGACGCTGCCGTGCCACTCCCATCATTTGCCGCGGGTGCTTCGGCCTGACGTCAGCGCACGTCATCCGCGATGGAACACGGCATTGCAGACAGCCCATCCAGCCTTAACATGCGATAAAATGGATAGACGCGCCGCGGGGGGCTAGGCCCTGTGGGAAGCGTGCCGCATGGCAGGAGACGGATATGTCGATCGAAACATGGGCGCTCTTCGCGGCGATGGTGCTGGGCATCGTGCACCTCGCCGCCGCGTCGTTCGCGTTCAAGGCCCAGGTGGGGAACGCCTACACGGTCGGCGCGAGGGACGAGAATCTCCAGCCTGGGGGGCTGGCGGCGCGACTCGACCGTGCGCAGCGCAACTTCCTCGAGACCTTTCCGATATTCGTGGCCGCCGTCCTGATGCTGGAAACGTTGGATCGAACCGGAGGGTGGCTCAGCGAAGCCGGCGTGCTGATCTATCTCGGAGGGAGAATGTTGTTCCTGCCGCTCTATGCGATCGGTGTGTCGTGGCTGCGGACGCTCAGTTGGAACGCCGCCACCGCCGGGCTCGTCTTGACCATGGCGGCGGCAGTATTTTGAGCAGAAGCTCGGACGACCGCCTCTGTAACCTGCGCCTGCGAGGCCCGAGGTCGGCCATATAACGCACCGCAGGGTGTCTCCTTTATCCGGGTTTTCCCGTCCTGCGCTTCCACAGCGTCGTGCGCGAAACGCCGAGCCGTTCAGCCGCTTCGCCGACGCGTCCCCGCGAGAGGGCCAGCGCCCGCTCGATCTGTTCGGCCTCGGCCTGCCTTCGTGCGTCCGCCAGCGTCTGCGGGGTAAAGCCGTCGAGAGCTGCTTCGGGGAAGATATCGCCGGGCTCGAGCATGTCGGTGCGGGCCAGTACGCTGGCGCGCTCCAGGCGGTTGCGCAGCTCGCGGATGTTGCCTGGCCAGTCATGGCGCATGAGTGCAGCGTAAGCCTCTGGCGAAAGGGTACGTGCAGGCAGCTTGCGGCATTCTGCGGCATGTTGGAGGAACAGCGTCGCCAGTGGCTCGATCTCGTCCCTTCGCTCGCGCAGCGGCGGCAGGGCGATCTCGATCACCGAAAGCCGATAGTAGAGATCGTCGCGGAATCTCCGCTCAGCGCGCAGGCCGCTCAGGTCGGCATTGGTCGCTGCCACGATGCGGCCGCCGAACGTCCTGTCCTTGCGCGATCCCACCGGGCGGAAGCTTCGGTCCTCAAGCACGCGCAGCAGCGCGGTCTGGAGACGGGCGTCGAGCTCGCCGATCTCGTCGAGGAACAGGGTTCCCTCCCCCGCCTCCTCGAAGAAGCCGACATGGGCCTGCGCCGCGCCGGTGAAGGCACCGCGCTCGTGGCCGAAGAACTGGCTTTCCAGCAACTCGTGCGGGATCGCCCCACAGTTCACCGCCACGAAGGGCCTTTTCGCACGCGCGGATGTGGCATGAAGGTAGCATGCGGCCACCTCTTTCCCTGTTCCGGTCTCGCCGGTGATGAGCACGGGCAGGTCGGTATCGGCGACACGGCGAAGCTTCTCGGCGATCGCTTCGGTTGCGGGAGAGATCGCGAAGCTGCCCACATCCCGCGCTGGCGATGCAGGGCGTCGCGAAATTCGCCGGCGAACGAGCTCGACAAGATCGTCGGCGTCGTACGGCTTGGTGAGGTAGTCGTCCGCGCCTGCCTTCACGAGACGGACCGCCTGGTCGATCTCGCCGAATGCCGTGGCGAACACGATCGGGGTGTCGCCGAGCCAGGGCTGCGCCTGACGGTAGACATCTTCGCCCGAGCCGTCCGGGAGCACGATGTCGGAGACGATGAAATCCGGTTTCCCGCGCTTCAGGGCTTCCATGGCCTCGGCGCGGGTCTTGGCCCACACCGGGTCGAAGCCTTCGAGCCGCAGGCGCTGCACCAGCGCTCCGCCGCCGATCTCGTCGTCCTCGATGACCAGGATTCGTGACGTCGGGCCGGTCATGAGCCGTCCTCCCCGACTTGCAGCGGGAAACGCAACGTGATCGCCGTCCCGGTTGCGGGATCGGACTCGATCGCGATCCGACCGTGAAGCCGTTCCACCAGCCGGATCACCACGGACACGCCCAGACCTCGCCCCTCTTCCATGCCAGTTCCCTGCTCCATCGCCCGGACTATCCTCGGGTCCATGCCGGCGCCCTGATCCTTCACATTCAGGACAAGGTCGTCATCCTCGATCGTTGCGGTAAGAACCACCGTCGTGTCCTTTCCGGACGCTCGTATCGCGTTCAGCAGCAGGTTGAGGAGCGCCTGCCTGACATCGAGGGCAGCGACCGCGACGATTTCCGGAACATCCAGCTCGACCCGAAGGGCGACATCACGCGACCGCGCATCGGCGTCGACGAGAAGCCGGAGGTCCTCGAAGTCCTGTCTCGACAGCGCTCGCCACTCCGCCCGGCTGCGATAGTTCTCCAGCGTGGCGTTGACGACGCCTTCGAGCGCCGAGATCCCCCTGTCGAGGAAGTCGGCGGATTCCTCGCGCGCGTCCTGCCGATCGCCGAAGCGCCGCAGCGTGCTGACCGCGGTGCGCATGCCGCCGAGCGGGTTGCGCACTTCATGGGCGATGGTGGCTGTCAACCGACCGAGATCGGCCTGCCGCTGCTGCTCGGCCATGTGCGCCAGCAGGCTTTCGCGCTCGCCCGTCGCATGCGCCATGGCGTTGAAGGCGAGGATCATGCGCTCGGCAGGCAGGTCGCCGACGGGAATCTCGGCCTTCGGGATCGGCTTCAGCATGCCGAGCGCCGCCTCGTAGAGGTGGCGGGCGACCGTCGTGACCGGGCGCTGGATCCGGCGCACCAGGAAGAACCCCGCGACGGCGCAGGCGCCGCTGAACAGCAGATCGAAAACCACCAGCAGCCAGCGCAGCTGCCACCTGTCCGCGTCGAAAGGAGAGGTGTCGAGGTTGGCGACCACCGTCCCCACCATCGCGCCCGTTCCGAGCTGTCGCCAGATCCAGACCGTGCCGTCGGCTGCGCGAAGAAAACCTTCCGGTGTCCCCTGGATTTCGATCGGGATCGCCAGCTCCGGGGAAACCCCTTCGCGCACTGCCTCGACGGCGGCGCCTTCCGCCGTGACGAAGGTGAGCCGACGATCGACGATACCCCGGTGAAAGGCGAGCGCGCGCTCGAGCGCGGCCCTGATTCCGGCTTCGTCCAGACTTGCCGCATGCGGCAGAACGGCGGCGGACAGCCCGTCGAGATAGACCTGTCCGAGCGTTTCGATCTGGCGGTCGGACTGCCGTCCCATGAAGAAGATGGCCGCCTGGGTCGAGGCTACCGCGGCGACAAAGATCATCGCCGCCGCCAGCAGGGGCAGCCTCACGGTAACCGGCAGTTTCTCTAGGCGGGTTCGCAAGCCGCGTCCTTCCGGCTTTTCAACTGGCCAGAGAAGTCGCAGGCCCGCGCCCCGAACTCAACCGAAAACCACGATCGGGATGTCGTCGAGGCGGGGACGGGACGATGCGCGCATCATGTTGATCCAGCCGTCATGTCCTTCATTGCCGAAGACGACGACCTGCGAACGGGTGACGTCCATGCCCTCTCCGTCCGGTCTCGCCAGTCTCGCACCAAGCGCAGCCGCGGCCCGAACCGTGGCATCGGCGATTTCCGCCTGCCTCGTGGCGGCATCCGGAACCAGATGGACCCCGGCGTTCGGCCATGGGTCCCGCTCCAGGAACCAGTCGAGCGTCCTGTCGCTGTGTGGCGTGCCGTCGTGCACGAAGGTGACGGATCGCAGCTCGGCCGGGCGGAAGGCGACGCCGATCAGCGGATAGATGCCACGCCGGACCAGATATGCGAGCGGGTCGGACCTGCCGCCCGCGATGCCGTGGTCGAACCAGCCGTCGCGGGCGACGATGATGGCGGACGCGTGCCCGCTCCGGGACCTGATGATCCTGGCCGGGTCGCCCTCCTCCATGGCGATCGAGTACGCCGTGCCCGCCGCCTGCGCCTGCCGCTCGAACGCCTGCACCATCTCGGCGAGAGCATGCCGTGCCTTTTCGATCTGGCCGCGACGCAGCTGTGCCGCGTAGTAGTTGCCGCCGATCGGCACGGGACCGACATTGGCCAGCATCTTCGTGTCGACGATCGCCAAGGCGATCAACGGCCTGCCGCTCGTGCTGGCAATATCGAGGGCCAGCGCCGTTGCCGCTTCGCCGCCGGGTCCCGAAGCCAAGGCGACGACGACGCTTCCGCCCTGCGGCTGCCGATGCGCGGCAGCCGCGACCTGACGACCGCGGGGTGCCCGGGACTCGAATCTGCCCCGCCGCAGTTCGCCCTCGAGCTCGTCCCGATAGGTCCCTCCCCACAGCGGCACCCCGGCCACGTAGCCTGCGCGCGCCAGCAGATGCCCGGCGATCGGCGTCGTCAGCAGCAGGAAGGCGAGCGCGAGCGCGACCTTCACCCACATGCCGACGGAGGGCTCGGCGAATGCGACGCCGATCAGCACCAGCCCGGCACCGGCCACGCCTGCCTTCGTGGCCGCGTGCATGCGCAGGAAGAAATCCGGCAGCCTGAGCACGCCCAGCGCGGCGATGAGGCAGATCGCGGAGCCGGCCAAGAGGAACAAGGCCGAAATTGCGGTTGTCATCGCTTCTCCTCCTCGTTGATCGATCCGCGCTCGATGAAGCCCGCGAAGGCGACCGTGGCCAGAAAGCCCACCAGCGCCACGCCGAGCGCGATGTCGATGAACGCCACAGAGCCGGATACGAGCACCGCGATGCCTGTCGCCGCGACGCCGAGCAGGCCCAGCATGTCGAGCGCGACGACGCGGTCGGGTGCGACGGGGCCGCGGACGATGCGCATGCCGGCGCAGACCACGGCCGCGAAGAGGAGGACCGTGGAAAGCGCCACTGCCATGTCGTGAAGCACATCCAGGCTCATGGCAGCACCTCCCGGACGCAGGTCTCGAAGCCGTCCTTGATCTGGGCGACGCTCTCGTCCGACGCGTTCATGACATGGGCATAGAGCGTGGATCGGTCCTGGCTGACATGCAGGCTGGTCGTGCCCGGGGTCAGCGTGATCATGTTGGCGAGCAGCGTGATGCCCTCGTCGCTCTTGACGTCGAGCGGCACCGCCACGATCGCCGAGCGGAACGGTCTGCGCGGCCGCAGCACGAGGATCGCGACGTCGCGCACGGAGAGGGCCAGGTCCTTGACGAAGAGCGCGGTCAGCCGCGTCCAGGCGATGAGAGCGGTCATCGGGAGATCTCCGCGATGTCTTGCGAGGGACCGAAGACGGCGTCGATGTAGACGGACTTGTCGAGAAGCTGGGCGGCGGCCCGCATCGCGTAGTCCACGAAAGGCTCGGCGAAGAGGCCGATGGTCAGTGTGACGGCCGCCAGCGACGCGATGGGCGCCAGCATCAGGAGGCGCGCCCTGCGGTTCGCGCGCCAGGCGGCCATGGCGGCCTGCGAACGCTCCGGAGCGGCCTTCCAGAAGGCCTCGTTCCAGATCTTGATCATCGAGTAGAGTGTCAGCAGCCCCACCACGAGGCCGCTTGCCGCCAGCGCGATGTGACCCGCGTCGAGGCTGGCCTTGATCACGATGAACTTGGACCAGAAGCCGGAGAGCGGGGGCAGGCCGGCCAGCGAGAGCGCAGGGATCAGGAAGAGCACGCCGAGCCAGGGCAGGCTCTTGTAGAGCCCACCGACCTCCTTCAGCTCGAACGAGCCGCCCGCCGCACGGATGACTCCGGCAATCAGGAAGAGGTTCGCCTTCACCACGATGTGGTGGATGACGTAGAGGATCGATCCTGCGAGCGCGAGCGGGGTGGCGATCGCGACGCCGAACAGCATGTAGCCGATCTGGCTGACGATGTGGAACGACAGGATTCGACGCACGTCGAAATGCGCCGCGGCACCCAGCACGCCCGTCACCATGGTCAAGATGGCGACGCCCGCCACGATCGGTCCCGTGTAGCCGACATCGCCGTCGAAGAGCAGCGTGAAGGTCCGGATGATGGCGTAGACGCCGACCTTGGTCAGCAGCGCGGCAAAGATCGCCACTACCGGGGCGGAGGCCGTGTGATAGGCGGCAGGCAGCCAGTAGAACATCGGGAAGACCGCCGCCTTCGCGCCGAAGGTCGCGAGGAAGAGGATCGCCAGCGTCGTCACCAGCCCCTGGTTCTCGACCGTCGGCAGCGTGCGCGCGAGATCGGCCATGTTGAGCGTGCCGGTGAGGCCGTAGAGGAAGCCGACCGTCATCAGGAAGAAGGTCGTCGCGACGAGGTTGAGCGTGACGTATTTCACGCCCGCATCGAGCTGGGCCTTCTTGCCGCCGGAGGCGAGCAGGCCGAAGGACGAGATCAGCATGATCTCGAACCATACGTAGAGGTTGAAGATGTCGCCGGTTAGGAACGCTCCGGTGACACCGAGCAGGAGTCCCTGGTAGAGCGGATGGTAGAGGGCCTGCTCGCGCTGCGGGGCCTCATGTGCGAGCCCGTAGATCCCGACCGCGACCGCCATCAGGCCGGTGATGACCACCATAGCGGCTGCCAGCATGTCGGCGACGAAGCTGATGCCGAACGGCGGCGCCCAGGAACCGAACTGGGTGGCCAGAACCGTTCCGTCGAAGGTGACCCAAAGCAGGGCCAGCGACGACAGGAGGAGGCCGATGCTGGCGGCCAGGCTGACCCGTCGCTGGGCGCTCGGACGCGCCCACAGCAGCGCGCAGAGCGCTACGCCCGCAAGCGGGAAGACGATGGGAAGCGTGAGCAGCAGATGGGCGATCACCGCGCGGGCTCCGTGACGCGGGCATCCTTCGCGGTTCCCTTGGCACCGCCGGTCCCCGGCTCGGCGACGCGCATCCGGTCGCTGTCCACCGTGCCGACCCTCCGGTGCGCGGCCTCGAACAGCGCGATGGTGAATGCCGCCAGCGAGAAGGAGATGACGATGGCCGTGAGGATGAGCGCCTGGGGCAGCGGGTTGGCGCTCACCGCGATCGTCGTTTCCCCTGCCGCGACCAGCGGCGGCGTCGCGCTCTCCATGCGTCCGGCGATGAACAGCGAGAGGTTTGCCGCGTTGCTGAGCACCAGCAGGCCGAGCACCACGCGCAGGACGTTGCGCGACAGGATCAGGTAGGCGGCGACCGCCACCAGCACGCCGAAGGCAAGGGCGAAGGCGGGTTCCACGTCAGTTCTCCAGGTAGTAGGCGAGGAAGGTCAGCACTGAGCCGACGACGCAGAGGTAGACCCCGACGTCGAACACCAGCGTCGTGCCGAGGCCGAGCGCAGGAAACGGCCACTGGTGGGTCAGGTAGGCGGTTCCGAGGAGCAAGGCGGGCAGGCCCGAGACCAGCGCGAACATGAGTCCCGCTCCGATCAGGGCCTTCGGCGATACACGTAGGGTGCGTAGCAGCGAGTCGCGGCCGCGCGGCAGTGCGTGGACCGCGATCCCCGCAGCGGCAATCAGCCCGCCGATGAACCCTCCGCCTGGTTCGTTGTGCCCGCGCAGCAGAACATAGATGGAGAAGACGATCGCGGCCGGAAGAACGAGCCTGCTCGATGTTCTCAGGATGATCGAGTTCATCGGCGCTTCTCCGTGGTCCTGATCCGCAACCCCGCGATGACTGCGGCGGTCGCGAGCGCGGCAAGGCCGAGCACGGCGATCTCGCCCAGCGTGTCGAGCGCGCGGAAATCGACGATGATGACGTTGACGAGGTTGCGCCCGTGCGCCTCCGGTACGCTGGTCTCGCGAAAGAAGTCCGTGAGCCGCGCGTCGAAGGGCTGCGCCAGCACGCTGAGCATCACCAACGCGGCGGCAACCCCCATTCCGCCTGCGATCGCCGCGTCGCGGAGGCGGTCAGGCCAGGCGCGGAACTCCGGCTCATGGAACGGCATCCGGCCGACGATGGCGAGGAAGATGACGACGGCCAGCGCCTCGACCGAGAACTGGGTGAAGGCGAGGTCCGGCGCGCCGCGGAACAGAAAGACCAGGGCGACCGTGAAGCCAACCATGCCTGCCGCGACGATGCCGCCGGTGAAGTTGCGCGCCTGCACCACGGCGAGCGCGGCGACGACGAGCAGCACGGCGAGCGCCAGCTCGGGCACGAGCGCCGTCTCGAAGGACGGCATCGCGGCACCGCCTCGCAAGATGATGGTCGCAAGAGCTGCGATCGCCAGGACCGCGAATATGCGGCCGACATAGACGCGCAGGCTTCCCGTCTGGATGAGTTCGGTCTGCCGTCGTGCAACCGACTGCAGCCCGTCCATCAGCCGATCGTAGAAGGCATCCGGCCCCCAGCGCTCGAACAGGTCGATTCCTGCCAGCCAGTCGCGCAGACCGTCCCATCGGCGGAAGACAAGAATGCCGAGCGCCACCGTGAGCACGCTCAGCGCCAGCATCGGCGTGAAGCCGTGCCAGAGCGACAGCGCGTAGTCGATAGGTTCGCCGGCCACCGCGCTCGCCGCCGGCACGATCAGGCTGTCGCCGACCAGCCAGGGCGCGACACCGAACAGCAGCCCGAGGACTGCCAGCAGAAGCGGGCCCCCGAGCATCGGCCACGAAGGATCGTGCGGTACCTTCGGCGTCGCCACCGACGCCCCCGTGAAGCACCGCACGGCGACGATGCCTGCCACGACCACCATCGAGACGTTGGCGAGCAGGGCGGCCACGATAAGCAGCCAGGACGCGGCGCTCGTCAGTCCGACCTCGTAGACGAGCTCCTTGGCGGCGAAGCCGACGAAGGGCGGCAGCCCGGCCATCGACAGCCCACCGAGCAGGGCGACCGCGGCCGTGATAGGCATCGCGCGACGCAGCCCGCCGAGCGCGGAGCTGTCGCGCGTGCCGGTCTCGTGGTCGACGATGCCTGCGACGAGGAACAGGCAGGCCTTGTAGAGGGCGTGCACGATCAGGAAGGTGATGACCGCCACCGCCGCCAGTTCCCCGGGCAGACCGATCAGCATCACCAGTGTGCCGAGCGACACGATCGTGGAATAGGCGAGCACCCGCTTCAAGTCGGTCTCGCGCAGGGCGAGCACCGCGGCGACCAGCATGGTCGCCGCGCCGAAGCCGGTGAGCAGCGTGATCCACAGCCCGTGGTCGGAGAAGACCGGATCGAACCGGGCCAGCAGGTAGACGCCGAGCTTCACCATGGTGGCGGAATGCAGGTAGGCGGAAACAGGCGTCGGCGCGACCATCGCGTTGGCCAGCCACGAATGCAGCGGCACCTGCGCCGACTTTGCGAAGGCTCCGGCCGCGATCAGCACGATGATTGCCGGCGCCGCGGGATGGGCGACGATGATCTCGCCGCGCTCGAGGATCGCCGTGATGGAGTACGTGCCCGCAACGGAGCCCAGCAGGATCGCGCCGGCAAGCATCGCAAGGCCGCCCGCGACGGTGACGAGGAATCCCTGCTGGGCAGAACGGCGGCTCTCGGCCTCCTCCGGCGTGTGGCCGATCAGCAGGAAGGAGGTGAGGCTCGTCAGCTCCCAGAAGACGACCAGCAGGATCAGATCGTCCGCCAGCACCGCCCCCAGCATCGAGGCCATGAACAGGGTCAGCACGGTGTAGAAGCGCATGGCGGCGCCGCGCAGATAGGCGGAGGCGTAGAGGAACACGATCGCGCCGATTCCGGTGATCAGCAGCCCGAACGTGAGAGACAGACCGTCGAGCCGGAACGAGGCCGAGATGCCGAGGCTCGGTATCCATCGGTAGGCCTCCAGCAGCACTTCCCCCGCGGCCACGCCCGGCAGGAGCACGCAGAACGCGATGAAGAGCAGCAGCGGGATCACCGCCATGAAAGGCGCGGACTGCCTTTCCGCCCATCCCATGAGAGGGGCGAACAGGAAGGCGGAGGCGACAAGGGCAAACAGGATCATTCTTCGGAGTTCCGTTGTCGGAAGCCCCGGTAGAAAGATTCGTGCCAGGCGGGCGGCAGAGCGTCTTGACGCCTGAAAATCGTGGGAATCTCGACCGGGAACAGTCGCGCCCCCGGTCGTGCATGTTCACTTCGGTGAACATGCACTTGTGGAGATGTTTCAATTACTGAACCGCGGATGGCCTGAGCGCCGACCCACCTACGCATCGGGCTATTCGGGAGCGGACGAGCAGACCTTGAGCCCTAGGGGAAAGGCACCGGCGGGTTTCTTCGCCGGACGCTGTGAGAAGAGCGCCTCGCAGGCCGAACGGGTCGCCGCCGCCAGCCTCACTTGCCTGCCTCCCGGTCAGCTATCGGAGACGCCCGATAAATCCTGCCCCGCCCTTCGACTTTCTCGGACATGATCCGAGACCCAAACTTTCGCGTCGACGCCCCGCTCATCACCCCACGTACCGTATGCGCCTGCCATCCCGTCGCCGCGACCATCTCCGGCACCGTGGCACCCTCGTCCCGGCTCAGCAGCTCGATCAGCATTGCCAGCTTCGAGCCAGCCCTCGCCATGCGCCGATGATCCGCGTCCCCGGGGCTCACGCCGGGATCAGCCTCGCCCTCGCTGCACGTTGCAGAGTGAGCGTCAGTTGAGCCCGGCATTGCCGCCGTCATCCCGTCTGCCGTGCCGGCGCCGATCGCGGCGAGCCCCGCGCGCGTGATCACTGCGGCCATCGGTTTCCCGTCGGCATCCTCCCGCCAGACAGGCTCGCCCGTCCTCGCCCGGCGCTCCTTTACCAACCCCTTTCCGAGCAGCGCCTTCATCACCAGCACGGCCGAGCCCTTCCTCAACCCCAATGCCTCGGGCAGCGGCCAGGCGAAACCGCCCTCGCGCGCTGCTGCGGCTTCCAGCACGGCGCGCTGGATGTCGGTAATGGTGATCTTGCTGGTGGTCATTTTCGTCTCCGTCGTTCCAGCTCGGCGTGATTGCGAGGCCGGTACGGGGACGAGCCCGGCTTGGGTGGCCGGGCGTGAGGAGGTGGGCGCCGGGGTGATGCTGGCGTCGGGTGTGTTTGATGCTCGGTTTTGCGATGAAGTCCAGCTCGGAAACCGCATCCTAATAGCGGTTTCGTTGCCTTCCCTTAACATGAGCGGCTGCCCTTGGTCGCCCGGCAAGTATTATTCAACGTCTCAGCAGGAGAATATGGTCTCGGACGCTGCACAAGTGGTGTAGAACATGGTACCAGACCCGTTCATCAACGACACGTCGGAACTTCCGAATCCGCCAGAAAAGCGGATTGTCGTTAATCTTGATGCCGTCGGCGAAGAACCCATTATCGATGCGTCTGCGGCTGCAACAGTTTCAGCAGAGATAGTCGCATACTTCGAAGGGCAGACGCGTTGGAAATCGGTAAAGACGCAGTCGCTAAAGGCTTTCGCGTTTGCCCGATTCTACACCGACGCAGGAATCCCGATACCGACTAACGCCTGCAAGGCTATCGCCCATGCCCTTGGCGCCTATGCATATGTTACTAGACGAGTCCGGGCTACGAACGCTGCGCTGTTGGAATCTGATGCATGGGCGAGAGACAAGGTCGTTACGGTTGATGAGCTATCGAGTGCTGTCGGACTAAGTGCGAGGGCATTGCGATATCTACGCAGACAACATGGCTATCAGATCAGCCGTCTTTCCGGTCAGATGGTAATGGGGAGTCTCAGGGACCAGGGCCTACTCAATGGACGCCGCACCGACAACCTAGCCGACTACATCGCCACGCCAGCCATGCGGTTCCTCGCCGATCCTGAGGAATCGGACCGGGTTGCCCAAGCTACCCTTCTCGCGTTGCGGCGCTTTAGTGGCGCACCACCGTTGAAGCTTCGGGTTACCGCCTACGATCTCATCGTTAGCTACAGCCTAGTGTTCATGCCAATTCCGAGACACGCGCTCGAAGTTCTTGCCGCTGCACTCGGCCTCGTAAATTTGCGCAGTCGCATACCCTACGCAGGCAAAGAGTAGGGCGATGTAGAGGCTGCACTTTTTGCCCCCTAGTGAATTCGGAGTTCTCCCCGGTTTCAGCGAAGCTCGGCCTGCGGAATTTGCTGTCGGCAACAGCGGCGCCAATTCCGCCTTCGCAAATAATACGTAAGGAGAACTGCAATGGCTAAGATTCTCTGGAAGAACGAGTTCTTCGAGATCGACGAAGACGGCATTGAGTGGATTAGGAACGGCCGCAGGTTCGGCTACTATATCCACGGTTCACGTCTGCTTGAAGAGACCCATCGCGGGGATGTTAAGTATTACGACTGGCCCATTCATCTCGCCGAGACCAAGCGTCATTTCCCGATGGATGAATTCGAGGAAGCTTTTCGGAAGGCTCTGATCCTGCTTGCCGCGAAGTACGAGGGCGAGCCGGACATGACGAAGGTCGACAAGTCGTTCCGTGATGCCAGGAAGATCATGGATCTCGACGGGAGCAGGGGCTGGCGTCGAACTGCATAGAAGTTGTCGAACGTTCGAGCCGGCTGAATTCGAAGGTCAGCCGGCTCGATCGACGCTCAATGGCTGTGAGACCTAAACCCGACTGCGCTCTGGTGGCATCCGCGCTGGCGTGGATTGCGCGCGCGCCGCGCAAGCAGAACTTTCTCGGGAAAGTGGCGTGCGAGCAGGAAGATCCCAGTCTGAGAATTCTTCTCGTAGCTCATTGCTAGAACATGGACATTCCCTTGCATCAACTAGGATCAATTACGACATAAATCCCAGATCCCCAGCCACCCTCCCGCATGGAGAGTGGTTGGGGATTTGCGTTTGTAGCCCCGTCGGCGTCGCGCCGGCCTGTCGAGTAGGAGTAAGTGCGTTGAACATTGCAGTTGATCGGAATGAAGCTTTTCGCGCGGAGGTCCAGCGTCTTCGCAACCGTGGCTGGCAGGTTGTGCGTCTCCGCGCCGGCACGAAGATGGCGTTCGAGAAGGACTGGCCGAAGCTGACCCGCGAGGTCGGGGATTTCGAGCATGGCGACAATGTCGGCGTGCGGTTCGGGCCGCAGAGCGGCGGGCTGGCCGACGTCGACCTTGACTACCCGACCGCACGGGCGCTGGCCGGCTGCCCGGTGTTCGGCCTCGACCACCTTGTGGAGTTCGGGCGCACGAGCCTGCCCGCCGGGCAGCGCGGCCATCGGCTGGCGATCGTGCCCGACGGGCCGGACCAGAGCCGGCTCTTCGGCATCCGGTCGAAGGAGGCGTCGGCGCTGCTGAAGGAGCGCGGCCTCGGCCTGACCGTGGTCGAGATCCGGGGCTCGCACGGCACGCAGACCGCGGTGCCGCCGAGCGTCATCGAGGCGGAGGGCAGGAAGCCCGACCGGCTGGTCTGGAGCGGTCCTGACGCTGAGATCCCGGAGATCGGCTGGGCCGAGCTGAACCGCCGCGTCGGCCTGCTCGCCTTCGCCGCGCTTGCGGCCGCGGTATATCCGGATGCCCAGAGCGGCGACCGCGACGCGTTCTGTGCTGCGCTGTTCGGCACGCTGCTGGAAGCCGGCGTCGACATGCGCGACGCCAGCCACATGGTGGAGGAGGTCTCGCGCGTGGCGGGCGACGAGGCATACCGCGACGTCGCTCTCGATCATGAGGGTGAAGGGATCGCCGAGTTCCTGTCGCTCACCGGCCTTGAGGCACTCGACCGGATTGTCCGGCCCTGGCTGAGCCTCTCGGCGGCGGACGACAGCGACATGGCGTCGGAAGGCGATCACGGAGATGGCCTGCACATGTCGGGCGACACCGCCGCGGGCGTAATCGGCGCCGAGACGCTAAAGCAGATTCTGGACAAGCTCGATCCCCGCGACTTCGCCGACTACGACAGCCACCGCTCCATGCTGCACGCCGCCCATCATGCGACCGGCGGCGACAAGGCGGCCCGCGAGGTGTTCGTCGCCTGGTGCGGCCGCAATCCCGATTTTGGTCCGGGCGAGCGCGACCAGAACGGCAAGCTCTGGCGCGACGTCGTGCGCGCCATGTGGGACCGCACGAAGGTGATGCGTGGCGGCAGCGCTCCAGTGAACACCATCGGCACGATCTTCCATCACCTGCGCGAGGCGGGACACGGTGAACTCGCCGATGAGGTGAGGCATAAGATCGAGCTTGAAGCCGACCGGGCGCTGTTCGAGGCCAATCCGGTCGACTTGTCGGGGCTGCCCGACGATGCGCCTGATCGGGCTGGTTGGCCTCGGCCGCTCGCCTATCCAGGCAGCCAGGGCGCGAAGAACGGCCGCCTGTTCATCGCCCGGCGGCCAGCCCGCATGCTCTATTCCGACAAGGTGCTCTACTCGCTCGGCTCCAGCGGCGTCTGGAAGGAGTTGGAGGAGGACGCGCTGCGCGCCGAGATCCGCGCGACCGACCCCGGCGACAATCTCTCGCCCGCCCAGGTCGGCGCCATGGTGCAGGCTGTGCAGGACCTCTCCTTCACCGCCGCGCGGCCCTTCGACTGGATCGACCGGGCAGAGGAGGCGCCGAAGCCGCAGGACCTCGTCCTGTTCAACAACGGCCTGCTCGACCTCGGCAGCGATCGGCTCCTGCCGCTCGACGGCAGCTATTTTGCCACCGCAGTGCCCGACTTCGCCTATGATCCGGAGGCGCAGTGCCCTCAGTGGCAGCAGTGGATCGGCGAGCGTCTCGACAAGGCCTTCCACCCCACGCTGCAGGAGTTCTTCGGCTACGCCATGGTGCCCGACACCACCGTGCACCGCTTCGTCACCTTCACCGGGCCGCCGCGCTCGGGCAAGTCGACCTCCAAGAACGTGCTGGAGCGGCTGGTCGGACGGGCGCATATCTCCCAGAAGCAGCTTTCCGACCTCGGCAAGGAATTCGGCTTGCAGGACGCGCTCGACAAGCGCCTGATCGTCATCCCTGACGCCCGCGACGTGTCCGGCGGCCAGCGCGGTCAGGCGCTCGAGCGGCTGCTGGCGATCACGGGCGGCGACACGCTCAGCATCCCGCGCAAGTTCCTTCCCGCCGTCAGCATCAGCCTGCTGACCCGCCTGCTGGTTCTCGGCAACCGCCAGCCTGCCTGGATCGACGAGAGCGGCGCGCTGGCCGCCCGGCAGATCGCCATCCTGTTCGACCGCTCCTTCGAGGGCAAGGAGGATCAGAGCGTCGAGGACCGGCTCATGACGGAGCTGCCGGGTATCGCCAACTGGGCGATGGAGGGCCTGAGTAGACTGCGCGCCAACGGCTACCGCTTCACGGTCTGCGAGCGCGGCCGCGAGGCCGTCGCGGAGGTCCGCCGCAACACCTCTCCGGCTCTGCGGTTCGCCGAGGACTGCCTCGTGGTCACCGGCGACGCCAACGATGTCGTGTTGCAGGATGAGGTCTACAGGGCCTACGAGGAATGGGTGGGTCGGGAGGGGCTCAGCGGCCGCGAGCTTCGCAGCAAGACGGAGCTGATGATCGATCTCGCGACCAGCCTTCACAACGTCCAGGTCACGCAGCGCCGCGGGCTGCCGGCCCCTGCGCGCTGGCGGGGCGGCGAGTATCGGCCCCGTGTCCTGGCCGGCGTGAAGTCCGTGCGGCGGCTCTACGATCTCGACGACCTGTCGCCGTGACGTCACGGTGACGTCACCGCGGTGTCACGGCGCGCAAGTGGCGGAGTTCTGCGGCTTTGAGGCTCGATTGCCACCGTCACGGTGACGTTGGCGAAAGCTTTGACGATTTGCCTGAACCCTCTCAGGGGGTAGTCCACTACCCCCTGACCCCGTGTGTTCCCTTTAATGGGAAACGTCACCGTGACGGTAGGAAATAGGGAAATAGCGCCGACATTATCGTGGCTTGCGGACGGTGACGTTTCGGTGACGTCACCGTGACGCTTGGTGACACCGGCCGCACCGCGCGGGAACTGCGAGCAGGTACTCCCGTGCATGTCGATTCCATGCGGCCCAGCGACGGGCGGTTAGGCTCCGGCTATGGATATTTAATGTAGGATACAACCCCACTCGGGCCGGCGATCACGAATGATACGGACCCGTCTCGGTTCTTCGCTCTGGCGGCGGCCAGACACTCGACGTTGTCTTCGACGTCGGATGCCGGTTGGCGCAGAAGGGCCCCTGTTCGGCGCACAGGCGGCCACACAGCGCGATTGGTGACGTTGTCCCGCGTACGCTGCGATACGGCATCGATCTGCGATGTGGGGCCGCGTTTGATGAGGTCGGAAATGATAATAATTATCAATGCTATGGGATAGACAACGTCAACACCAGCTGCCGCTGCGCAGCCCGATCAGCCTGTGCGGCGCCGCGACGTCTCGCTTACGACCCTTCACGGATTTCGCGGCATTGCCGCAATCCAGCGACGCTGCGATTCCACGTCAGGTCGATTCCGCCAGGCGGCAACCGTGCGGTGCGCTCCGGATCAGTCCGCGATCCGCGCGCCCTTCAGCAGGTCGATGAGCGCATCGCCAGGAATTTGCCAGATCGAGGAGCGGCAGCCGAAGGGACCGATCGTCGAAAGGTGGTAGGACTGCTCGCCGTGGACAGAGCAGGCTTCGAATTGCGGCGGTACGTAGTTCCGGCAACCGAGGAAGGTCTCCGAAACCGTGAAGGAGAGACCGTCCGGCGCGTCTGCTTCCAGCATCGTGATCCGGGTCTCGGTGCCGTCGATCGCCTCCATGTCGCTGGCCGGGCCGGGGCAAGGCTCCTGTGGCGCGCGGACCGACAGTACAGCGACGTGGCCGGGCTCATGGCACGTCGGCATCCTGCATGTCAGCCAGACGCCTTGGCCAGTAACGTGCTCCGGAAGCAGCCATGCCTCGGTGGACACATGGAAGTCGATCTCTCCGAGGCTGATCTTCTCCACCCTTGCGTCAGGAGCGGTCGCCTGGCTGACGAGATAGTGCAGGGCGCCTCCGATCCATGACTGGGCTCCCACGGTCTCGGGCCGCATCGCGAAGCGGTATTCGTGCCCCTGCCAGGCGATACATCCATAGGCGAATTCCGGTGAGCTCAGCTCAGGGCCGTCGTGGCGCATGGCCAGCAAAAGGGCGAAGCGGCCGGCGCGCAGCATGTTCACATAGGCGCGCTCGCCCACAGGAAAGAGGCGTTCGGCTTCTGCCGTCATCGCTTCCTTGGTGCAGCCGGCTTCGCCATCGCGTCGGCTGATGTCGACCATTGCGCCGCGACAATCCTCCTGCAGACAAGTGGCGACCAAATCCGCCGCCGTCGGGCACGATCCGCCACGATTCCGGCCTGTAGTTGAAGGTCAGCTCGCCAAGCGTGGCGCTCGCCATCGTCGTGTCGGCATGGGCGCAGGCCAATCCGCCGAACCCCAGCACAAGGCCGCCAAGCATTCCCAGCCATCGTGACATGCCCAAGCCCGATCCGTTCCCGATGGCCGGCACGATCGGAGGCGATTGCGGCATGAACACGATCATGTGGCGGTGCGTGGCGAGAAGGTCGCGGCAGGCTGCTCACCGCGCGCGGACCTATGCGAGCACCGCCTCGACCGGCCGGCGCGGCGCGTAAGGCATGGTAGGGCCGTAGCCGAAGCGCATGACCAGATCCGGCCGCCTGTCGGGCTCGCCGACCAATGCCGCCAGCGCCGGGCGCAGAGCCTCGACCTCGACGGGCTGGTTGACGAAGGCATGCTTCAGCCCGAGGCTCGCCGCCGTCAGCGCAAGGCGCTGGCAGGCCCGCCCGACCTTCATCCAGTGCGCCCTGTCGGCCCGGTCGGCGACGAAGACCGCCAGCCCGGCGGAAGAGTCGATCTGCTGCGCATATCTGTCGTTCTCGGCCGCCGCGCTGAACAGGAGATCGAACGCATGGCCGCCGAGAAAGGTCGGCAGCACCGGATTGCCGCTGGAGGCTGAGAACAGCCCGTCGCCGGAAGCGGCTGCCGCGCGCGGATTGAAGCGCAGCCAGCGCTTCAGCTCGGCCATGAAGGCCGGATCGGCCATCTGTGCGTCATTGCCGGACACGACGAGGTCGCGCACCTGGTTGATCCGGGGCCGTTCGACGAGGAGCATGAGCCGCACGCCGGGCTCGGCGCCGGCACGCTCCAGCGCGGCCAGATCGGCGCCGGGCACGGGCCGGCCGTCATAGTCGGCGCGCGTCGATTGCCGCGCGGGAATGGCGTCGAACAGCGGATCGGAGCGGCCGGCACCTGTCGAGAAGGCGAACCGCGCAGCGCTCCCGTCTCCCGGTTCGAGCATGACCTCACCGGGCCGCCCCGTCGCGTTTCCCGTGATAGCGAGGTTCTCGGCAGCGCAGCCGAGGCTCACATAGAGATGGTGGTCGTCGGGATCGACGACGGGCGTGCGGCGCGCGGCGTCGGGAAACAGGGCGATCGCTGCGTCCTCCACGCCGAAGCGCCAGGGCTGCGTGTTGTGGCTGTTGGCGGCGAGCGTCGCGTAGCGGATGGTCTCCCGCAGATCGGGCTGCTGCGCCAGCAAGGCGCGTGCGCGGGCCGCATACGCCTCGTAGTCGGCCATCGACCCGACCGCGTTGCGCCAGGCAATACCCCCGGCCGCACCCGCGAGCAGCAGCGCACCGCCGCCGATAAGCAAGGACCGTCTCTTCATGCCGATCACTCCAGGCACCGATACGGGCGATGAATATGCGACCGGGACGAGTCATCCCTTGACCACGATCAAGAAGCGACCGGAGAGCCGGTGTTCGCGCAGGTCTACATGTGCGACGGCGTGGCCCGTGAAAGGCTGGAGCGATTTCCAGCCCTCCTCGGCTCCCAGCAGGTTGCGTTAGCTGGCGATCGAATACCGGCCGGTTTTCCGATCAAGCTTCACATTCAGCCCGCGCTTCTTGCGTGCCTCTATCGAGATGATCGCGCGGGCGCTGTGGGCGAGGATGCCGAATGCCGCCATGATCTCCTCGAGCGTCGCGCCCTTGGGCCGCTGCAGCATCGCGAGCAGAAGCTCGCCGACGGTCGGGCGCTTCGGCTTCTTCGCCTTGCCGTCGGGCAGGGACTTCGCCATGGCAGGCTCAGCGCCATGCTTTGCGCCGGTCTTCTGCTCGACCGGCTTCTCGACGACCTCGCTGCGGCCGGGCTCGCCGGACCATGCGAAGCCGGCAGGTGGTGTGGGCCAGCCGATACGGCCAGCATCGAGGCCGTGCTTCGCGATGATGGTGACAGCGAGGTTGGTAGCCGCGACGTGCTCGTGCGGCGTGCAGCCAGCGGTGACGGTCTTGGCAGCGAGCGCGCGGGCCTTCCGGTAGAGGTTCGAGGTGTTGGTCATAGTCGGTCTCCCGTGAGTTGTGGGTGACCGTGAACACGCTTGTTCCGTGGAGCTTATCCAGCTCTTCCTGCATCGATGGCGTGGTGACGGAGATTGTGGTTAGCGCTGCCTGTTCAGAGGCATGTGACGGCGCCTATCAGAGCGGCTTTTACATGCCTGCAGCCACAACGCGGACCGTGGTTCATGTAGCGGCTGATCCGCCCAGCCGTTCCGCTTTCCAGTCCTTGTACATCTGGCCGGTGTCGGCAACCTTCCACTCTCTTGGACCACTGGCACTGCGGGCCGCCACGATCGACGCCGCCGCGCTGGGGCTGGAGAACACCACGTCGGTGGTGAAAGTGTAGAGATCGGGCATCGGCCCGTCGATCAGCTTGCCGTCGGCGGCGAGGCTGTCGCGCAGAGCCAGATAGCCAGCGGGAAACGTACTGCTCGGCGCCCGCCTCGCCGTCGAGCCGGCGATCACGACAAACCCGTCGTCGGTTTCGTGCGCTCTTGCCGATGCTCCTGCCGTGGCAAAGGCGAAGGTGGTGCCGCTGTCCGTGGAAGACATGCCCGATGCAGCCTCAAGTGCAGCCTTCCGGAACACGTCGAAGCCGAGAAGTGGCAGCATGAGGGTCACTTGATCAACGAAGAACTCCATGTCCATGCGGTCGGCTTCAGGCAGCCGCTGGAAATCGGGAGCGGTGCCATTGGTCAATGAGGCGGTGTCGGCCTGCTGCACCAGCCTGATCAACCTGCTTTCGAGGAAACGCACGTGTCCCTTCGTCAGGTTGTCGTCGGAACTGACGACGATCGCCAGCCGGTCGAAGAAGTCCTTGTCCCCGGACTGCAGATGGTTGCGCAGCCGCTTCCCAACGTCGTCCGCCTCGCCGATGTAGGCTAGGACTCCGCCCGGTCGATCCGGGTCAGGACCGGTCAGGATGTAGATGCCCGTGCGTGATGCCTCGCTGCGCTTGAGCAGTTCGGCCAACCGAGCCCGTGGCGCCGCCAGCACCTTGCCCGACCAGTTGCCGATCTCGGCGATGATCAGTCCGCTCGGCGTGCCATCGGCAAGATAGAGACGGACCGAGCGGCTGTTC
>CAZVTK010000020.1:0-45630 GCA_964629765.1 uncultured Mesorhizobium sp.
GCGTCGGCAGGAACAAGGACCACATCTTCCTGCACCTCGACCATCTCGACCCGGCGGTCCTTCATGAAAGGCTCCCCGGCATTTCCGAGTCGGCCAAGATCTTTGCCGGCGTCGACGTGACGCGCGAGCCGATCCCGGTGTCGCCGACCGTGCACTACAACATGGGCGGCATCCCGACGAACTACTGGGGCGAGGTGCTGAACCCGAAGCTCGGCGGGCCCAACGCCGTCCAGCCCGGCCTGATGGCGGTTGGCGAGGCGGGTTGCGCCTCCGTGCACGGGGCCAACCGGCTCGGCTCCAACTCGCTGATCGACCTCGTCGTGTTCGGCCGCGCCGCCGCCATCCGCGCCGGCCAGGTGATCGACCGCGACTCGGCCGTGCCGCCTGTCGACGAGGCGTCCAGCGAGAAGATCATGGAGCGCTTCGACCGCCTGCGCCATGCCGACGGCGGAACGCCGACCGCGCGGCTGCGCGAGAAGATGCAGGCCGCCATGCAGGTCGACGCCGCCGTGTTCCGCACGCAGGAATCCTTGGAGGCCGGCTGCCGCAACATCTCGGAAACCTGGAAGGGCCTGTCCGACCTCAAGGTGTTCGACCGCTCGATGATCTGGAATTCCGACCTGGTGGAGACGCTGGAGCTGGAGAACCTCATGGCCTGCGCCATCACCACGGTCTACGGGGCGGAAGCCCGCAAGGAGAGCCGCGGGGCGCATGCCCGCGAGGATTTCTCCGAGCGCGACGACAAGAACTGGCGCAAGCACACCCTGTCCTGGGTGGACGAGGCCGGCAACGTCACGCTCGACTACCGTCCGGTCCACACCGAGACGATGCTGCCTGTGGACGAGGGCGGCATCGACCCGGCGCGGATCGCGCCGAAGAAGCGGGTGTACTGATGGCCCTTTCCGCAGCCGGATATTCGGGCACGCCGCTGGCGCAGAAACTCGGCCTGAAGGACGGCATGGACGTGGCCTTCGTGGCGCTGCCGGACGCGCTGTCGGAGCTCGCGCAGGCCCGCGATTTCGCCGGCGTCGAGCGGCTGGAGCGCTGGGCGGAGATTTCCGGGCACCGCCGCTACGATCTGCTGCACGGCTTCTCGAGGAGCCGCGCCGAGATCGAGGGCGCCCTGCCGGCTGCGCAGGATGCGATCAAGGCCGACGGTACGATCTGGGTCTCCTGGCCGAAGAAGGCTTCCAGGGTGCCGACCGACCTGACCGAGGATCTGGTGCGCGAGGCCGCGCTCGGCCTCGATCTGGTGGATGTGAAGGTGGCGGCCGTCGATGCCGTCTGGTCGGGCCTGAAACTCGTCATTCGAAAGGAACGGCGCAACCATGGTTGAGCTGACGCTGCCGAAGAATTCCAGGGTCAAGCCGGGCAAGACCTGGCCGAAGCCGGAAGGCGCGACGAACCTGCGCGAATACAGGATCTACCGCTGGTCGCCCGACGACGGCGAGAACCCGCATGTCGACACCTACTATGTCGACATGGACGATTGCGGGCCGATGGTGCTCGACGCCCTGCTCTACATCAAGAACAACATCGACCCGACGCTGACGCTGCGCCGCTCCTGCCGCGAGGGCATCTGCGGCTCCTGCGCCATGAACATCGACGGGTCGAACACGCTCGCCTGCACCAAGGGCATGGACGAGATCGACGGCGCCGTGCGCGTCTATCCGCTGCCGCATATGCCGGTGATCAAGGACCTCGTGCCCGACCTCACCGTGCCCTACGCGCAGCTTTCCTCCATCGAGCCGTGGCTCCAGACCGTCTCGCCCGAGCCGGCCAAGGAGTGGAAGCAGAGCCACGAGGACCGGCAGAAGCTCGACG
The DNA here is from genome assembly GCA_964629765.1 of uncultured Mesorhizobium sp. Taxonomy (GTDB): domain Bacteria; phylum Pseudomonadota; class Alphaproteobacteria; order Rhizobiales; family Rhizobiaceae; genus RCIO01. Next base: position 1,825 of record CAZVTK010000020.1, read on the forward strand.
GCCTCTACGAGTGCATCCTGTGCTTCTGCTGCCAGACCTCGTGCCCGAGCTACTGGTGGAACGGCGAGAAATATCTCGGCCCCGCCATCCTGCTGCAAGCCTATCGCTGGCTGATCGACTCGCGCGACGAGCGCACCGGCGAGCGGCTCGACAACCTGGAAGACCCATTCCGGCTCTATCGCTGCCACACCATCATGAACTGCACGCAGGCGTGCCCCAAGGGCCTCAACCCGGCCAGGGCGATCGCCGAGATCAAGAAGATGATGGTCGAGCGGCGGGTCTAGGCGATCGCGGTTTTCTCTTGCGCGCCAGCGGCGTCGCGGCTGCCGAGATCAAGAAAGATGATGGTCGAGCGGCGTGTCCGACCCGCTTTCAGATCACGTCTCTTCATGCTTTGTTTGAGCCTTGCCGGCAGACTGATCCGTCAGGATCAACCTGCCGGCGGGGAGCTGCGCGATGCTGGTCGACGGTCTGCTCCCCTATCTTGATCGCGAGGCGATCATGGCCGCCTATGCCGCCGCCCCGGGCCGCGAGACCGAAAGCGGCAAGTTCCTGAGCGACGAATCGTCGGCCGCGCTGGTGGCGAACGCGTTCGGCTATTTTCTCGGCCGTCCCGGAGAATTGCCCCTGCCCGCCGCGCTGGCAGGGTACGGCACGCCGCGCGAGGTGCGGATCGAACAGTCGTTGCGGTTCCCATGGGCCGGCGGGCGCCACCCGTGGCTCGACGCCGTGGTCGACACCGGCGAATCGCTCATTGCGATCGAGTCCAAGCGCTACGAGCCGTTCAGGCCGCGCAAGCCCGCGGACATGTCCGATGCCTACAATCGCCCGGTGTGGGGTGCGGGCATGGCTCGCTTCGAGGCGATGCGCGACGCGTTGAAGGCGGGAGGCGCGCGTTTCGTTCACCTCGACGCCGTACAACTGGTCAAGCACGGCCTCGGCGTGCTGACGCAGGCGCGGGCGCTCGGGAAACGGCCGGTCCTCGCCTATCTGCACGCAAGCCCCGACCTCTGGCGGAGCGGCAGACCGGTCGCCGCGCAGTCGCGGTCGGCCCATCTGGCGGAAATCGAGCGCTTCGCCGCCGCGGTCCTTGGCGACGAGGTGTCCTTCGTTGCGCTTTCGTGGCGCGACACGATCGACGCGATGGCCGCTTCCGCGCATGAGGAGGTCCGCCGGCACGGCGTTGCCGTCGCCGATGCGTTCCGGCCGCTCTGGCCCGGTCACGGAGCCGTGTGACGGCTGGTGATTTGAGATTTCCGGGCGCGGTGATAGGTTCGCCGCCTTCCCGGAGGATGTCATGCGCTTCGCCGCAATCGCCGCCGCAATCGCCGCCACCGTGCTGGGCCTCGCCGGCCCGGCGAAGGCCGAGAAGCTGACCGCCGTCTTCGCCGGCGGCTGCTTCTGGTCGGTCGAGTCGGATTTCGACAAGGTGAACGGCGTCCTGTCCACCGTCTCGGGCTATATAGGCGGCACCAGCGCCAGCCCGACCTATTTCGACTACAGCCTCTACGGCCACCGCGAGGCGGTCCGCGTCGAGTTCGACAGCCACCGCATCGACTATGACGAGCTGGTCAAGATCTTCTTCCGCACGATCGACCCGACCGACGGCGGCGGCCAGTTCTGCGACCGCGGCCGCAGCTATTCGACCGCCGTGTTCGCGCTCGACGAGGCGCAGCTCAAGTCTGCGCAGCGCGCGCGGACGGCCGCCGCGAAGGAGCTGAAGAAGGACATCGTCACCGAGGTGCTGGCCGCGCCGGAATTCTGGCCGGCCGAGGAGTACCATCAGGATTATTACAAGAAGAACCCGGCGCGCTACCGGGCCTACCGCAACGGCTGCGGCCGCGACGCCAGCGTCGACGCGGTGTGGGGCGCGCAGGCGCGCTACGGCATGAAGCAGGGTAGCTGAGGCTCGCCGCCGAACGGCCCGGCTGCGGACCATCGGAACGTAGGCAATCGCCGGTGGCCAGCTTATGGTCGCCGCATGATTCCCTGGGAAACCCTCGACAGCGCCCCCATACCTGACGGCGGCGAGATGCGCCTGCGGCGGCGCGGCGACGAGTACTGGATCGTCGTCGGCACCGAGGTGCTGATGAACAGCCGCATGCGGGGCTCCGAGGAGGAACTGGCGCGGCTGACGCTGGAGCGGATCCAGGCCCGGCCCGGCCCGCGCATCCTGATCGGCGGCCTCGGCATGGGCTTTACGCTGCGCGCCGCGCTGGCGCTGCTGCCCGCCACGGCGAGCGTCACGGTGGCCGAGCTCGTGCCCGCGGTGGTGAAGTGGGCGCGCGGGCCGATGGCTGCGCTGCATGCCGGCAGCCTGGACGATCCGCGCGTGACGGTATTCGAGGGCGACGTCGGCGATGCCATTCGCGCCGGCGCGTGGGACGCAATTCTGCTCGACGTCGACAACGGGCCGGAAGGTCTCAGCAGGCCCGGCAACGACGCGCTTTACGGCCATGCCGGGCTGGCCGCCGCGCGCGCCGCGCTGAAACCCGGCGGCGTATTGTCGGTATGGTCGAGTCACCCCGATGCCGCCTTCACCCGCCGGCTGAAGCAGGCCGGTTTCGCGGTGACCGAGGAAGTTTCGCGCGCACGCGGCAGAGCGGGCGGCTCGCGCCACACCATCTGGCTCGCCGCCTCGCCCGCCGCGCAGCGTGCTCCGTAGGGCCGCCGGCGTTGGGGGGAAGACCAGCTCTCCCTGGTCGCCGGCAACCGGGTCGATCAGCCCAGCTTCGCGTCCAGCGTCACCTCGATGGCGCCCAGCGCCTTGGACACGGGGCAGTTCTCCTTCGCCTTGGTCGCGAGCTCCTGGAACTTCGCCGCGTCGATGCCCGCCACCTTGCCGGTCAGGGTCAGCGCGCTTCCGGTGATGCCGGTGCCGGGGATCAGCGTCACCACGGCCTTGGCGTCGAGGCTCTGCGCCGGCGTGCCGTTCTCGGCGAGGAAATGCGAGAGCTGCATGACGAAGCAGCCGGCATGCGCCGCCGCGATCAGCTCCTCCGGATTGGTGCCGGCCGTGCCGGTCTCGTCCTCGAAACGCGACTTGAAGGAATAGGGCTGGCCCTTCAGCACCCCGCTCTGCGTCTCCAGCGTGCCCTTGCCCTCGCGCAGATTGCCCTGCCAGACTGCCGTTGCGCTGTGCTTCATGATCGTCTCCCTGTTTCGTGCCGGGTCCGTGCCGGCGCTCTATCAATGTGGTGCGCAAGGCGCTCCTGTCCATGCATATCCGTGCCTGCGGCGCCTTGTTTACGCCAATTCGATGCGCCCCTATGCCGTCAGGGCAAGATCGGGCCAGGATCGGGGGAGCGCCGATGAACTTTTTCAGGCTGCACGGCATCGGGGAGCTCGCCACGCTGCGAGCCGCGCTGCTGGCGGGCGCTGCCTTCGCCGCTGCTCCCGCCGCGGCGCAGGATGCGATCGACCCTCGGCCGGCCGAGATACAGAACCTCATCGACGACGAGCGGCCGGTGCAGGCCGAACGCGTCGCCCGCGCGGCGCTTGCCGAGGCGCAGGCCGCACTGTCCGCGCAGGCTCTGGTGACCGCCGATTTCCATCGCTTTCTCGGCGATGCGCTCTATGCCCAGCGTAAATTCGCGGAGGCCGAGCCGCATTTCCGCGAGGCGCTGGCGCTGCGCGAGCGTTATCTGGGCGAGCACGCCGACACCGCCGTGTCGGCCGCGGACCTTGCCTATACGCTGCGCCAGCTTGGGCGGCTGGAGGAGGCCGAACCCTTCTACCGCAAGGCGCTCGACATCCGCATCGCGGTGCTGGGCGCAACCGATCCCGAGACGGCCCGAAGCTGGCAACGGCTCGCGCGGCTGGTCGACCAGCGCGGCGACCATCTGCGCGCCGCCGGCCTGATGGACGAGGCGCTGGCGGCGGGGCGCGTCGCATTCGCTGCCGACGACCCGGTGCTGGTCGAGTGGATCGTCGAGCGCGCCGCCATGCTGCATGACGGCGGCGATCTCGAAGGCGCCGAGGCCGGCTACCGCGAGGCGCTGCGGCTCGCCGCCGCCGGCATCGTCGATACGGACGGCGCGACCGCCGGCACGGCGATGGCGGGGCTCGCCAACCTTCTGGCGGCGACCGGCCGGCCGGGCGAGGCGGAGGAGATGTATCGCGGCGCGCTGGCCGCCCGCGAGCGCGCCCACGGCCCCGTCCACGCCAATGTCGCCTCGGTGCTGGAGGGACTCGGCCGGCTCTACGAGCGCACCGGGCGTTATGCGCAAGCGCTGCCGGTCTACCGGCGGGCGGTGACGATCCGCGACACGGTGAGCGGCGACTTCAATCCGGCATCGGCCGAAAACCTGTTCCGCGTCGGCACCGTGCTGATGGCGCTGGACCGGCCGGCGGAGGCCGAGCGGCCCTTCCGCCGCGCCCTGACCATCCGCGAGACCCTGAGCGGGCCGCAGTCGCGCCCCGTCGCCGACGTGCTGCGCGCGCTGGCCGGCGCGGCCCGCGCGCAGGACCGGCTCGCCGAGGCCGAAAACGCCTACAGGCGCGTGCTCGCCATCGACGAGGCGACGCTGCCGCCCGACCACCCCTACATCGCCTTCGACCTGATGCTGCTGGGCATCCTCTATTCCGGCCAACAGCGTTTTGCCGAGGCACGGCCGCTGCTGGAGCGCGCTGTCGCCGTCGTGGAGGCCAGCGAGGCGGCGAAGTCGATCCGGCCGACGGCGCGCGCGGCGCTCGCCTCGCTGCTGTTTGCCGAGGGTGATGCCGACGGCGCCGCCGACCTGACGCAGCGCTCGCTGGAAGACATGCGGGCGGAGCGCGGCGAGGTGCGCGAGACCGCCGACCTGGAAGTGGCGATGGCGCAGATCCGCCTCAAGCAGCGGCGCCTCGACGATGCCGAGCGCCACGCGCGCGCAGCCGGCGCGATCTATGCCCGCGTCCAGCCCGGCAGCCGCGCCCATATCCGCGTGTCGACCCTGCGCGGCGAGGTTGCGGCGCAACGCGGCGACCTGCCCGGCGCGCTCGCTCTGTTCCGCGAGGTGCTGGAGAGGCTGGAGGCCGCGTATGGCGCCGACCATCCCGAGACGGCGATGGCGCTGTTCGACCTCGGCCGCACGCTGTTCGCCTCGGGCGATTTTCCTGCTGCCGCCCGGGCGCTGGAGCACGGCACCGCGCTGGTCGAGCGCGTCGCGGCGGTCGACGCGGCCACGGCCTTCGCCGCCCGCACCGGCAATGTCGAGGATCAGGCGGTGGCGCGGGGCGCGGTGTTCGACGGTCTGGTCAAGACCTACGACCGCCTGTCCGGCGCGGACGGCGCCGGCGGGGAAGCCATTGGGGAAGCCGTTGGGGAGAAGGCGTTCCTCATCGCCCAGCGGGTGATCGAATCGCAGGCGGCGCAGGCGCTCGCCCAGATGGCGGCGCGTCAGGCGGCCGGCAGCGGCGAGCTGGCGGGCCTCGCCCGCGACCGGCAGGACGCGGTGGCGCGCTGGCGCCGCGCCGACGCGAAGCTCACCGCGGCGCTGGCCGTCGCGCCGGCGTCGCGCGATGCGCAAGCCGTGGCGGCGCTGCGCGCCGATCTCGACGCCGCCGACGCCGCGATCGTCGCCATCGATGCGCGGCTTGCGGATGCGTTCCCCGATTTCGCCGCCTTGCAGAAGCCGGCGCCGATCGATTTCGAGGCGGTGCGGGACGGTCTCGGCGACAACGAGGTCCTGCTGTTCTTTGCCGATACGGGCGCTTTCGGCGGCGCCGACTGGGAAACCTATCTGTGGGCCGTGCCGAAGCGTGGCGCGCCGCGCTGGGTGAAGCTGCCGCGCCCGACCGGCGACCTGCTGGCCGCCGTGCGCGAGCTTCGCTCGCTGATGGGCGTGGCGAGCGAGGCGCGGGGCGCGACCCCGCTCGCGCCGGGAGCGGGCGCCGACCGGCCCGCCCGCGTGCTGCGGGCCGCGCACGCGCTCTACGGCGCGACGCTGGCGCCGGTGGCGGACATGATCGCCGGCCGCGAGCTGGTCGTGGTGCCGTCGAAGCGGCTGTCGGGCCTGCCCTTCCACATGCTGGTGGAGGCGCTGCCGGCCGACGATGCGAGCGACCGCTGGCGCGAGGCCGGCTGGCTCGCCCGCAGCCATGCGATCACCGTGCTGCCCTCGGTCGCGGCGCTGAAGGCCGCCGGAGCCCCGGACCCGTCGACGGATACCCCCGCGCCCTATCTCGGCTTCGCCAACCCGCTGCTCACCGGCCGCGACGGCGCCGACAGGCGCGCCTTCGGCCGCGAGTCCTGCCCCGAGCTGGAACCGCTGCCCCCGGTCGAGGTTGGGGTAGAAGCGGCAGCGGGACCGGCACCGGAGCTTTCCACCCTGTTTCGCGGCGCGGTAGCCGACATCGAGGCGGTGCGGCTGCTGGAGCCGCTGCCCGAGACGGCGGACGAAGCCTGCGCCGTCGCCGCCGCGCTCGGCGCCGCCGGAAGCGCCGTCCGCCTCGGCGAAACCGCGACCGAGGCCGAGGCCAAGCGCCTGTCGGACGAGGGCGAGATGGCGCGCGCCCGCATCCTGCATTTCGCCACGCACGGCCTCGTGTCGGGCGAATTGAAGGGGCTGGCCGAACCGGCCATCGTCATGACGCCGCCGGCGCAGGCGTCGGCCGGGGATGACGGCCTGCTGACGGCGTCCGAGGTGAGCCTGCTCAGGCTCGACGCCGAGTGGGTGATCCTGTCGGCGTGCAACACGGCTGCCGGCGAAGCGGGCGGCGAGGCGCTGTCGGGGCTCGCCCGCGCCTTCTTCTATGCCGGCGCGCGCTCGCTGATGGTGTCGCACTGGCCGGTGGCGTCCGACGCCGCCGTGCGGCTCGCCACCGGCGCCATCGCCGCCGTCGCCGCCGAGCCGGCCCTGTCGCGGGCGGAGGCGCTGCGGCGCGCCATGGCCGCCGAGATCGAGGCGGGCGGACGCCGCGCCGACCCGGCCAACTGGGCGCCCTTCATCATCGTCGGCGGCTGACGGCTACTGGCAGACGTCGACCCACATCGCGCCGGTCAGCGCCGCCATGCGCTCCGGCGCGATATGCACCGCCGAATTGGTGGCCCCGGCGGCGGGAACGACGATGTCGAAGCGCTTCAGCGACACGTCGCAATAGACCGGCAGGGGCGTCGCAAGGCCGAAGGGGCAGACGCCGCCGACCGGATGGCCGGTCAGCGCCGCGACCTCGTCGGCGCCCAGCATGCGCGGCTTGCCGGAAAAGGCGTCCTTGAACTTGCGGTTGTCGAGCCGCGCGGTGCCGGCCGCCACCACCAGCATGGCCTCTTCGCCGGCGCGCAGGCAGATCGTCTTGGCGATCTGGGCCGGCTCGACGCCATGCGCGGCGGCTGCGAGCTCGACCGTGGCCGAGCTCTGCTCCGTCACGATCACGGCGATGTCGGGGGCCTTTTCGGCAAAGAAGGCGCGGACGGATTCGAGGCTCATGGCGCCGGCCTAGCCGATGGCGGCGCCGCGAGCAACCGGGCTCTCAGATCGCCTCGCCGCGCAGCAGCCGCGGCGATTCGGCCGAACCGGCGGCCTGCGCGATGAAGAACTCCTTCAGCCGCGGCATGCGCTCGACCATGCCGAGGCCGAGGCTGCGCAGCGCCCTGAGCGGGCCGATGTCGTTGGAGAACAGCCGGTTCAGCACGTCGGTCGTGGCGCCCATGCGCACCGTGTCGAAGCGCCGCCACATCTGGTAGGCTTCGAGCACGTCGAGCCCGCCTATGTCGCGGCCGAGACGGTCGGCCTCGACCACCACTTCCGCCAGCGCGGCCGCGTCCTTGAAGCCGAGGTTCAGCCCCTGCCCGGCGATCGGATGGATGCCGTGGGCGGCGTCGCCCGCCAGCGCGAAGCGCGGCTTGACGAAATCGCGCGCGAGAAGCAGGCCGAGCGGCCAGGCGCGGGGCTTGTCGAGCACCTCGATCTCGCCGAGCTTCAGGCCGAAGCGCAGCTCCAGCTCGGCCTCGAACACCAGCGGATCCTCGGCGACCAGCCGGTCGGCGTCGGCCGTGCGCTCCGTCCAGACGATGGACGAGCGGTGGCGCCCGCCCGCATCGGCGAGCGGCAGCCGGGCGAACGGTCCCGCCGGCAGGAAATGCTCCTCGGCGCGGCCGCCATGCGGGCGCTCATGGGCGACGGTGCAGACGATGCCCGACTGGCCGTACTGCCATTCGACGGTGCGGATGCCGGCCATGTCGCGCAGCCGCGAGCGCACGCCGTCGGCGGCGACGAGCAGCCGCGCGGCGAGCGACGCCCCGTCGGCAAGGTGGACGGCGACCGAGGCGCCCTGCGTCTCGAAGCCGGCGACGCCGACGCCCTCGACGAGGTCGATCTCCAGCTCGGCCGCGAGCCGCCGCAGCGCGCCGTTCAGCGCCCGGTTCTCGACCATGTGCGCGAAGGGCTCGCCGGGCGCGGCCTCGCCGCCGGCCCTGTCCCCAAAGGTGAGGATCGCCGGCCGGGCCGGATCGGTGGTGCGCGAATCGGTGACGACCATGTCGACGATCGGCTCCGCGCCGGGCCCGATCTCGGCCCAGGCGCCGAGCTGCTCCAGCATGTGCCGGGCTGCCGCGGCGATGGCCGAGGCGCGGCTGTCGCGCTGCCAGACGCCGGCGGTCGCGGCGTCGACCACGGCGACCGACAGGCCGGGCCGCGCCTGACGCAGCGCGACGGCGGTCGCAAGGCCCACATAGCCGGCGCCGGCTATGACGACATCCACACCCCGCCCGCTATCCTTGCCGCTTGCCATATCCCGTCTCCTTGCGATGTTCCTCCTCGCCGCCGCCGGTGGCTTGACTTGCGGCGGCTTGACTTGGCGCCGCCCGCTCTTCAGGAAACGTCCATCGCCAAGCGGAGCAGCCCATGTCCGGCGTCATGCAGGAACTCCTGGACATTCTCGACCTCGAGACGCTCGAACACAACCTGTTCCGGGGTCGCAGCCCGCAGACCGGCTGGCAGCGCGTCTTCGGCGGCCAGGTCATCGGCCAGGCCGTCATCGCCGCCCAGCGCACCGTCGACGCCGACCGGCCGGTGCATTCGCTGCATTGCTATTTCATGCGGCCGGGCGACCCGGCCGTGCCGATCATCTACGAGGTCGACCGCATCCGCGACGGCGCTTCCTTCACCACCCGGCGCGTGGTGGCGATCCAGCACGGGCATGCGATCTTCACGCTCTCGGCCTCCTTCCAGGTCGAGGAGCACGGCATGGAGCACCAGATGCCCATGCCGCTCGACGTACCGCCGCCGGAAGCGCTGAAGAGCCAGCGCCAGCTTCTGGCCGAGACGACGAGCGAGGTTCCCGAATCCATCCGGCGCTTCTGGGCGCGCGAGCGGCCGCTGGAGATCCGCCCCGTCCATGTCGAGCATTATCTCACCCGCGACAAGCTCGAGCCGCGCCAGTATGTGTGGATGCGGATGGCGGGGCCGGTGCCGGACGACCGGCGGCTTCATTCGGCCATCCTTGCCTATCTGTCGGACATGACGCTGCTCGACACCGCCACTTTCGCCCATGGCCGCACCGGCTTCGACCCGGATCTCCAGATGGCGAGCCTCGACCACGCCATGTGGTTCCACCGGCCTTTCCCGCTCGACGACTGGCTGCTCTACGCGCAGGACAGCCCCAACATGATCGGCTCGCGCGGCCAGTCGCGCGGCTTCCTCTACGCCCGCGACGGCCGGCTCGTCGCCTCCGTGGCGCAGGAAGGGCTGATCCGGCTGCGCACGCGGCCCGGAAAATAGGCAAAACTCCAATTCAGCCTATTTATTGTGCAGTCGCTTGGCTGCGCCTGCCGTGCATTGTGCCCGCGCCTTGCGCATTCACCTTTCTTTACAATCGGTTAAGCCGTCCCCTCGGCAACTGGCATCGTTCTTGAATCACCCTTTGCACGCGCCGACCGGCAGCGCCAGCCGCCGGTGGTGTGACGTGAACGCGGGGGACCCGCACTGAGCAAAGGGTGAAACCTTATGAAAATCGTGATGGCCATCATCAAGCCATTCAAGCTCGACGAGGTGCGCGAGGCGCTCACCGCGGTCGGCATCCAGGGCCTCACCGTCACCGAGGTCAAGGGCTACGGGCGCCAGAAGGGGCATACGGAGATCTACCGCGGCGCCGAGTACGCGGTGAGCTTCCTGCCCAAGATCAAGATCGAGGTCGCGGTGTCGACGGACCTCGTCGACAAGGCCGTCGAGGCGATCACCGGCGCGGCCAAGACCGGCCAGATCGGCGACGGCAAGATCTTCGTCTTCGGCATCGAGCAGGCCGTGCGCATCCGCACCGGCGAGACCGACACCGACGCGCTGTGAGCATCTCAGGGGTTATGGAGAAGACAATGACTATCGCAGAAAAGATCGCGCCTTATGCGCGCCTGGCCCTGATGGCCCCGCTGGCGCTCGCCGCGCTCGGCACCGCCGCGCTTGCGCAGGAAGCCGCGCCCGAAGCTCCGGCCGAGGCCGTCTCGGCGATCAGCGCCGGCGACACCGCCTGGATGCTGGTCTCGACCATCCTCGTCCTGTTCATGATCCTGCCGGGCCTGGCGCTGTTCTACGGCGGCCTGGTGCGGTCCAAGAACGTGCTGTCGGTGCTGATGCAGTGCACCATGATCACCGCCGCGATCATCGTGGTCTACGTGCTCTACGGCTATTCCTTCGCCTTCGGCGGCTCGGAAAGCGCCTATTGGGGCGGCACGGCCAAGATGTTCCTCGCCGGCGTCACGCCCGCTTCCGAATCCGGCACCATCCCCGAACTGGTGTTCGTCGCCTTCCAGATGACCTTCGCCTGCATCACGCCGGCCCTGATCGTCGGCGGCTTCGCCGAGCGCATCAAGTTCGGCGCGGTGATCCTGTTCGTCGTCCTGTGGGTCACCTTCGTCTATTTCCCGATCGCCCACATGGCATGGGACGCCAACGGCCTGTTCTTCGGCTGGGGCGCTATGGACTTCGCGGGCGGCACGGTGGTGCACATCAATGCCGGCATCGCGGCCCTCGTCGGCGCCGTCATGATCGGCAGGCGCGCCGGCTACGGCAAGGAGAACATGGCCCCGCACAATCTGCCCTTCACGCTGATCGGCGCCTCCATCCTGTTCGTCGGCTGGTTCGGCTTCAATGCCGGCTCGGCGCTGTCGGCCGGCGGCGGCGCGGCGCTCGCCATGATCAACACCTTCACCGCGACGGCCGGCGCGGTCATCGCCTGGGCGGTTGTCGAGAAGCTGGCGCGGGGCAAGGCTTCGATGCTGGGCGGCGCCTCGGGCGTCATCGCCGGACTGGTGGCGGTCACCCCGGCGGCCGGCTTCGTCGGCCCGGTCGGCGCGATCGTGCTCGGCGCGGTGGCCTCGGCGGTGGCCTACTACTTCGTGGCCGTGGTCAAGATCAGGCTGGGCTACGACGACTCGCTCGACGTGTTCGGCATCCACGGCGTCGCCGGCATCATCGGCGCGCTGGGGACGGGCATCCTCGCCTCGTCCAGCCTCGGCGGCGTCGGCTATGCCGAGGGCGTGAGCATGGGCGGGCAGCTCTGGACCCAGCTCCTGGCCGTGCTCGTCACCATCGTGTGGTGCGGCATCGGCTCGGCGATCCTCTACAAGATCGTCGACCTCGCCATCGGCCTGCGCCCGACGCCGGAAGCCGAGTCCACCGGCCTCGACGTCACCTCGCATGGCGAAGTTGCCTATCATTCCTGAGGTTTCGGGCCTGACGCTTCGGGCCTGAGGTTTCGGGCGGGCGGCCGTCACGGCCGTCCGCCGCCTTCCTTTCACCCCATCCCGTCGTGGCGCAGCGATGCGCCACACCTCAAGGCCCGGAGCGATCCGGGCCTCTTTTTTCGTCCGGCGATGGAGAAAGGACGGCCCGCGCGGGCGCGGGCCGGAGGGCCTTACCAGATGCCGCGGTCGTCGCCCTTGCGGCGGGCCTTCTTGGCCGCCTTGCGCGCGGCGTAGCGCGCGTCGCGCGCGGCCTTCTGCTCGGCGAGCAGGGTGACCATCTTCTCGGCTTCCTCGATGCGCAGCATCTCGGCGAGCTTGTCTTCCTCGATCTTGCGCAGGCGGTCTTCCTCGGCCTTGCGCGCGGCCTCGAGCGCGAGGCGCTCTTCCTCGATCTTGCGCAGGCGGGCCTCTTCGGCCTCGCGCTCCTTGCGCTGCAATTCGCGCTCGGCCTCGCGGACCTCGCGAGCCTTGATCGTCTCCGAATGCCTGGCGCGGCGTTCCGCCAGATCGGGGTCGGTTGCAACCTTGCGCGCCTTCTCCAGCAACGCCTTGCGCGCTGCCATCGCGTCACCCTGGCGCTTCTGGAATTCGGGCCTTCTGTCTGCGAGCATCGTTTGTCCTGTGTTGGTCGCTACGGCGTCCGCGGCCGGGGCGCGATGCGCAGCGGGGCGGGCAGAAATCCTCGGGTAGCGGGATTCGACGGCGCACACATAGTTTCGAAGCGCCCCGGAAGCAAGGGGCGAAACGCCGGCGACGCCCTTTGCGCTGTCGCAAAACCGCCCGCCGCAACCGGTGTGCTCCCCCGCCCATGGTTAATGTGCCCTTAACCCTCGGACAATAGTCTCGCCGCGGACGCCGGCCCATGCGCCGTGTCCTGCAATGGGGAGCTTCATGCGTTCGGGCAGCACGGCCGGTATGGCATTTGCAGGCGAAAGCCACGGCATTGCGGGTTTCTTCACCCGGCTGGCGCGGCGCGCCGTCGGCGGCGTCCTGCTCGCCGCCAGCGCAGCGGCCGCCGCCGCGCTGGCGACATGGAATGTCGGCGACCCGAGCTTCAGCCACGCCACCGACGCCGTCGTCACCAACGCCATGGGCTATCCCGGCGCGGTCTTCGCCGACCTCGCCATGCAGTTCTTCGGCCTGGCCGCCGTCGCCGCGCTCGCCCCGGCGCTGTGCCGCGGCGTCATGATGTTCGCGGGCAGGGGCATCGACCGCTTGTGGAGCCGCGCCGCCGCGTGGTTCGGCCTCGCGCTCGCTGCTGCTGCCGTCGCGGGCTGCATCGCCGCGCCCGATACCTGGCCGCTGCCGTCCGGCCTCGGCGGCGTCGCCGGCGACATGGTCCTGTCCGTGCCCGGCTTCTTCCTCGGCGGTTATCCGCAGGGTCTGGCGGGGCTGGTCGTCGGGGTCGTCTTCGCAGCGCCGGCGCTGTGGCTTTTCCTCTTCGCCTCCGGCCTGATCGGCCGCAGCGCCCTGCCGCCGGCGCCGCGCGCCGCGCGCCGTGCCGAATCCGAGGAGGAAGAGGACGACGACGAGGAGGACGGCGAAGGTTTCGGCGCGCTGGTCTATGGCGCTGCGGTGCATATGTGGCTGTCGCTGCGCGGCTCGCTGCGGCGCACGCTCGGCGGCGCTCGCCCGACGGTCGGCCGCACCATGCGCCTGCCGCCGCTGGAGGAGGACGAGGATCTTTCCGAATGGCCGGAGCCCGAGACGCGCGCCGCGCCGCAGCCGGCCGCCCGCACGGCACCGCGCCCCGCAACTCCGCGTCAGGAGCCGCGCTTCGTCGACGAGGACGATGTGCCGGCCGACGACGACGATTTCGACCTTGACATGGTGATCCAGCCGACGCCGGCCGGCGGACCCGCCGTCGCCCGGCCCTCCGGCCAACCTGCCGCCCAGCCTGCCTCCGCGGCGCGCGTCGCCAATCCCGCCCCGCGCCCGCAGCAGGGCGTGCGCGCCCATCGCGAGGCGCAGACCTCGCTGATCGGCTCGGGCGAGTTCGAGATGCCGACGCTGCATTTCCTCGCCGAGCCCAAGAGCATCGCCCGGGACCCCACCCTTTCCAAGGACGCGCTGGAGCAGAACGCCCGGCTGCTGGAGGGCGTGCTGGAAGACTTCGGCGTCAAGGGCGAGATCATCCATGTCCGGCCCGGCCCGGTGGTCACGCTGTACGAGCTGGAGCCCGCGCCGGGGATAAAATCCTCCCGCGTCATCGGACTTGCCGACGACATCGCCCGCTCGATGAGCGCCATCGCCTGCCGCGTGGCGGTGGTGCCCGGCCGCAACGCCATCGGCATCGAGCTGCCCAACGCCAAGCGCGAGACGGTCTATCTGCGCGAGCTGCTGGCCAGCCGCGACTTCGAGCAGTCGAAGGCCAAGCTGGCGCTGGCGCTGGGCAAGACCATCAACGGCGAGGCGGTGATCGCCGATATCGCGAAGTTCCCGCATCTGCTGGTCGCCGGCACCACCGGCTCGGGCAAGTCGGTCGCCATCAACACCTTCATCCTGTCGATCCTCTACCGCATGACGCCGGCCGACTGCCGCCTGATCATGATCGACCCCAAGATGCTGGAGCTCTCCGTCTATGACGGCATCCCGCATCTGCTGACGCCCGTCGTCACCGATCCCAAGAAGGCTGTCGTCGCGCTCAAATGGACCGTGCGCGAGATGGAGGACCGCTACCGCAAGATGTCGAAGGTGGGCGTGCGCAACATCGACGGCTTCAACCAGCGCGTCGAGGCGGCGCAGAAGAAGGGCGAGAACCTCACCCGGACCGTGCAGACCGGCTTCGACCGCGAGACCGGCGAGGCCATCTACGAGACGGAAAGCCTCGACCTTCAGCCCATGCCCTACATCGTCGTCATCATCGACGAGATGGCCGACCTGATGATGGTCGCCGGCAAGGACATCGAGGGCGCGGTGCAGCGCCTCGCCCAGATGGCGCGCGCCGCCGGCATCCACGTCATCATGGCGACGCAGCGCCCCTCGGTCGACGTCATCACCGGCACGATCAAGGCCAATTTCCCGACCCGCATCTCCTTCCAGGTGACGTCCAAGATCGACAGCCGCACCATTCTCGGCGAGATGGGCGCCGAGCAGCTTCTGGGCATGGGCGACATGCTCTACATGGCCGGCGGCGGCCGCATCCAGCGCGTCCACGGCCCGTTCGTCTCCGACGAGGAGGTGGAGAAGGTGGTCGCGCATCTGAAGCTCCAGGGCGCGCCCGAATATCTCGACGCCATCACCGAGGACGACGGCGAGGACGAGGACGACGACGATGCGCCGGCCCACAAGCGCGGCGGCGGCGCCCCGGGCGGCGGCGCGTCGTTCGACGATTCGGACGATCCCTACGACCAGGCGGTCTCCGTGGTGCTCCGCGACGGCAAGGCGTCGACCTCCTATATCCAGCGCCGGCTGGGCGTGGGCTACAACAAGGCCGCGTCGATCATCGAGCGCATGGAGAAGGAAGGCATCGTCGGCCCCGCCAACCATGCCGGCAAGCGCGAGATCCTGGTGCCGACCGAGGGCGAGGATCCGTTCTGATGAGAGGCTCGGCGCCTACGGTCCTGAACTCGAGCGAACGCGATGGCATCGACCCCCACTCCGGTTTGCTTTGCAAACCACCTCTCCCCCGATCGACGGGGGAGAGGAAGCGCCGGCCGCTATGGAATGCGCCTTTCCTCTCCCCCGGCAGGGGGAGAGGTGGCCGCGAAGCGGACGGAGTGGGGGTGGCTGACATCGGCCCCGCGCCGGACCTCCTTGCCACCTCATGGGAACCTGGCCAAACTTCGGCCTCACTGGCCACCTATCCGACCTCACCGCATGCGGGAGTCCGAGCCATGAAGAAGATCGCCCTCGACACCACAATCGACCGCCGGCGCATGCTGCACGGGATCGCCGCTGCGGGACTGGCGATGGTCGCCGCGCCGCTGCTGCCGGGAGTCGTCCGGGCGCAGGCGTCGCAGGGCACGGCGCAGAAGATCGCAACCCATTTCACCCGCGTGAAGACGATGATGGGCGAGTTCGTCCAGTTCGGTCCGCGCGGCGAGCAGACCGGCGGCAAGTTCTTCATCGAGCGGCCCGGCCGGCTGCGCTTCAACTACGAGCCGCCGGCGGATTTCCGCGTGATCGCGGACGGCAAGTCGGTGGCGCTCATCAACAACAAGCTGAAGACCGCCGACCTCTACGCGCTGCGCAACACGCCGCTGAAGCTGATCCTCGACGAGGAGATCGACCTCAGCGGCAACAAGGTGCGCGGCGTGCGCGAGGAACCCGACCTGACGACGATCCATCTCGCCGACCGCAACCTGTTCGGCAACGCCACCATCGCCATGATGTTCGACCCGGCCAGCTACGACCTGCGCCAGTGGACCATCACCGACGCGCAGGGCAAGGACACCACGGTGATGATCTTCAACGTGCAGGAAGGCGTCACCTTCGACCCGTCCGTGTTCAAGATCGACTACCAGCGCGTCAACGCCATGACCAAGCCCAAGCCGATCGAGTGAGGCCGGCCAACTGCTTGCAATGAGCGGCCTTGGTCCATAGGTTCCGGCTCGTCCCGCCGGAACCTGCCATGACGCTTTCCATCGCTACCTGGAACATCAATTCCGTTCGCCTGCGCATGCCGCTGGTGGCGCAGCTCCTGACGGCGCGCGCGCCCGACATTCTGTGCCTTCAGGAAACCAAGACGCCGGACGAGCTGTTCCCGCACGCGCCGCTCAGGGCGCTCGGCTACGAGCATATCCTGATCAGCGGCCAGAAGGGCTATCACGGCGTCGCCATCGCCGCGCGGCGGCCGCTGGCGCTGGTGGAAAAGCGCGATTTCTGCGCCAAGGGCGACTGCCGCCACCTCGCCGCCAGCTTCGAGGCGGGCGGCAGGAAGATTCTCCTGCACAATTTCTACGTGCCGGCCGGCGGCGACGAACCGGACCCGCAGATCAATCCGAAATTCCGTCACAAGCTCGATTTCGTCGAGGAGATGCGCTCCATCCGCGCCGCCGCGCCGGGCCATGACGGGGCCATCCTCGTCGGCGATTTGAACATCGCGCCGCTCGAATCGGACGTGTGGTCGCACAGGCAGCTTCTCAACGTGGTCAGCCATACGCTGGTCGAGACGGAAGGCTTCGAGGCGATGCGCAAGGCCGGCGGCTGGGTCGACCTGATGCGCCGCCACACGCCGGAGCCCGAGAAGATCTATACGTGGTGGAGCTACCGCGCGCAGGACTGGCGGTCGTCGGACCGGGGGCGCAGGCTGGACCATGTCTGGTCGTCGGCCACGCTTGCCCCGCACCTGGCCGGCATCGAGGTGCTGAAGGATGCGCGCGGCTGGGAGCGGCCGTCCGACCACGTGCCGGTCATCGCGCGCTTCGCCTTCGGCTGACCGCCAATCCGATCAGGCAGCCCGATCAGGCGCCGAACTTCGCCTTGACCCGCTCCAGCCGGTCGACGAGGTCGCCCAGCTCGCCGGCGATGCGCCGGTGCAGCGCCGCCGCCAGCTCGGGATATTCCTCGAGGATGCGGCGGAACAGACTGCGGCCGAGGCGGATTACCTCGCTGTCGTGCACGGCGACGGCCGAGGTCGGCCGCGTCCCGCCGGCGATCAGCGCCAGCTCGCCGAGCAGCGCGCCGGGACCGACGCGCCCGGCGGGCGTACGCCGGCCGTCGGCCTCGCGGTAGAGCTCGATCTCGCCCGAGGCGACGACATAGGCGCAGTCCGCCGCCGTGCCCTCGGCATAGAGGTCGCGGCCGGCGCGGATGCGCAGCGATTCGGCCCCGAAGGCGAGCAGGCGCAACTGCTCGGGCGAGAAGCCTTCGAGCAGCCTCACCCGTTGCAGGATGCGGATGTCGTCCTCAAGCGCCATAAGCGACCGTCGTCCCCGTGTCCCCCACGGCCTTTCCGCGGCGCGATAGTGCACGCGCCCTGATGATTCGGAAAGCAGGTATACCGCGAGCGGCCGGGCCTCAAGGGACGAGCTTGTAGCCGCCGCTCTCGGTGACCAGGATTTCGGCGTTGGAAGGGTCGCGCTCGATCTTCTGGCGCAGCCGGTAGACGTGGGTTTCGAGCGTGTGCGTGGTCACGCCGGAATTGTAGCCCCACACCTCCTCCAGCAGCACATCGCGCGTCACAACTTTGCGGTCGGCACGGTAGAGATACTTGATGATGGAGGCTTCCTTCTCGGTCAGCCGCACCTTGCCGCCTTTCTGGTCGAGCAGCAGCTTCTGGCTGGGCTTGAACGTGTAGGGGCCGACCGCGAAGGTGGCGTCCTCGCTCTGCTCGTGCTGGCGAAGCTGGGCGCGGATGCGGGCCAGCAGCACGGCGAAGCGGAACGGCTTCGTGACGTAGTCGTTGGCGCCCGCCTCCAGCCCGAGGATCGTGTCCGAATCGGTGTCGTGGCCGGTCAGCATGATGATCGGCGCCTTGTAGCCGCCCTTGCGCAGCAGCTTCACCGCCTCGCGCCCGTCCATGTCGGGCAGGCCCACATCCATGATCAAGAGGTCGACGAGGCCGCCGCGCGCCGCTGCGATGCCCTTGGCCGCATTGGCTTCCTGGAGCACGTCGAACTCCTCGTAGAGCGAGAGCTGCTCGACCAGCGTGGTGCGCAGCGTGTCGTCGTCGTCAACGATCAGGATGGTGCGGGAGGTCATGGGCATGGCTCAAAACGGATGTTGAAAGAAACAGGCATTACCGGCTTGATTCGACCCGGTTTATGCGGAAGCTCACGGGGAGAAAAGCCAATCACGGCCTTTTGTTCCGGTATGCGACCCTACTCCACCGCGCGCGACGGCGACAGCGTTCGCGCCCGATCATGGCAAATCGATGTGATCTGCGTGCGCGCCGCGCCGCGCGATCGTCCTCGCGGGCTGCTCGTCGCCGGCGGCCGGGTGATTCCCTGCGCGCTCGGCCGCTCCGGCATCTCGGCCTTCAAGCGCGAAGGCGACGGGGCGACGCCGCGCGCGGCAATGCGCCTCATCGGCGGCTATTTCAGGCCGGACAAGGGCATGCCGCGCCGCTGCGCCCTGCCGCTCGCCCCGATCGACCGGAGCGACGGCTGGTGCGACGCGCCCGGCGACGCCAACTACAACCGCCCGGTGCGGCTGCCGTTCCGGCCGGGCCACGAGCGCATGTGGCGCGCCGACCGGCTCTACGACGCCGTGATCGTGCTGGACTGGAATTTTCGCCGACGCGCCAGGAACCGGGGGAGCGCGATCTTCCTGCATGTGGCAAGGCCGGGCTTCGCGCCGACCGAGGGCTGCGTCGCCATTTCGCCGGCCGCCATGCGCTGGCTGCTGCCGCGCCTGTCGCCGCGCACGGTGCTGAAGGTGGTCGGTTAGGACCACCAGCCGATCACCGCGCCCATGATCAGCATCGCACCGAGCCAGTGCCCGCCGTCGATGGCCGTCAGATCCCAGCCATAGCCCTGATACCGGTGGTTCATGGCCATGCTGGCGAGGATGAAGCCGAGCCAGGCGAAGAAGCCCACCGCGAGGCCGCCGGTCAGCGTCATCCGACCCAGCCCGATCATGAAGGAAGCGAGCACGGCCGCCGCCACCAGCTCGCAGACGAAGGTGACCGCCAGCAGCGCCGGGCCGGGACGCGCCTGGACGGCGTCGATGCGCCCCGCGCGCTGCCATGGAGCGGAGAGCGCGCCGTAATAGGCCGCACCCCAGACGAAGGCCAGCACGGCGGCGATGACCACCGCGATCCAACTGATTCCCGCAAACGACATCGAACCCTCCGCTCGAATGGAAGGGTTGATATCAACGACGGTTCCGCACGCCCGTCAAGCGAGCGCCCAGACGACGGTGCGCTTCACCTCCGAATCCTCCAGCGCCCGCGTCACCGGCACCTCGTAGCGGGCCAGCTCGACCAGCCCCGATTGCGGGAGATAGGAGCGGCCGGGATCGCCGACCAGCACCGCCGCGCCCCGGACGTTCAAGGACTGGAGCCACGGCATCAGGCTGGCGCCCATGATCCGGTCGTAGAACACGTCACCGGCCAGCACGACGTCCCAGCCGCCGTCCGTGCCGGTCAGGTCGGCGCCGGTGTAGCCGAGCGCGACGCCGTTGAGGGCGGCGTTCAGCCTCACCGCCGGGCCGCAGAAGGCGTCGATGTCGGCGCACAGAACCTCCGCCGCGCCGGCCTTGGCGGCGGCGATGCCGACCAGCCCGGAGCCGGCGGCGAAATCGAGCACGCGACGGCCGCGCACGAGCGACGGATTGTCGAGCACGTAGCGGGCGAGCCCCTGCCCGCCGGCCCAGGCGAAGGCCCAGAAGGGCGGCGGCAGGCCCATGCCCTCCAGCTCGTCCTCGGTCTTGAGCCACAATTCATGCGCCTCGTCGGCAAGGCGCAGCATGATCTCGGGCACATGCGGCGGGCGGATCGGCGCCGTGTTGGCGAGGACGAACGCCTCGGCCCTTGCCGGATCGAGGGGGGCGGGGTCCAGCCGAGGCGCGCTCACCCGTCAGGGCGCCTTGTCGAGACCGGCCATGCGGCAGACTTCCGCCCATTCGTCGTCGGTCACCGGCTGCACCGAAAGGCGCGAATTGTTGACCAGCACCATGGCGGCGAGCTTCGGATTGGCCTTGATGTCCTCCAGCGTCGCCGGCTTCGGCAGCGGCCTGACCGCCCGCAGGTCGACGCATTCCCAGCGCGCGTCGTCGGTGGTCGAATCGGGATGGGCGGTCGCGATCACCTCGACGATGCCGACCGCGGCCTTGCCTTCGTTGGAGTGGTAGAAGAAGCCGAGCTCGCCGGGCTTCATCGCCTTCATGAAGTTGCGCGCGGCATAGTTGCGCACGCCGGTCCACTCCGTGCCCTTCTTCCCGTCGGCGACGAGATCGTCGAACGAATAGGCATCGGGCTCGGACTTGAACAGCCAGTAGGCCATGGGGTCTGTCTCCTTCACTCGGTTTCCGGCTTGAGCGGGCGCGAAAGCAGCTCGGTCACGGCGTCGGCGACCGTGAGCCGGCCGGCGAGGATGGCCGCGACGGCCGCCACGATGGGCGCCTCGATGCCGCGCCGTTCGGCAAGCTCGGCGGCGATGGCGGCGGTCGCCACGCCTTCGGCGAGCGGGCGGCCCTCGAGGCTCTCGCCGCGCCCCATCGCCATGCCGTAGGCGAAGTTGCGCGACTGCGCCGAGCCGCAGGACAGGATCAGGTCGCCGAGGCCCGACAGGCCCATCAGCGTCTGCGGGCGCGCGCCGAAAGCGGCGCCGATGCGGCGCAGCTCGACGAAGCCGCGCGTCACCATGGCCGCCTGCGCGCTCGCCCCCAGCCCCGCCCCGGCGATCGCGCCCGCCGCGATCGCCAGCACGTTCTTGAGCGCCCCGCCGATCTCGACGCCGACGAGGTCGTCCGACGAGTAGCAGCGGAAACCGGGCGAGGAAAACAGCGCCGCGAGCCGGACCGCGAGCTCGCCGTCGGCCGAGGCCACCGTCACCGCCGTCGGCAGGCCGCGCGCCACGTCTGTGGCGAAGCTCGGTCCCGACAGCGCCGCGACCGGATTGGTGGGCAGCGCGTCGGCCGCGATCTGCGACAGCAGCCGGCCGGTGGCGCGCTCGATGCCCTTGGCGCACAGGACCAGCGGGATGCCGGGCGGCACGTTGGGGCCAAGCTCGGCAAAAGTGGCCGCCAGCGCCTGCGCCGGCACCACGACGAGCACCGCATCGGCGCCGGCGAGCGCGACCGCCGCATCCGCCGTCGCCGCCAGCGCGGGATCGAGCGCGATGCCGGGCAGATAGCGCGGGTTCTCGTGGCGGTGGTTGATCGCCGCGACGGTCTGCGCATCCCGCGCCCACAGCACCGTTTCGTTGCCGGAACGAACCATGGCGGCGGCAAGCGCCGTGCCCCATGCGCCGCCGCCGAGCACGGCGATCCCCGGCCGCCTGTCCATGCCGTTCATGCCTTGGCTCCCCGGCGTCCGCCGCCGACCAGCGGCGCCGAATGCTCGTCCAGCGGCCAGCGCGACCGCGGCAGGAAGGCCAGCGGGTTTTCCTCGGTCGTTCCGGCAACGAAACGCTCCAGCCCCGCCCAGGCGACCATGGCGCCGTTGTCGGTGCACAGGATCGGCGGCGGCGCGACCAGCGTGAAGCCGTGCGCGCGGCAGAGGGCATCGAGCGAGGCCCGCACCGCTTTGTTCGCCGCGACGCCGCCGGCCACGACGAGGGTGGGTGCGGCGACGCCGGCGAAGCGCTCGCGGAATTTTTGCAGCGCGAGACCCACGCGGTCCTCCAGCGTGTCGACGATGGCGGCCTGGAACGACGCCGCGAGATCGGCAACATCGCGATCCGACAGGGGCGCGACGACGGTCGCGGCCTGCCGCACGGCGGTCTTCAGGCCCGAGAAGGAGAAATCGGGCTGTTTCGCGCCCTTCATCGGCCGCGGCAGGTCGAAGCGGCGCGGATCGCCCGAGGCGGCGGCCTTTTCGAGGTTGGGACCGCCCGGATAGGGCAGGCCGGTCAGCTTGGCCGTCTTGTCGAAGGCTTCGCCCAGCGCGTCGTCGATGGTCGTCGCCCAGCGCGCATAGCGGCCGACGCCCTCCACCAGCACGATCTGCGTGTGCCCGCCGGAGACGAGCAGCAGCAGGTAGGGGAAGGCGCAGCCGTCGGTCAGCCGCGCCGTCAGCGCGTGCGCCTCCAGATGGTTCACCGGCACGAGTGGCTTGCCGGACGCGGCGGCGATCGCCTTGCCGGTCATCAGCCCGACGATCAGGCCGCCGATCAGGCCCGGCCCGGCTGTCGCCGCGACGAGGTCGATGCCGGCGAGCCCGACGCCGGCCTCGGCGAGCGCCGCCTCGATCACCCCGTCGAGCGCCTCGACATGGGCGCGCGCGGCGATTTCCGGCACCACGCCGCCGAAGGCCGCATGCTCGGCAAGCTGCGACAGCACGATGTTGGACAGGATTCTTCCGCGCCCGTCGGGATGGCGCGACACCACGGCGGCGGCGGTCTCGTCGCAGCTCGTCTCGATGCCGAGGCAAAGAAGGGGGCGCGCGTCAGCCATGGCAGGTTGTCCCGGCATGACGACGGCTGGCGCCGGGGGTAACCCGAGGGTTCCTTGCGGAGAAGGTCGGTCCATCTCTTGTGCGTTGCCCGAACGGGGTTTGGCCGGTACAGCGGTGCGGTTAGCACGGGCAGGACGGCATGCAAACAGGCACCCGCATCGGGACGCTTCGGATCGGAACGAGGGGCAGCGCGCTGGCGCTGGCGCAGGCGCACGAGACGCGTGCCCGCCTGATGGCCGCCCACGGCCTGCCGGAAGAGGCGTTCGAGATCGTGGTGATCTCGACCAGCGGCGACCGCATCCAGGACCGCCCGCTCTCGGAGGCGGGCGGCAAGGGCCTGTTCACGAAAGAGATCGAGGAGGCGCTGCTCGACGGGCGCATCGACCTTGCCGTGCATTCGTCCAAGGACATGCCGACCCTGCTGCCGGACGGGCTGGAACTTTCCGCCTTCCTCGAGCGCGAGGACGTGCGCGACGCCTTCATCGGCCGCGCGGCTGCAAAGCTCATGGACCTGCCGCGGGGCGCGCGCGTCGGCTCCTCCTCGCTGCGCCGGCAGGCGCTGATCCGCCGCCTGCGGCCGGACATCGAGGTGGTCATGTTCCGCGGCAACGTGCAGACGCGGCTGCGCAAGCTGGAAGCCGGCGAGGTCGACGCCACGCTGCTCGCCTATGCCGGACTGCGCCGGCTGGGGCTGGCGGGCATCGCCACGGAGCTTCTGCCCGCGGAAAGCTTTCCGCCCGCGCCGGGGCAGGGGGCGATCTGCATCGAGACGCGCATCGGCGACGCCCGCATCCGGCCGCTGGTCGACGCCATCGGCCATGCCGATACGGCCGCCGCGCTGGCCTGCGAGCGCGCCTTCCTCGCCGCGCTCGACGGCTCCTGCCGCACCCCCATCGCCGGGCTGGCGCGCGTTGCGGCCGGGCGGATCGCCTTTGCCGGCACGGTCGTCACGCCGGACGGCGCCGAGGCGCACGAGATCGCCGCCGACGGGGCCGCCGCCGATGCGGCCTCCATCGGCCGCGAGGCGGGCGCGGCGATCCGGACCAAGGCCGGGCCGCGCTTCTTCGAGAGCTGGGCCTGAGCCGTGCGCGTGCTGGTCACCCGCCCGGAGCCGGGCGCGTCGGCCACGGCCCGCAGGCTGGAAGCGCTGGGCCACGAGCCGGTCGTGCTGCCGCTCACCCGCACCGTGCCGGTCGCGGGCGCGGCCGTGCCGTCCGCCGCCGGTTTCGACGCGGTCCTTGCCACCAGCGCGGCGGCGATCCGGCACGCCCCGCCCGCCCTGCTCGCGGCGATCGGACATCTGCCGCTCCATGCGGTCGGCGAGCGGACGGCCGGGGCCGGGCGCGAGGCCGGGCTTGAAAGGGTGGCCGAGCCGTTTGCCGACGCGGCGGCAATGGTCGAGCGGCTGCCGGCGCGCCTGCCGGCCGGCGCGCGGCTGCTCTACCTCGCCGGGCGCGTGCGCACCGGACTGGTGGAGGCCGGCCTCGCGGCGGCGGGGCTGCATGTCGGGATCGCCGAGGTCTACGACACGGTTCCGGACGATAGTGCGACGGCAGCGCGCGAGATCGCCGCAGCCCCGCTCGGCGTGGCGCTGGTCTATTCCGCAAACGGCGCAAGAGCCCTGTCGCGTCTTGCTGTCCGGCCCGGCATGGCGGGCGCTTTTTCCGGCACGCGCTTCCTGTGCATTTCCGCGATCGCGGCCGAAGCGCTCGGCCCCGCGCTCGCGCGGCGCGCCGAGGCGGCGGACCGGCCCGACGAGGCGGCGATGTTCGCGCTGCTGGGCGTGTCCGCCTGAGCCAACTGGCCGCGCCCCCTTTTTTCGCCGCGCTTTCGTGCTACCTCAATCAGGCCACCTCAACCGGGGACGCGATTTGCCGCGTCCGCGCAGCCGCGGGAGACGCCCATGGTCAAGTCGCCGAAGATCCGCCATTCCAAGCCGGTCGGCGAGCCGCTGACGATCGAGCTTTCGGGCGCGGACGTGAAGCGCGTGGACCCGAAGGCCGAGGCGGCGAAGCCCGCGACCGCGGCCGACGACAAGCCGGCGGCTTCGGCCGAGGCGGCAAAAGCGTCATCAGCTCCTGCGGCAGCATCTGCCGGCTCCACGGCTGCCGCGAGCAGTTCCGCTGCGGCAAAGCCGGACACGACGGGGACAAGCTCGGCCGCTTCTGCTGCGCGGCCCGCGTTCAGTTCGACTCCGGGCAGTTCAACCACGGGCTCAACCACGTTCGGGCGCGATGCCGGCAAGCCGGTGGCGCCGAAGCCGGCCTCGACCGGCGCGGCAGAGCCGCCGCGTCCGGCTGCTCCGAAGCCCGAGGCGCAGCCCCGCCGCGCCGGCTCGCCCTGGCTTGCCGGCATCGTCGGCGGCATCGTCGCGCTCGGCGGCGCCGGGGCCGCGTGGTATTCGGGCTACGTTCCCGCGCCGCAGCAGACCCCGCCACCGGTGATCGCTCAGGACAACGCCGCCGTCGAGGCGCTTCAGGCCGAGCTTGCCGCGCTGCGCGCCGCCGTGGACGAATTGCGCGCCGCGCCGCCGCCGGTCGCGGCGCCCGCCGAAGCGCCCGACCTCACCGACGTCAACGCCCGCATCGAAAGCCTCGCCACGCTGGTCGAGGATCTGCGCGGGCAGATTTCCGCGCTGGATCAGGCAGGCGGAGCGGGCGATCCGGCGGCGCTCGCAGCCCTCGCGCAGCAGCTCGCCGCGCTCGAAGCGCGCGTCGCGGCGCTGCCGGCCGAGGCCGCGCCCGACCTTTCGGGCCTGCGCGAGGCGATCGGCGCGGCGTCCGCCCTTGCGCGGCAGGCGTCCGATACGGCCACGCAGGCCGCCTCGGCGGCGGGTGCGCTGGCGCCCCGGATCGAGCGCATCGAGGGCGAGCTGACGGCGCTGGCGGGCCAGGTCGCGGAAGCGGCCGAGAAGCCGGGCGTCGCGCTGGCAATAGCCGCGTCCGCGCTGAAGGCGGCCGTCGACCGCGGCCTCCCCTTCACGATCGAGCTCGACACCTATGCGGGGCTGGCGCCCGACACGGCCGAGATCGAGGCCCTGCGGCCCTTCGCCGCGACCGGGGTGCCGACGCGCGCCGACATCGAGGCGCGGTTCGACGCGGCGGCGAGCGCGATGATCGCGGCCGCCCGCGGCGACGATCCGCAGGCGTCGCTGCTCGACCGGCTGTGGGCCAGCGCCCTGTCGGTGGTGGAGGTGCGCCCGGTCGGCGAGGTGGCGGGCGACGAGCCGGCCGCGATCGTGGCGCGCATGGAGGTGGCGATGAACCGGGGCGACTATGCGCGGGCCGCGGCCGAGTACGAAACACTGCCGGCGGCCTCGCGCGATGCCGGTGCGACGTTCATGGAGGGGCTGCGCGCCCGTCTCGCCGCCGACGATCTCATCGGCAAGGTGCTTGCCGCGGCGCTGCGCGCGTAGGATAGGTTAGCGCCATGCTGCGCGTTCTCACTTTCGTCATCCTCGTCTTTGCCGCCGGCCTCGGCTTCGCCTGGCTGGCCGACCGGCCCGGCGAGCTGGTGATCAACTTCAACGGCTACCGCTATCAGGTCACGCTGATGGCCGCCGCAGCGCTGCTGGTGGCGCTGGTCGCGCTGGCGATGCTGGGCTGGTGGCTGCTGAAGTCGATCATCCAGGGTCCCGGCACCGTCACGCGCTGGTTCCGCGTGCGCCGCCGCGACCGCGGTTACCAGGCGCTGTCCACGGGCATGATCGCGGCCGGCGCCGGCGATGCCGAGCTCGCCCGCCGCAAGAAGCGCGAGGCGCTGAAGCTCATCTCCTCCGACACCGAACCCCTGCTCAACCTGCTCGACGCGCAGGCGTCGCTGCTCGAAGGCGACCACGAGGCGGCGCGCCAGAAATTCGAGGCGATGCTGAAGGATCCCGAGATGCGCCTGCTGGGGCTGCGCGGGCTCTATCTGGAGGCCGAGCGGCTGGGCGAACGCAATGCCGCCCGCCATTACGCTGCGGAAGCCGCGCGCATCGCCCCGCAGCTCGGCTGGGCGGCCGAATCGACGCTGGAGCAGAAGGCCGAGCAGGGCGACTGGGACGGCGCGCTGCGCATCGTCGACGCCCAGCGCGGCTCGCACAAGGCCGACCGCGAGCGCATCGCCCGCCGCCGCGCCGTGCTGCTGACGGCGCGGGCCATGTCGCAGCTCGACACCGACCCGCTCGCCGCGCGCAACGCCGCGCAGGAGGCCGTCCGCCTTGCGCCGGGGCTCGTGCCGGCGGTGCTGGCTGCCGCGCGCGCGCTGTTCCGCACCGACGACCTGAAGAAGGGTGCGAAGATGCTGGAGGCGTCGTGGAAGCGGGCGCCTCATCCCGAGGTGGCGAACCTTTACGTGCATGCCCGCCCCGGCGATTCCACCCACGACCGGCTGGTCCGCGCGCGAAAACTGGAGGGGATTCGCGCCAACAATGCCGAGACGTCCTACGCGCTCGCCCGCGCGGCGCTGGAGGCCGGCGAGATCGGACTGGCGCGCGCCGAGGCGGAGAAGCTGATCCGGCTCGATCCGCGCGAGGGCGCGTTCCTGCTGATGGCCGATATCGAGGAGGCCGACACGGGCGAGGAAGGCCGCGTGCGCCAGTGGCTGGCGCGGGCGCTGCGCGCTCCGCGCGACCCGGCCTGGGTGGCCGACGGCTATGTGTCCGACCGCTGGGCGCCGTTCTCGCCCGTCACCGGGCGGATCGACGCCTTCGAGTGGAGGACGCCGGTCGAGCGCGTCGCGCAGGCGCTGGAGATCGAGGGCGCGCGCGAGACGCTGCCCGAACTGCCCCGCGCGGCGCCCGTTGAGCCTGCGCTCCCCGCCGGCCCTGTGGTGGAGGCCGAGGTCGCACCCGCGCCGGCAGCCCCGCAGGCTGCGGCCCCGACGGCGGCACCGGCACCAATACCGGCACCGGCATCGCCTTCGGTTGCCGAGCCTGTCCCGCCAGCCCCCGCTCCCGCCACCAAAGCGGAAACGCCTGCCGCACCGCCGCGCCGCCGGCTGGCGGACGAGCGCCCGCAGGACCGGCCGTCGGCGGAGGTGGTGCTGTTCCAGCGCCCGCCCGACGATCCGGGCGTGGACGATGCCGACGCGAAGGGCGAGACCGGCCGCTTCCGGTTGTATTGAGGCGCCGCCGCTCTATCTTCGCGTGACGACCCGCCCTTCGCTGACCCGGCCGCCCATGCTCGACCGCTTCATTTCCTTCCTGCGCAACCTTCCGCAGCCGGACGCGCGAGCGGCGGCCGACGACCCGCGCATCGCGGCGGCCGCGCTGCTCTACCATGTGATGGACGCCGACGGCGTGCGCGACAAGGACGAGACGGCCCAGCTTCCGGCCCTGCTGGAGGAGATATTCGGCATCGCCGGACCGGAACTGAAGAGCCTGATGCGCGCGGCCGAGCGGGCCGAGAGCGAGGCCGTGGACCTCTACGCCTTCACCAGCGTGATCAACCGCCACTATGGGAGCGAGGTGAGGCGCGATCTGGTCGGCGCGATGTGGGAGCTGGTCTTCGCCGACGGCGAGATGCACGAGCTCGAGGACAATGTCGTCTGGCGCGTGGCCGAGCTGCTCCATGTCGAGCGCGAGGACCGCGTTTCATTGCGCCAGCGCGCCCGCGAGGTGGCGGGCCCAGCCGGCTGATCGGGGGGCTGATCTTCAGGTGCGCCCGTCCAGCCGGCGGGTGCGCCGCAGCGCCGGGAAGGCCCAGGCCCAGATCCCCGCCACGGCGATGGCTCCGACGCCGCCGAACGCCACCGCCGTCACCGCGCCGAAGGCCGAGGCCATCATGCCGGCGCGGAACTCGCCGAGCTCGTTCGACGCGCCGATGAACACCATGTTGACGGCGTTGACGCGCCCGCGCAGCCGGTCCGGCGTCCAGAGCTGGATCAGCGTCTCGCGGATGTAGACGCTCACCATGTCGGCCGCGCCGAGCCCGGCCAGCGCGGCGATGGAGAGCCACGGGATGGTGGAGAAGCCGAACAGCGCCGTAAAGACGCCGAACAGCGCGACGAAGGCGAACAGGATGAGGCCGGCATGGTCCCTGATCGGGTGGCCGGCGAGCCAGATCGCCACCAGTATGGCGCCCATGCCGGGCGCGGCGCGCAGGAGGCCGAGGCCCCATGGCCCGAGGTCGAGGATGTCGCGCGCATAGACCGGCATCAGCGCCACCGCGCCGCCCAGCAGCACGGCGAACAGGTCGAGCGAGACGGCGCCGAGCACGATCTTCTCGCGCCAGATATAGGCGAAGCCCTCGAACAGGGTCTGGACGGAGGGGCGCTCCTGCAAGGTGTGCTGGGTCGGCTTGGGGATCGAGGAGATCAGCA
This sequence comes from uncultured Mesorhizobium sp., assembly GCA_964629765.1. Taxonomy (GTDB): domain Bacteria; phylum Pseudomonadota; class Alphaproteobacteria; order Rhizobiales; family Rhizobiaceae; genus RCIO01. The sequence continues at coordinate 30,789 of CAZVTK010000020.1, forward strand.
GGGTCGAAGCGGCCATCAGCGCCGCGGCGGTGCCGTAGGCGGCCTCCGCCGACAGGCCGTAGAGCAGGCCGCCGGCCACCGGGCCGACGATGGTCGCGAGCTGCCATGCCGACGAGTTCCACGCCACCGCGTTGGCGAAATCCTCCTCGGGCACCAGATTGGCGACCAGCGAGGCGGACGCCGGCCCGAAGAAGGCGCGGGCGACGCCGAAGGCCAGAAGCACGGCGAAGATCGGCCCCGGCCCGGAAACGCCGCGCAGCACGAGCACCAGCAAGGCGAGCGCGCACAGGGTTTCCAGCGCGGCGGCGACGCCCATGATCAGGCGCCGGCCGAAACGGTCCGCCGCCGCGCCCGTCACCAGCACCAGCGCCAGCGACGGCGCGAACTGGATGATGCCGACCAGGCCGAGGTCGAACGGGTCGCGCGTCAGGTCGTAGATCTGCCAGCCGACCGCCACGGACACGATCTGCGTGGCGAAGGTCGCGAGAAAGCGCGACAGCCAGTAGATGAGGAAGGGGCGGTGGCGGAACGCCGCGTAGCGCTGGTGGGCGGGGGCTTGCGCCTCGGAGTGCATTTCGGGCCTTCGGAAAGGCGCCCCTGCGGGCGCGGACATGGCGGGCTGCCGGCTTCTACAGCAGCGCCCGTCCGCGCGCGCGCATTATTTTCGCCTGACGCATGGCGGGCCGTGCATGGCCGCCGGCCCCCTGTGTCCCGTCAGCGCCCTATCAGCGCCGCGACGCGGCCAGCGCGAGAAGCAGCCCCACCACGACGCCGCCGACGATGATGGCGGTGGAATTGTCGCGGGCGAAGCGGCCGGCGACGCGCGCCTGCCGCTGCACCACCGGCAGCGCCTCGGCCATGCGCTCGCGCAGGTCGTCGTAGAGCTCGGCGCCGTGTTCCTCGGCGGCCGCCCAGCCGGCGCGTCCGCCCCGGCGCAGCTTGCGCTGGATCAAGGACATCTCGCGCCGCAATGCGGAAATCTCGTCGCGCAGGTCGGCAGCGTTTGCCGCCTCGTTCAGGATGGAACGCCAGGCCATGGTTCTCCCTCGCTCGTTCGCCCATTTGGAGCTGGGCGCCCATTTGGAGCTGGGCGCCCACTTCCGATCCGGGCCGAAACGGACCATGCTGCAATTGGTTCCACCGGAAGCTTTACGGGGAACCGGCGAAATGCGGCGCCGTTGACGGCGCGAAACGACAGGAGAAGCAGATGGCCGAGACGAGATACCTGACCGACCATGAAGAGGTGCGCGACTGGGCTGCGGCCCGCATGGGATCGCCGGCCATCGTCGACGTGTCGCCCGAAAGCGGGACGCAGCCCATGCTGCGCATCGTGTTCGGCCAGGCGGTCTATCAGGACCAGGACCGTGCCGACCGGCCGCCCAATGCCGGCGGGGTCGAGCTGGTCGAATGGAGCGAATGGCTCAAGGTGTTCGATGAGGTCGGGCTGGCGCTGGCCGTCAATCCCGAGGTGCCGGGTCGCATGGACGCGTGGTACGAGCTGGTCAGCCGCTAGGTTCCAAGGGAGCGAGATTTCCGGTGAGATTTCCGGTGACGGGCGCCGCCCGCCTTGCTAAGAGGGCGGCAGGTCCACGTAGCTCAGTAGGATAGAGCACAGGATTCCTATGAATTGGGCACCGCGGCCGGAAACGCCGACGGTGAATCCGCTCAAAGTCGGGGAACGCTCAAGCCGGTCGCGGCCAGCCAATCCCGAGCCAAGCCCGGCCTGCCGGGAAGGTGTAGAGACTGGACGGGCGGCGCCTAAAGGCTCATCGCAGCCAATGGCGAAGGGACAGTCCAGACCACGAACGCCCACGGGCGGCGGCGGAAGCCGAAGTGGTATGAATCCTGGGGTCGCAGGTTCGAATCCTGCCGTGGACGCCACCTTTTGCGCAAGGCGCGCCTGCGTGCGCCGCTGACGGCGGTGTGGTGCGGTTGCCGGGTCGTCATGCGGCGGTTGCATCCAGATCGACGATGCGGATACCGGCGCGCTCCGGCGGCCGGTGGCTCGCCATCACGACGATCCGGTCCGAAAGGCGCGTGAGCAGTCGCTCGAGGATTCGCGCCGCCTGCGCCGTGTCGAGATGCTCGGCCGGCTCGTCCAGCAGAATGACGGGTTTTGCGGACAGGAAGGCGCGGGCAAGGTTCAGCCGCTGCGCCTCGCCCAGCGACAGCGCTTCCTGCACGATCCAGCCGTCGAGGCCGCCCGCCTGCCGGACGCGGCCGGTCATTTCCACCGCCTCCAGCGCGCGGCCGAGCTCGTCGTCGCCCGCGTAAGGCGCAAAGAGGTTGACCCGCACCGTGTCGGCGAGGATCGCCGTGTCGTGCGGGCAGACCATCGCGATGCCGCGCCGTTGCGCCGCCGTGAGGGGGCCGTCGGCTTCCATGATGTCGTCGCCGATCCAGCCGGCGATCTGCTTGAGCAGGCTGGTCTTGCCCGACCCGCTGACGCCGACGAGCATGGTGGGCGTGCCCCGCCGCAGGTCGAGCGCGACCGGTGCGCCCAATGGCCGCCCGTCCGGCGCGCGGCGCTGAAGGGATGGCGCGCGCAATTGCGCGACCACGCCGGCGGCGGGGGCTGGAGCCGCGTCCGTCCCGGACGAGAGCCAGCGTTCGATCTCGCGGCGCGCCAGCCCGCGGCGAAGCGCGGCCACCACGAGCCGCGAAGGCCCTTGCAGCGTTTCCGACAGAGCGAGCCAGCCGAAGGCGACGAAGATCGGGACCAGCAGCGCCTCGCCCCGCGCGCCGCCGATCCACGCGGCCGCGACGACGCTCGCGCCGGCCACCGGTCCGGCGAGCGAAGCGATGGCGTCGAGGCCCGCCTGCTCCTTGCGCAGGCGCAACCTGTCGGCATCGGCGGCGTCGAAGCGGGCGAGGGCCGGTTCCAGCGCGTCGTCCCATCGTCCTTCGGCGCGCAGCGGCACGGCCGAAGCGAGGGCGGCGCCGAATTCGCCCGCGCCGCCGCGCGCGTCGGCTCGCGCCCGGTCGAGCGCGTCCGGGGCGGTGCGCAGGAAGCGTGCCGCCGCGACGGCCCACGCGCCGGCCACGAGGAGAATGGCGATCGCAGCGGGCGGCGCGACGATCAGCGTAGCGATCAGCCCGACGGCGAGGCCCAGCGCGACGGTCATGGCCGGCAAGGTCGCGCGCAGCCTGCCGAAATCCAGATCCTCGACATCGTCGAGATAGTCGGCGAGCCGCGCCTGGTCGCCCAGTTGCCAGCCGGCGGCGCGGACCGACGGCGCCCGCGCCATCGCGGAAAACAGGTCGCCGCGGCGCAGCACCTGATCGCCGAGCGCCGCTCCGTGGCCGGCCAGCCGCTCGCCATAACGCGCGGCGGTGCGGCCGATTGCGAACAGGCGCACCAGCGCGCCGGGAATGTGGAAATTGAAGGCGAGGGCGGTCGCCGTGGACATGCCCGCGAGAGCGACGGCGGCGAGAAACCACGCCGACAGCGCGCCGAGCAGCACCGCGCAGGCGAGGCCGGCAAGGGCGAGGATCGCGGCGTATCGCCATGCGCGGCCGCTCGCCTGCGCGAGGCGCGCGCGTCCGGCGGACGGCGATTCCTCAGTTGCGTTCATCGGGCCGCTCCGGCGAGGGCGTCGAGCCGGATCACCCGGTCGGCGAGCTTCGCGAGGTCCGGGTCGTGTGTCGCGACGACGACGAGGCGATCGTCTGCGATCCTGCGCAGGGCCTCGCGCACGCGCCGCGCATTGGCGCGGTCGAGCTTCGCCGTCGGCTCGTCGGCAAGGACGCGCCGGTCCGACAGCAATGCGCGCGCCACCCCGATGCGCAGCCGCTGCCCGCCAGACAGGCTGGCCCCGCCGGGCAGCAGCGCCGCGTCGAGGCCGCCGGGCAGGAAACGCTCGTCGAGCAGGCCGGCGGCGCCGGCGGCAGCCGTCAGGCGCTCGCGCGGCATGGTCCCATAACCCCATGCCAGCGCCTGCCCGAGCGTGTCGCCGCGCACGAAGCCGTCGGTGGCGATCCAGGAGAGCGGAGGCGTGGCATCGCAGCACAAGGCGTCGATGCCGGCCAGATGCCGGAGCAGGCTCGTCTTGCCGGTGCCGCTCGGCCCTACGATGGCGACGAGCCCGGTTTCAGGCAGGTCCTTCAGATCATGCGGAACCGGCACGGGCAGTGCGTCGGACGGCCCGGGCGTCAGCAGATCGTCGAGCGCGCGGGCGGCGGCCTCGCCTTCGGCCTTGGCGTGATACTGCTCGGCGAAACGGCGGAAGGGGGCGAAATAGTCGGGCGCGATCATGAGGATGAACAGGCTCTGCCACAGTTCGAGCCCGCTGAAGCCGGGAATGTTCGCGAGGCCCAGATGGCCGAGGCCGAGGAACACGGCGAGCATGGCGATCGACAGCGACGAGAAGAAATCGATGATCGCCGCGTTGAGGAAGGCGACGCGCAGCACGCCGAACGTCCGGTCGGCATAGGTGCGCAGGCGCGCGCCCAGCGCCGTCTCCTGCGCGGCGAGCGCATCGTTGGCGAGGATCGTCGGCAGCGTGCGCAGCCGGTCGGCGAACTGGCCGGCGAGATGGCCGAAGGCTCTTTCCTGCGCATCGGCGCGCCGGCGGATGGCGTCGCCCACCAGTGCGAAGAACAGGATCATGACCGGGGTCAGGAGGATGACTGCCAGTGCCGCCTGCCATGACACCGGCACCAGCGCCGCCGCCGCCAGCATCGGGCCGATCCCCATCATGGCGCGCGCGGCGCGGTGCCCGACGACGAGGCTAGCGACGGCGTCGGGATATCGCTGCATGGCGACGACCAGCCGTCCCACGGGAATCGCCTGGACCTGACGGGCGGTCATCGCCGATAGCCTGGATGCCGCCTCGCGGCGAAGGCGGCCGGCGAGGCGCGTCTCCGATTCGGCCTGGCTGCGGTCGGCGAGGAGGCCGGCTGCGGCCGCGAGCACGATCGCGAAAAGCGCGATGCCGGCCCATGGGGGCGGGACATATTGTCCGACCACGATGCCGCCGGTGACGCCGGCGGCGGCGGCGAGGAAGCCGAGCCGCGACAGCGCCTGCGCGGTGCGCAGCGCGAGAAGCCTGTAAAATGCTGATCCTGCTTGCCTTTCGGCGCTGGCGAGAGTGCCGCCGGCGGCCGGCCGCGCGTCCTCCTCCGGCCTGTCCTGACCTGAACGGAAACCAGCCATGGCCCCTTTCCCGTGTCCTCCTGCCCCGCAACGCTTTGACCGCGGCCGAGCGGCGTCGCAGGATCGGGCGTGCACAGGGAGACCCCCAAGGGACGTACCGATGATCGACCCGCTGCTCGTTGACCTGTCGCGGCTGCAATTCGCGCTGACCGCGATGTACCATTTCCTCTTTGTGCCGCTGACGCTGGGCCTGTCCATCCTGATTGCGATGATGGAGACGGTCTATGTCATGACCGGCCGCCCGATCTGGCGCGACATGACCCGGTTCTGGGGCGTGCTGTTCGGCATCAATTTCGCCCTCGGCGTCGCCACCGGGATCACCATGGAATTCCAGTTCGGCATGAACTGGGCCTATTATTCGCACTATGTGGGCGACGTGTTCGGCGCGCCGCTGGCGATCGAGGGCCTGATGGCCTTCTTCCTGGAGGCGACCTTCGTCGGCCTCTTCTTCTTCGGATGGGAGCGGCTGTCGCGGCAGGCGCATCTGGCGGTCACATGGCTGATGGCGCTGGGCACCAATTTCTCGGCGCTGTGGATCCTGATCGCCAACGGCTGGATGCAGAACCCGGTGGGCGCAGCGTTCAATCCCGACACGATGCGCATGGAGGTCGTGGACTTCGTCGCGGTGCTGTTCAATCCGGTGGCGCAGGCGAAGTTCGTACACACCGTCTCGGCCGGCTACGTCACCGGCGCGACCTTCGTGCTCGGCGTCTCGGCCTGGTATCTGCTGCGCAGCCGGCATGTCGAGCTCGCGCGGCGCTCCTTCGTGATCGCTTCGGCCTTCGGCATCGCCTCGGCGGCCTCGGTGATCGTGCTCGGCGACGAGAGCGGCTATGCGCTGACCGACAACCAGAAGATGAAGCTCGCGGCCATCGAGGCGATGTGGGAGACCGAGCCGGCGCCGGCCCCCTTCACCGTCGTCGGCATCCCGAGCCAGAGCGCGCGCGAGACGCATTTCGCGATCAAGGTCCCGTGGGTCATGGGGCTGATCGGCACGCGCTCCGTCGACCGGGAAATCCCCGGCATCGACCAGCTGATCGAGCGCGCGCGGGGGCGCATCCGCGACGGCATCGCCGCCTATGACGCGCTGGAGCGGCTGAAGCTGGACCGGACCGACGCCGCCGCGCGCGCGGCTTTCGACGCCGCCTCGGCCGATCTCGGCTACGCGCTGCTGCTGAAGCGCTACATCGAGGACCCGCGGCTGGCGAGCGAAGAGAACATCGAGGACGCCGCATGGTCGACCGTGCCCGGCGTGCCGCCGCTGTTCTTCACCTTCCGCTTCATGGTGCTGTGCGGCTTCGTCCTGCTCGGCGTCTTCGCGCTGTCGCTGTGGTACACGATCCGCGAGGCGCCGGCGCCGCGATGGATCTTCCGCGTCGCGGTGCTCGCCATCCCGCTGCCGTGGCTCGCGGTGGAGCTGGGCTGGTTCGTCGCCGAGTTCGGACGCCAGCCATGGATCATCGAGGGCGTGCTGCCGACCTTCCTGGCGACGTCGCATCTCGGCGTCTGGAACCTGATGCTGACCATTGCCGGCTTCACGCTGCTCTACGGGGTGCTGGCGGTGATCGAGGTCAGGCTGATGCTCGCCGCCATACGCAAGGGGCCGGAGGTGGCGGCGATGGTCGACGACCTGCTGCCGCGCGAGGGCGACGGCGGCCGGCAATCCCCGGAGCCCGCCGAATGAGCCTGCCACGCAAGGACGCACGATCATGATCGAGTTTCTCTTCGACTACGCGACGCTGCGCGTGATCTGGTGGCTGCTGCTCGGCGTGCTGCTCGTCGGCTTCGCCGTCACGGACGGCTTCGACATGGGCGTCGGCATCCTCCTTCCCTTCGCGGCGAAGACCGACATCGAGCGCCGCGTCGCCATCAACACCATCGGCCCCGTCTGGGAGGGCAACCAGGTCTGGTTCATCCTCGGCGGCGGCGCCATCTTCGCGGCGTGGCCGGCGCTCTACGCGCTGAGCTTTTCCGGCTTCTACCTCGCCATGTTCCTCGTGCTGATGGCGCTGATCCTGCGGCCGGTGGCCTTCAAGTACCGGTCCAAGAAGGAGGACGCCGCGTGGCGCAGGCGCTGGGATTGGGCGCTGTTCACCGGCAGCGCCGTGCCGGCGCTGATCTTCGGCGTCGCGGTGGGCAACACCATGCTCGGCGTGCCGTTCCACTTCACGCCCGACCTGCGGCCGATCTACGGGGGCACGCTGTTCGGCCTGCTCAATCCCGCCGCGCTCTATTGCGGGCTGGTGTCGCTGGCCATGATCGTCATGCACGGCGCGGCGTGGCTGACATTCAAGGCCGAGGGTACGGTGCCGGCGCGGGCGCGCGCCATCGGCGCGAAGGCGGCGCTCGCCACCTCGGCTCTGTTCGCCGGCGGCGGCGTGCTGGTGTGGGCGGGCCTGCTGGGCGGCTACCGGGTCACGTCAGCCTATGCGTGGGACGGCCCGTCCAACCCGCTCGGCAAGACCGTGGCGGCGGATCCCGGCGCATGGCTCGCCAATTTCGGCGCGCATCCGGTGCTGTGGCTGGTGCCGCTCGCCGGCATCGCCGCGCCGCTGCTGGCGTGGCTCGGCTTCCGGGCGGGCAAGGAAGGGCTGACCTTCCTCGCCACCAAGCTCGGCGTGGCGATGATCGTCACGACGGTCGGCGTCGCCATGTTCCCGGTCGTCCTGCCGTCGAGCACGAACCCGGATCATTCGCTGATGGTGTTCGACGCCTCGTCGAGCCGGCTGACGCTGCGCAACATGCTGTTCGCGACGGCGATCTTCATGCCGCTCATCCTTCTCTACACCGGGTGGGTCTACCGGGTGCTGTGGGGCAAGGTGAGCGAGAAGGACATCGAGACGTCGGGGCATTCATACTGAACCGGCGTGCTGAACGGGCCCACTGAACCGAAAGGACGCGGTCGCATGTGGTATTTTTCCTGGGTTCTCGGTCTCGGACTCGCGACGACCGTCGGCATCCTCAACGCGCTCTGGTACGAATTGAGGACCGTGCGCGAGGACGCGCCGGAGGAGACGCCGCCGCTGCCGACGCCGTAGGGGGCGGGAAGCGAAAAAGCGGCGCTCGCGCGCCGCCTTTCCATACCGGTCGGATAGAGGCGGATCGGGCCTATTCGTCCAGCCATACGTCGCGGAGCGTGAGCCCGACGACGAAGGGCGGCGCGACGTTCCAGCCCTTGACCTTGTTGTCGAAGACCACGGTGCGCTCGGGGTTGAAGCTCGGGATGATCGAGCCGATCTCGACATGGCGGTCGACGAACGCCTTCACCAGCCTGGCGCGCTCGGCCGGGTCGGTGGTGTCGTCCTGCGCCCGGTAGAGCTCGACCAGTCTGTCGTCCTGGATGCCCGTATATTCGGACGCGGTGCCCGGCACGTAGCGGGCCAGCACCTCGGTCGGGTCGTCCGAGGAGGGGGCGTTGAAGTCGATGGCGACGTCGAAATCCCCCGACTTCAGGCGCGACGACCACGGACCCGTCTCGACCGCCTCCATCGTCACCTCGACGCCGATGCGCCGCCACTGGTCGATGAAGAAGATGCCGAGCGGCTCGTACGGCACCTTGATGGCGCGGTTGAGGAAGGTGAACTTGAGGTCGCCGGCGCCGGCCTCGGCGAGCAGCTTCCTCGCCTCCGCGCGCTGCGCCTCGATGTCGCCGGAGAAGCCGGGATAGGACTTCAGCGCGGCCTCGTCCGGCGCGTCGGGATGGCCGTGGCGGAAGATCAGGTTCGGCCAGCGCTGGCCGGCCTGGTCGCCCAGCACCTGCACGCCGGCGTAGCGGTCGAAGGCCAGCGACAGCGCCTTGCGCACGCGCGCGTCGTCGAACGGCTTGCGCTTCGTGTTGACGGCGACCATGTTGACGCTGGTCGACGGCACGGTCTGGAAGGTGACGGTGTCGCCGCGCACCTGCTTGATGCGCTCCATCTGTGGCGTCGAGATCAGGCGGAAATTGGCGTGGAGCTGGCCGCCCGCGATCGAGTTGACGACCGATTCGCCGCTGACGAGCGTCGCCTCGAAGGCGTCGACATGCGGCTTGCCGGCGACGAAATAATCCTTGAAGCGCGAGCCCTTCCACATGGCGCCGGCCTGATATTCGTCGAAGACGAAGGGGCCGCTGCCCATGATCACCTTGGACGGATAGTCCGGGTTGGAGGCGAGCAGCCTGGCCGAATAGATGCAGTTCCACGGGCTCGCCAGCGTGGCGAGGAAGGCGGCCGACGGGCTCTTCAGCCTGAACTCGATCCTGTCGGGCGCGGTGACGGCGATCGAATCGAGCTTGGCGAAGGCGCCGCGCCGCACCGAGGCGACGCCCTCCGGCGGATTGGCGATGCGCTCGAAGCTCGCCTTCACGTCGTCGGCGGTCAGCGCCGAGCCGTCGTGGAACCTGACGTTGTCGTGCAGCACGAAGCTGTAGGTGAGCCCGTCCGGCGACACCGACCATTCCCTGGCGAGGTCGCCGCCGATCTCGGGATAGGTGTTGGTGTCGAATGCGAGCAGCGTCGAATAGTGCGGTGCCAGATATTGCTGCGAGGCGATCGACGTGCCGACATGGCAGTCATAGCTCGTCGCCTCGCCCTGCGTGGCGAATTTCAGCACGCCGCCATTCTTCGGCGTGTCCTGTGCCGCTGCGGGCACGGCGGCGGCGGCGATCAGCGCCAACGCGCCGGCCGTCGCCCGGAGATGCTGATTCCAGGCCATTCCTGATCCTCCCTGAGACGGGATGCGCCGCTTCCTCCCGCGCACCCGATTTCTTAATGTGTTAAATTTCTATCCCAGCGTCAAGCCGGGCGATGCGCGTCACAGCACCTTGAAATAACGCAGGCGGTTGCCCGTTTCGGTCCGCTCGCCGACGCCGACGAAGACATGGCGCGACAGCCAGTCGTGCTTGCCCGGCGCCACCTCGAAGGTGGTCTGCGAGCGCAGATAATAGGCGTCCGTCGGCGCGGGATCGCCGGGGCGCAGGCTCCACAGCTTCTCCATCACCTCGGGCGAGCCGTGGCGATAGCCGCGATTGTTGATCATGACGATGGTGCCGTCGTCGCAGCGCAGGTGGTAGCGGGCGTCGAAGCAGAAGACGCCGTCCTCGCGCACATGCGGCCACTCGCCGCCGCCGGGCTCGACGACGCCCTTCAGCGTCGGCCCTTCGAACTCGCCGCCGAGGATCTGCACGCCGAGGCGCGCGCCGCCGACCGGCAGGGGCTTCATCTCGAGGCGCGGTTTCTTGAGGCGCAAGGTGACCTGAAGGGCGAATTCCAGCCTGGGTTCCATTCCGGGTTCCATGGGCCCCTCCCTCACAGGATCTCGTGGATTTCGAGCACGCTGCCGCGCTCGCCGAAGCTGCCCGTCGCGACGAACAGCGCTTTCGTCAGCCAGTCATGCGGGCCGACCGGCGTGTCGAAATACGGCGCGGAGCGGCAGTAGGCGCCCGACAGGTCGATGGGCCTGCCGGCCTTGAAGTCGGCGAGCTGCTCCGGACGCGCCCGCACGATGCCGCGCGAGCGCCAGTAGACCAGCGTGCCGTCGGCCGCCTCGATCATCATGCGGCTGTCGGTCTCGACGATGCCGTCGGGGCGGAAGACGATCCAGTCGCCGCCGTCGTCGATGACCTTGCCGCTCAGCCGCTCGCCCTCGATCCTGCTGCCGGCCACCCGGAAGAAGCCGCGCTGGCCGGCCATGGTGTCGAACACCACGGGCCGGTCGAAGGTCAGCGTGATCCTGAATGCGGGTCTGAATGCGGGCTGCGACGCCGGCGCCTCATCTGCCATCGGAGTTCCTCCCGAAACCATTTAACGTATTTAGTAATTGGATCGAGGGCGGATGTCCATGGTCCGTGTTCGCCGGTTTCAGCGCGTTGCCGCGACGATATGATGCGCGGCGGCCGGTCCGTCATGCAGCGCGTCGATCTCGGCGGCGCGGGTCTTCAAGACGGTCTTCTGGCTGACCGAGCCCTTGTCGGTCTGCTCGCCCGCGGCGGGGTCGAGCGGGGTCGCCATCACCGCGGCGCGGGCGACGAAGGTGGAGGAGCCGGTCGACTGCGCCGCCAGAGAATCGAGCACCGCTTGCAGCCGCGCGCGCACGGCCGGGTGCGCGAATGCCTCGCCGTCGCTCGCCGTGTCGGGCAGGCCGGCGAGCCGGCGGGCCTGAAGCGCGTCGAGGAAGATGAGCGCGCCGACCTCCGCGCGGTTCTCCCCGGTGATGGCGGCGTCCCTGATCAACGGGGAGGCGGCGGTGACCAGCCGGTCGCGCAAGGCGCCGACGCTGACCCATGTGCCGGTGAGCAGCTTGAAGTTCTCGCCCAGCCGCCCGTCGAAGCGCAGGCCCTGCGACAGGTCGTCGGGGTCGAGCGTCGCGACCGCGTCGCCGAAATGGTAGAAGCCGTCGGCGTCGAACGCCTTCGCCGTCAGCTCCGGCTGGCGCCAGTAGCCCGGCGTGACGTTGGGGCCGCGCTGGCAGGCTTCCCATTTGCCGTCGACCGGAACCATCCTGAACTCGGCGCCGGGCACGGGCAGGCCGGCGAGGCCGCCGCGCGGCTCCGGCCAGTTGACGGCGAGCGTGACCGGCGCGGATTCGGTGGCGCCGTAGGTCGAGAAGAACGGGACGCGCGCGCCGACGGTGGCCTCCGCGAGCTCGTCCATGGCGGCGATCAGCGGCTCGGGCATGGAGGAGCCCGAATAGAAGAAGAAGGAAAGGTCGCGGAAAAACGTCGTGCGCAGCGCCGCGTCGGCGCGCAGCACCGGGATCAGCTCGTGAAAGGCGGACGGCGCGCTGAAATAGGCGGTCGGCGCGATCTCGCGCAAATTGCGCAGCGTGCGGCCCATCAGCGCCGGCACCGGCCTGCCGTCGTCGAGATAAAGCGTACCGCCGTGATAGACGGTCATGCGCAGGATCATGTTGGCGCCCGAGGTGTGGTGCCAGGGCAGCCAGGAGAGCAGCACGGGCGGGCGCGCGGCGATGGAGGGGAACGCCTGCGCGAACATCTGCTCGTTGGCGCAGACCATGCGATGGGTGTTGATCACGCCCTTGGGCATGCCGGTCGAGCCGGAGGTGAACAGGATCTTGTTGACGTCGTCGGGGCCGATCGCCGCATGGGCGGCGTCCAGCGCCTGCGTGGGCGTCACCGAAAGCAGCGCGTCCAGCGTCGTATGGCCCGGACCGGCATTGCGCGCTGCGACGACCTCGAAGCCCGCGACCGACGTGCCGGCCAGCGCGCGGGCATATTCGGCGGCATCCTCGACGAAGACCAGCCCCGGCGTCAGCAGGCCGAGCACATGGTCGAGCCGGGAAAAATCCGCCGCCAGCGTCGAATAGGCCGGCGAGACCGGGCAATAGGGAATGCCGGCATGGGTGCAGGCGAGCGCGACCAGCGCGTGCGCGACCGAGCCGGGCGAGAGGATGGCCACGGGGCGTTCCGCCGACAGGCCGCGATCGAGCAGCGCCTGCGCGACGGACAGCACTTGTCGCAGCGCGTCGCCCCAGTAGAGCTTCGCCCACTCGCCGTCCGAGCCCCGCTCGGCGAGGAAGAGCCGTTCGGGATGGGCCGCGGCGCCCGCCGCCAGCCTCTCCGTCAGCACGCGCGGATAGGAACGCAGCGCCTCCCGGTTCGACATCAGGATCGAGCCGTCGGACTGCCGTTCCCATTCGACGGCGTGGGAGCCGAGAGGAATGTCGATATAGGCGGGGGCCGTTGCGGTGGCCGGTACGGGAAGGCTCACTTCGTCCTCGTCATTGGCTCAGACGGGCGGCGAAGGCGGCCACCGCCCGCGCCATGGTCGTCATGTGGTCGGCGGCGGAAAGACCGGACACGGCCTTGCGCGGCTTCAGGTCGTGGTCGCCATCCTCCAGCCACAGCAGCTCGATGGACGGGGACAGGCGATAGGACGAAACCTCCTCGCGCGTGCCAAAAATGTCGCGCGTGCCCTGCGCGATCAGCGTCGGCGTCTTCAGCCCCTCCAGATGCGCGGTGCGGAGCTGCTCCGGCTTGCCCGGCGGGTGGAACGGGTAGCCGAGGCAGACGAGCCCGGCGACGCGGCCGGCGGCATGGAGCTCGTCGGCGACCATGCTGGCCACGCGCCCGCCCATCGACTTGCCGCCGATGACGAGAGGCCCTTGCACGGCGAGTTCCTCGACCGCCGCGCGATACTCGTCCATCAGCCTTTCCGCTTTCGGCGGCGGCTTGCGCGCGCCGTCGCGGCGGGCGGCCATATAGGCGAACTCGAAGCGCACGACTTCGATGCCGGCTCCGGCAAGCGCCTTCGCTGCCGCGTTCATCGCGGCCGAATCCATCGGCGCGCCGGCGCCGTGGGCGAGCAGGATCGTGCCGGCTTTGCCCGATCCTTCACGCAGGAAATTCAACGCGCAGCTCCCATTTCGGCGGCTGGACACGCCTCCACGACGATCAGCAAAACGGGATAGAGATCAGGCGGGTTCACTTGCCGTCTCGAGCAGACTTCTGAGAATCACGAGGAATTCCTTCGCCTTTGCTGCATCGAGCCCAACGTCCAGCTCACCGTGGATAAGCCTGTTCCTGAAAGGCACCAGAAACCTCAGACGGGTGGCTTCATCCGGCGTCAGCACGCCCTCGCTCGCCATTACCTCGATCAGCCGTCCCGGCGTCTGCGGACGGGCAAAGCGATCAGCGAATATCCTTCGCCCCAATGCCTCGAAGACCGCCCATGCCAGCAGGAAGCCGGCATCCGGACGTTCCTGCGAGGTGAGGGTTTCCGCATTGGACAGAGCCCTTCCGATATCTGCGATGGACTGCGGTCGCAACAGCTCCTCTTCTTCCGAAACGGGAACCCAAAAGACCCTGAACTCCCAGTCCTTTCTTCCCTCGAACAGCTTCGCGATCCCGCTCACGTCCAGCTTCGAGTTCTCACGGCGCATCTTGACCTCGACCGCGACGTTGCCGTCTCGCCCGAATGCCACCAGATCGGGTTTGTAGGATCCCATGAACGCGGGGAGCACCGGCCCACGAGGGTCGCGCACGACCTCGTACCCCTCGGCCCTCAGGTCCGCTGCCAGCCGGTCCACCACGGTCTGCTCCAGTGCACGGGAACTCATTGTAAATCCTCATGCGGATCGTTCGATATGCGAACGTACAGGACCGGCTTCTCTCCCTCTATCGCCTTTGTCAGCGTATCTGACGGCGACGGAAATACTGACGGATGCTCAGGTTCGAACTTCTGTACGACGACGCGCTCGACCTGCCAGTCGTCAATATAGATATGGGTGCAACAAGCGTCGAGGACAAGCTTGACGATGTTGTCCACGTCGCCCTGCATCGTCTCGGGCGGGAAATAGAATAGCGTTACGGCCAGCCGCTCGTCGCTCGCGAAATGGGGGGACGGAAGCACGGACGCGCTCGCGTCACGGACGCGTTCTTTCCACTGCTCCCGTGACTCGGCGCGTTTTGCCTGATGGGACACCGGGGTGCCCCGGACGATGAACTCCAGCGGAAAGCCTATCTGCATCTCGCAAGTCACCACCCGCACAATGCGAGCAACAATAACAGGCATGACTTGCTTTTGAAGCCGCCCTCTACGCCGCGCCGGCCACCTTGCTCTTTTCGAAACGCTTGCGCTCGTGGGTGTCGAGATAGAGCTTGCGCAGGCGGATGGTCTTCGGCGTCACCTCGACCAGCTCGTCGTCCTGGATCCAGGCCAGCGCCCGTTCCAGCGTCATGCGGATCGGCGG